>JANPHH010000611.1:0-25245 GCA_031424375.1 Chthoniobacter sp. | reverse complement strand
CTCGGCTCCGTTACACTCCGCTCGGGATGACAGGCGCTTTTTGAATCTCGGCCAACTTCCGAGAGACGGCGGAACCAAAGAGCGCTGTCATCCCGAGCGGAATGCGGGAGCCTGAGCGACCAGAATGCAGTCGAGGGAACTCGGAGTGCAGATTGATCCATGATCCTCCGGAGGCCGGGGTCCCTCGGCTCCGTTACCCTCCCCTCGGGATGACACGATATTTTGATTGCCGCGCCACCCGCTACGGGCGGGCCAGTTTCTCCCAGCGGCTGGAATCGTGAACCTCGATCTGCGCGCCGGGTTTTCGCACGACATGCGCGGCGGTGCCCGGGATCGTCTCGATCAGTCGCAGTCCTCGCTCGGGGCCGAGCAGGCTGATCGTCGTTTCCCAGCTATCCGTCGTGGTGCAATCCGGCCCGAGCACGGTGACGAGGCTGTGATCGGTCAGGCCCACGCCGGTGCGCGGATCGACGATGTGCGAATATCGAACGCCGCCGATCTCGACGCGCTGAAACGTATCGCCCGACGTCGAGACCGCGGAGTGTCGCAGCAGCACCGTCTGCGCGGCGGGCGCACCTTCGGCGTCGATCGGCGCGACTTCGATCTTCCAACCC
Organism: Chthoniobacter sp.; assembly: GCA_031424375.1. Taxonomy (GTDB): domain Bacteria; phylum Verrucomicrobiota; class Verrucomicrobiia; order Chthoniobacterales; family Chthoniobacteraceae; genus Chthoniobacter. Next base: position 24,631 of record JANPHH010000611.1, on the reverse strand, counting down.
GGCTGACCGGGCGGTGCGTCGCTCGCACCGATGTCGCCGCTGGCCGCGACGAGCGCGCGGGTGATGCCCTGCTGAGTGAGCACCGCGAGCGCCGCATCGACCGCGACACCTTTCGCGATGCCGCCCACGTCGAGCCGCATCTCCGGCGCGAGCAGTTCGGCGGTGCGCGCCGCGGGATCGAGCCGCAACTTGCGAAAGCCGACCCGCGCCCGCATCTCGGTGATGAGTTCGGTGGAAGGAAGCTCCTGCTTTCGCCGCGCACGGCGCCAGAGATTCACGAGTGGGCCGATCGTGATGTCGAACGCGCCATCGCTCTGCTCCGCGACGCGCTGTGAAAGCTCCAGCACCCGCCAGAGGTCACCGCTCACCGGCACCGCGCGACCGGAGGTGTGCGAAAGTCGGCTCAGTTCGGAATCGGGATCGTAGTCGCTCAGGATCGAGTTCAGCACCTCCACCCGCTCGAAGGCCGCATCCGCCGCGCGGCGCGCCGCCGCTTCATCCGCCGCATAGAGCGTGATGCGGAAGGGCACGCCCATCTCAGCTTTCTCGAAAACGAACCGCTGCTCGTCCGCAAACGTCAGGCCGGCGGTCATGACCAGAATCAGCCAAAAGTATTTCGAGATTTCGCGCATCGAGCGGGTTAAACCATCGCGCTTCCCTGCGACCCCGTCCATTTCCATGCTCCGCTCCATCTTCCCCGCACTGCTCGGCGCGATCGCGCTGACCGCATTCGCCGCCGACCCACCGAAACCCGCCAAGCCGCCGAAACCGACGCGCGTGACGATCGAGGTCGTCCCCGGCGCGCTGCGCTTCGCCACCACTCGCTTCGATGTGCGGGCCGGCACAGCGGTGGAAGTAACGCTGAAAAACACCTGCATCATGCCGCACAACTTCGTGCTCGTGCCGCCCGGCAAGGCCGATGAAATCGTGGTTCAGGCCATGGCGATGGGCACGGACGGTCTGGTGAAAAACTACGTCCCCACTTCCGCCGACGTGCTCGCTGCGACGAAGGTCATCAATCCCGGCACCTCCGAGTTGGTGAAGCTGACCGCACCCGCCGCGGTCGGCGAATATCCGTATCTCTGCACCTTCCCCGGCCACGGCACGATCATGCGCGGCATCATGCGCGTGAAAGCGGAGAAGGAGAAACTCGAAGCTCCGCTGGTGGAGAAACTCGAGAGCGCGAAAATCGTCGACGCGCTCAAACTCAGCGGGGTGACGCCCACGCCGAAGGGCACGCGCGAGCGGCCTTACATTCTGCGCAGTTTTGTGCCGAATCCGGGCCTCGGTGAGGAAGTGCTCGCGCACCACGATCGCGGCCTGCCCGCGCGGCCCTACAATCCGAGCACCGGCCAGGATGTGGAAGGCAAGGACGTGCCGCCGGAGGATGGTATTCCGGTCGGGATCGCGGTGAATTTCGGCCAGGATTTTTCCTATGTGTGGGACGCCACCGAATGCCGCCTGCTCTACGCGTGGACCGGCGGATTCTTCGACCTCACCGCCTACTGGGGCGCGGGCACCGGCGGCGGACGGCGCGGCAATGACTACCGCCCGGAGATCGACGGACAGCTCGTCTACAAAGCGGCGGGACCGATGCCCTTCCAACTCGGCGACGGCAAGGCGCGGCCGAAGTTTCGCGGGTATCAGGTGGTCGGCGGCGCGCCGCAGTTCACCTACGAAATCGGCGGGGTGACGATTCACGAACACATCGTTCCCGCGGATCCCGGCACGTTCATGATTCACTACCGCGTGGAGCGTCCACCGGAGCCGACGCGCCTCGTTTTCGATCCCGCGATTCGCCAGCAGATCCGTTGCGATCAGGGCGGCTGGAAGGGCAACGCGCTGGAGATTCCCGCCGATCACGGCGACCACTTCATGCTGCTCGTGAAGTTCGTACCGGGACAGACCTTCAAGCCCGATCCGACGAAGAAGAAGACCAGCGCGGGAGAACCGTGAGAGCGGGAAAAATTCCAAAATCCAAGTTCCAAACACTCAGAGCAAAAATATGAATCTCGAAAACGCGCTGCAGCGATTTCTCCGCTTTCCTCATTTCAAAATTTTGGCTGCGGTTTGTTTGGAATTTGGAGTTTGGAATTTGGAGTTTTCCGCCCACGCGGCGGAGACCGACGCGTACCGCGTCGAGGAGATCACCGTCCCGCCCGGCGTTGCGCCCGAAGTCGGCGGCCTCGCTTTCAACTCGAAAGGCGAACTCGTCGTCGTCACGCGACGCAGCGGCATCCTGATCGGCAAACCGGCGAAAGATCCCGCGGCGTTCGAGTGGCGCGTGTTTTCCAACGAGTCGCTGCACGAACCGCTCGGCGTGCTGGTGGAAAAGGACAATCAACTGCTCGTCCCGACCTTTCCCGAACTCACGCGCATCACCGACACCGATGGCGACGGCGTGGCCGATCGCTACGACACGGTGAGCGACGCGTGGGGCGTGAGCGGCGCGTATCACGAATCCGTCGTCGGCCCGGTGCCGGACGGCGAGGGCAACTGGTTCTTGAACATCGGCACCGCGTCGCACAATGGCCCGACGTTTGCGCACACGCGCGGCCGTTACTCGGCAATCGGGCGGCGCGGGCGCAATTTTTCCTCCGTCGAGTGGCGCGGCTGGGTCGTGAAGATCAAACCCGACGGCTCGCTCATCCCGTGGGCGAGCGGCTTCCGGGCGAACAACGGCATCGCGCTCGGGCCGGACGGCACGGTGTGGGTCACCGACAATCAGGGCGACTTCATCCCGACCAGCCCGCTCTACGCGGTGGAAAAAGGGAAGTTCTACGGACACGCCTCGTCGCTCGTGTGGGATGCCGCGTTCACCAAGGACAACCCGCAGCGCGACCCGCTGCTCGAAGGCAACGAGAAGCTCGACGCGATGCGCGCGAAACCCGCGGTGCAATTCCCGCACGGCATCATGATCAACTCCCCCGCGCAGCCGATCTTCATCCCGGCGGGTGAAAAGTTCGGGCCTTTCGCCGGGCAGATGCTGGTGCCGGATGAGAGTGGCCAGCGGGTGCTGCGCGTGATGTTGGAAAAAGTCGGCGGCGAGTGGCAGGGCGCGTGCACGTTCCTCGTGAGCGGCAGCGGCCTGCGGGCGGGAAACAATCGCGTGGTCTTCTCGCCCGATGGCACCGCGCTCTACGTCGGCCAGACGATGCGCGGCTGGGGCGGGCCGGTCGAAGGTTTGCAGCGGATCGTCTACACCGGCCAGCCGCTGCTCGAGGTGAAGGAGATCCATCTCAAGCCGGACGGCTTCGAACTCAGCTTCACGCAACCCATCGAACGCACGCTCGCCGCAGAAGCCGCGCGCTGGCGGGTGCAGAGCTACCACTACAAATTCTCCCAGCAATACGGAGCTCCGCAGAGTGACCTGACCGCAGTGACGCCGACACAAATCGCGATCAGCGCGGATGGCCTCACTGCCCGCGTCACGCTCGGCGCGATCACGGCGGACCGCATTTACCAGCTCGACCTGCTCGGCCTCACCTCCGCGACCGGCCTGCCGCTGGCGCATCCCACCGTGGCTTACACGGTGAATCAGCTCGCGAAGTAGCACGCCGATGCGCGTGGCGATCATCGGCGGCGGACCGGCCGGCCTGCGCGCGGCGGAGGTCGCAGCGGGCGCGGGCGCGGCGGTCACCGTCTTCGATGCGAAGCCGTCGGTCGGGCGCAAATTTCTCGTCGCCGGGCGCGGTGGTTTGAACCTCACGAAAGCCGAGGCGCCGGAGCAATTTGCCGCGCGCTATCTTTCGCCGGATGCGCCGGCGGATTTCTGGTCGCGGCTCATCGCGGAGTTTCCGCCCGAGGCGCTGCGCGAATGGGCGGCGGGGCTCGGCATTGAGACGTTTGTGGCTTCGACCGGACGTGTGTATCCGCGCGAGATGAAAGCCGCACCACTGCTGCGCCGCTGGGTCGAGCGGCTGCGCGGGCTTGGGGTGAAGTTTGCGTTGCGTTATCGCTGGTGCGGACTCGCACCGGGCACGCCGCTCGCGCTGCATTTTGCAAACCCCGATGGCGTGATCGAGATCGCTGCGGAGGCTGCAGTGCTCGCGCTCGGCGGCGGTTCGTGGCCGGAGACCGGTTCAGACGGCGCGTGGCTGCCGATCCTCGGCAGACTCGGCGTGGCCACCACGCCGCTCGCTCCCGCGAACTGTGGCTGGGAGATTCCCTGGCCGCCCGCCGTGCTCACCGCCGCGGAAGGCCAGCCGCTCAAAAGCATCGTCGTCCACGCGGGGCAGAGCGAAGCGCGCGGCGAACTGCTCGTCACCCGCTACGGCCTCGAAGGCGGCGCGCTTTACCAGCTCGGCGCGTCGCTTCGGGCGATGACCGCTCCGGACATCGCGATCGATTTCAAGCCCACCTTCACCGTCGAACAACTCGTCGCGAAGATGGGCCCGATCACGCGCAACTTCCCCGCCGAAGCCCGCCAGCGCCTCCGCCTCGGCACCGCAGCCGCCGCGATCCTCGAGCACCTGCACGGCCCATGGAAATCAGCGGCCGCATTTTGCGCCGATGCCAAAACGTGCCGCATCGCGCTGACCGGACCGCGCCCGCTCGCCGAGGCCATCTCCTCCGCTGGCGGCGTGCGCTGGAGCGAAGTCGATCCCGATCTAATGCTCCGCCGCGTGCCGGGTGTCTTCATTGCCGGCGAGATGCTCGATTGGGAAGCGCCCACCGGCGGTTACCTCATGCAGGGCTGCTTCGCCACGGGCGGCCTCGCCGGGGCGGCCGCCGCGCGATTTCCCAGCCGCACTTTCCCAAGAGCCGAGTCGGCGTGAAATTTAGTTGCGACGAAATCTCATTAACTGCTAGCTTCCCCCACTCCCAAGCCATGTCCGCACCCTACCCCTCCGGCACCCTCACCCTGGCTCGCGCGAAAGTCGGCGAGCGCCTGCGGGTGTTGACGATCTGCCCGGATTGCCCCGAGTGCGTGCGGCTGCGGGAACTCGGCTTCCAAGATCAAATGGAAGTGCGCAAAGTCACGGACGGCGCGGCGATCATCTGTTCACTCATGGGCGTGCGCGTGGCGATCGGCCGCAACCTCGGCGAACACGTCCACGTCGAGCGGGTCGCGGCATGAGCCCCGAGACCGCGGAAAACCTGGGCGCACTTCCGCTCGGGCAGCGCGGCCGCGTTGTCGGCTTTGACCTTCCGCCGGAGCACCGCCAGCGGCTGCTGGAAATGGGGCTGACCGTCGGCGCGGAGTTTCAGGTCATCCGGTTCGCACCGCTCGGCGATCCGATCGATATCAAGCTGCGCGGCTACCACCTCTCGCTGCGCAAGCAGGACGCCGCCGGCGTGCGCATCGTCCGCCTGTAAACGATGAGCGCGCCCGCCCAGGTCGGAGCGGCTTCCGCAGTTCGCCACGTGGCGATTGCCGGCAATCCGAATTGCGGCAAGTCGACGATCTTCAATGCGCTGACCGGCCTGCGGCAAAAGGTCGGCAATTATCCGGGCGTGACCGTGGAGAAAAAGACCGGGCACTTTTTCGGCAGCCACGGCGAGCCGATGGAACTGCTCGATCTGCCCGGCAGCTACAGCCTGCAGGTGCGTTCGCCGGATGAAGCCGTCGCGCGCGATGTGCTTCTCGGCCGCCTGTCCGGCACGCCGCGGCCGGACGTGGTGATCTGCGTGGTCGATGCCTCAAATCTCGAACGCAATCTCTACCTCGTCGCGCAGATGCTCGAGTTGCAGATTCCCGTCGTGGTTGCGTTGAACATGGTCGACGTCGCGGAGAAAAACGGCGTGGTCATCGACCTCATGGCGCTGCGCGAAAAGCTCGGCGTTCCCGTGATTCCGACGGTTGCGACGAAGGGCACCGGCTTCATCGAACTCCGCCAGGCCGTCTCGCGCTCGCCACTCCCGCCGCCGCCGGTCTGCGCGCAGATGCCCATCGTGCTGGAGCGCGAAGTGATGGCGCTCGCGAAGTCGCTCCACGTCGCGCCGGAAGTCGCGCGCGGCGAAGCGCTGCTCCTGCTCACGCTGCACGATCAGGCGCTCGCCGAGGTCGCGCACCACGAGCGCGCGGCCATCGACGCCACGCTCGAAGCGCAGAAACGCCTCCGCCTCGCCGGGATCGATCCGCTCTCCGCGCCGGTCGAAGCGCGCTACGAATGGATCGGGCAGATTTGCTCCGCGGTGACGCACTCGAACAGCCTCTTCGACGCGCAGTCCGTCTCCGATCGCCTCGACGGTATCCTCACCCACCGCGTGTGGGGCTGGCTTGCCTTCCTCGCGATGATGACGCTGATTTTTTTCTGCATCTTCACCGTCGCGCAGTTCCCCATGGATTGGATCGATAGCGGGGTCGGCGCGCTCGGCACCTGGGTCGGCAGCCTCTTGCCGGAGAGCGATCTCCGGAGCCTGCTCACCGATGGCGTGATCGCCGGCGTCGGCGGCGTCGTGATCTTTCTCCCGCAGATTCTGATTCTCTATTTCTTCCTCGGGATTCTCGAAGACACCGGCTACATGGCCCGCGCCGCCTTCATCATGGATCGCGTGATGTCCCGCGTCGGCCTGCACGGCAAATCGTTCATCCCGATGCTCAGCTCCTTTGCGTGCGCCATCCCCGGCGTGATGGCCACGCGCACGATCGAAAACCGCAAGGACCGCCTCGTGACCATCCTCGTCGCACCGCTCATGAGCTGCTCCGCGCGGCTGCCGGTCTACGCTCTGATGATCGCCGTCTTCATCCCCGCCGCCTCCGCGCTGCAAAAATCCGGCATCATGCTCAGCATGTATCTGCTCGGACTCGTCGCGGCGTTCGTCATGGCGTTCATCTTCAAGAAGACGCTCCTCCGCGGGGAAACACCGATGCTGCTCCTCGAGATGCCGCCCTATCGGATGCCCTCGTGGAGGACGATCATGCTGCGGATGTGGGAACGCGCCGGTCTTTTCCTGCGGCGGGCTGGCACCGTCATTCTCGCGCTCTCCATCCTGCTCTGGGCGCTCTCCACTTATCCGAAACCGGCCAACGCCGACGCCACGCCCGCCGAAGCCATCGCGCACAGCCTCGCCGGCCGGATGGGCCACGCGATCGAGCCGCTGATCGCGCCGCTCGGCTACGACTGGAAAATCGGCATCGGCCTCATCGGCAGCTTCGCGGCACGCGAGGTTTTCGTGAGCACGATGTCGATCGTTTACAACGTCGAGAGCGGCGACAACGACGACACCGAGCCGCTGCGCGACACCATGCGCGCGGAGAAACATCGCGACGGCAGCCCGGTCTTCACGCCGCTCGTTTGCATCGGCCTCATGGCGTTCTACGTTCTCGCCATGCAGTGTATCAGCACCGTCGCCATCGTCCGCCGCGAAACGAATTCCTGGCGCTGGCCACTTTTCCAGATCGCCTACATGACCTCGCTCGCGTGGGTCGCCGCGTTCGTCATTTTTCAAGGAGGACGCCTGCTCGGCTTCCGATGAACCCCGTCCTCGATCAAGTGCTCGTCGGCCTCACCATTGCGGCGGCAATCGGCTGGCTCGTGTGGCGTTCGCTCCGGCGGAAATCCGGGAAAGCGTGCGGCGGCGGCTGCGGCTGCGCGACCAAGCCGATCGCAAAGTAGCAAGCCGCGTTCATCATCTGCCGCGCCGCGAGTTGCCGCTACACGAAGAAGCCGCTCGCGGAGTAGCCAATGCGCGGTCGAGGTTCTCGGCCAGGAGTTTAGAAAACGCCTGTCATCCCGAGCGGAGTGTAACGAAGCCGAGGGACCTCAGCCTCCGGGAAATCATGGATCTTCAGGCCATCCGAGGTCCCTCGACTGCATTCCGGTCGCTCAGGCTCCCTCCATTCCGATCGGGATGACCAACCTTCTGAAAGCCGCCCGCCCATTGAGCCTAAATCCGGAAATAGAAACCCCGGATTGCACGTTCCTCCGATCGACGTTTTGAGGTTCAGCTGCCCGGCAACGTCTTCGGCGCCGCGTGGATGTAGGCGAGCAGCGCTTGCTCCTGCTCGGGCGAGAGCTTCGAGCGCGGGCTCATATCGGCGACAATCTTCCGCCATTCGCTCGCAGAGTATTTGTCCACCGGATCGGCAATGTGACACGCAGTGCACTGGGTGGTGTAAATCCGACGCCCGGTCTCCAGCGTCGCCGACGCCACACCGCCGCTGACGGCCACCATCCCCGGCGTCACCGGCGGCGCGATGCGCGCGAGGTCCGCGCAGCCGGTGAGGAAACCCGCGACCACGATCGCGACGATAGAAGGAAGGAGACGAGTCACGCGCGCGCCCGGCTGCTTAGAAATGGAACCCAAAGATCAAACGCGTCTGCACTTCCGGCTCTTCCTTTACATCCGTGACCTGAAACAGCCCGGCCAGCACCGCAAACGCCCGCCCGCCGCGGACGGAAACATTCGGCCCCGCCCAGACGCGCCCGTCTTCCGCCTTCCCCCAGTCCGGAAACTCCACCTCGTGCAGCACCTCGGCGCCGACGGAGAATCCACGGGTCAGCTCGTAGCTCACACCGAGCGTTTCCGAGAACTCGCCCGTGCGTTCGTCCAGCTTGTCGCCTTCCCATTCCGCTTCGAGCACGGCGTTGTATGCGATGGTCAGCGGGCCAAAGTTTTTTTGCAGGAGCAGCTTTCCCTCGAGTTCCACTACCTCGTCGCCCGCGAGTGCCTCAAAGTAGAGCGCCGAGCCGAGGAAGTCCGTGGTCGGGTTCGTGAGGTTGAAGATGAACTCGGCGCCCGAGTGATCGTAACGCGCTTTCTTTTCCGAATCGCGACTGTCGTAAGTCCAGTCCGCCACGTAGACGCCGAGCTGCAGGCGGTCGGTGATGCCGTATTCGATTTCGTGCCGGAAACTGAAGCGATCGACCTTGCCGAGGGAGTTGTCCGAATGCTTCCAAGTCACCCAGTTTTCAAACTCGATCGCTCCTTTGGGCGAAGTGGTTGCCTCGTAGGAGAAGGCGAACTTCCGGTCGCCCGCATGGAGGGAAGAGGAAGCCAACAGGATTCCCGCGACGGAAAAAACGGCGGCGCGGAGGGGCAGGTAGGAGAGTGGGGATGTCATGTTGCGACTGAGTCTTGATAGCGAGACTCTTTGCGTCAACTCTTTCTTCCCCGTTTTTTTCGGCCCCATCGGACCGGAGACACTGAGCCAAGGTAGCTGAATGGCGCGCGCCAGCGTGGAGCCAAGTCTGTGGAAGCCATGCGGGCACTGACATCGGCTCGGATGATCGTCCGATTTCAGGTAGTCCGGGGTCCCTCGACTTCATTCTGGTCGCTCAGGCTCCCTTCATTCCGCTCGGGATGACAGGCTGTTTTGAAGTATGCGTGATTCGTAAATTGCCGATTCTCCCGCGCCTCCGTTGACACCTCTTGGCCCTTCTGTTCCCATGCGCGCCGTGAAAATTTCGCTTTCCCTCCTCGCGCTTTTCGCAGTCGCGCTTTCCCTTTCCGGCTGCAATACGCTGGCCAACCGCCGGACACTCTACGCGCCGAAAAAAGGCGACGGATATTGGACGCGCACGCTGCAGGGTAAATGGTATCACCGCGGAACCGGTGCATCGGACGATCCCTTCGCTCCGTGGAATGCCCCCGCCCGCAGTCAGTCGGCGCCCATTCCCCCTCCGCCGCCCGCGCCGCTCCCGGAAGCGGCGCCAGCGCTCTAAGCGGAAACGCGGCAGTTGGCAGGGCGAAGAACGTAGGACGGATTTTCAATCCGTCTTCGAAGCGCACCAAAGAACAACTGTCATTCTGAGCGGAGCGGAGGCGGTAACGCGGGCGCAGCGCAGTCGAGCCGAGTCTGCGAGACAGCCGAAGGCAACGATCTCTGACTTTTTCCCGCTCTCCACGCCGCGCAGACAAGCGTGAGGTCCTTCGACTGCGCACCGCCCACACGCCCTCCCACCACTTCTCCACCCTCCCCCTCAGCCACGCGGCGCTCCGCTCAGGATGACAGTGTTTCGATGGGGCGCTCCGCGCCGGGTGATTTCCGGCAGTCTAGCGGATGCCTGTGATTTGCAATCCGCCTGTGCACGCGTCCCGGTCGCTGAAACCGCCCGCGCCGCTGGATGCCGGATTGGAAATCCGGCCTACGTTCCGCCGCCCCGTGCCGACCGCGTTTTCAGTGGAACCGTCCGGCTCGACGCAACGCGGACTACAGCCCCAGCGCCGCGCGCTGCCAGGGCATCATGCGAGGCGCTGCTTCGTCGAAATTCGCCGCCAGATTTTCGAGCACGAGCTTCGGTGCGATGAGCGAGGGATCGAGTTGCAAGTCCGTCGCCACTTGATCGCGCTTCGTTTTCAGTTCCTTAAATCTTACCTCCTCGTCGCGACTTTGCCGCGAGCGCGGTTTGCGCACGATCTGCGGCCACTCGCTATCCGGTAATGCCATCGCCGTCCGCGCCGCGTCATAGAACCGTGCCCGCCGGCCGCCCCGGAGTTGCGCGTACTCGACCTCGAGTCCCTTCTCGAAACGATCCGCCGCTAGGAGCAGTTGCTCGTTGTGCAGGATGTGAAAGCTCGGTTTGTCGACGGTTTGCGCCTCGGCATCGCGCCACAGCCACAGCGCCCGAAGGATCGCCGCGCCGCGGCCCCGGAAGTCATTGCTCCCAGTGATTCGCCAGAGGGAATCGGGATCGCGCTCCCGCGTGATCGTCGACGCGACAATCGCCCGCTCGCAGCTCTGTTCGAACCACTCCCAGCGCCCGAGCTCGTTCAGCCGCGTCTCGATGAAGCCGGCGATCTCGAGCAGATAATGGGTATCCTTCACCGCATAATCCGTCATCTGCGGAGGCAGCGGGCGCCGCGCCCAGTTCGCCTTCTGCGAGGCCTTCGCGAGCTGGACGTTGAAATACTTCATGATCAACGCCGCAAGGCTGAACTCCGTAAATCCACAAAGCCGCGCGCCGATCATCGTGTCGAAAACGCGCGTCGGTCCGGCGTATCCGACTCGCCGCAAAAGACGCAAATCGTAATCCGCGCCGTGGATGGCAAGCTCCTTCCCGTCGAGCGCATCAAAGAGCGGCTGCAGCGGGAGATCGGCCAGCGGATCGATCAGCAAGTCGGTCCCGGGGACGCTGATTTGGATCAGGCACAGCTTTTCAAAGTAGCAGTGAAGACTGTCCGCCTCGGTATCGATCGGGATCCGCGAATGCGGAGCGAGGAGGGGAAGAACCGCCGCAAGCGCGTCGGGTGTTTCGATGACCGGGTGCATTTATCCGCGCAGGCCGGAGAGCAGCAACTCGGCGTTGGATTTGGTGGACTTCAAAGCGTGAATCAAAATCTCGGTCGCCTCGAACGGCGGCAAGGCGGCGAGCTGGCGGCGCAGCACGGCGATCTTGGCAAATTCCTGCGGATGGTAAAGCAGCTCGTCCCGGCGGGTGGCGGATTTGAGCGTGTTGATCGCCGGGAAGATGCGCTTGTCCGAAAGCGCGCGATCGAGGTGCAGTTCCATGTTCCCCGTGCCCTTGAACTCCTCGAAAATCAGATCATCCATGCGACTGTTCGTCTCGATCAACGCGGTCGCGAGGATCGTGAGGCTTCCTCCTTCCTCAGTGTTGCGCGCCGCTCCGAAGAATTTCTTCGGCTTCACCAGCGCCTTCGAATCGACGCCGCCCGACATCGTGCGGCCGCGATTGCCCTGCATGTTGTTATAGCCGCGAGCGAGGCGGGTGATCGAATCGAGCAGGATGACCACGTGCCGATTGAGTTCCACGAGCCGCTTGGCGCGATCAATGACCATTTCGGCGACCTGCGTGTGCCGGGACGCCGGCTCATCGAACGTCGAGCTGTAGATCTCGCAGTTCACGCTTCGCTTGAAATCCGTGACCTCCTCCGGTCGCTCGTCCACGAGCAGGAGAATGAGTTGTGTCTCCGGTGAATTGGCGAGGATCGAAAGCGCGATGTCCTTGAGCAGGATCGTTTTACCGGTCCGCGGCGGGGCCACGATCAAGCCACGCTGACCGCGGCCGAGGGGCGCGATCAGGTCGATCGCCCGCGGGGTGATCGAGCGCCACTTCGTGTTTTCGAGCACGATCCGCTCGGTGGGGTGCAGCGCCGTGAGCTTGTCGAACTCCACGGTTTCCTTCCAGTCGGCGAGCGGGATCCCCTCGATGTCCACGATTTGATCGATCGTCAGGTACTTCTCGCGATCCCGCGGCATGCGGATGCGCGCATGGATGCGGTTTCCCGCGCGCAGGCCGAGTTGGCGTTCGAGTTGGACCGGAACAAAAATGTCCTGCGGCAGCGCGCGAAAATTGTAGACCGGGAACCGTAGAAAACCTCCACCCTGCGGAGCACACTCCAGGATTCCATCGGCATAAAGCTCAGTCCCCCGCGAAGCATAAACACGAAGCAGGTCGATCACGAGGTGGTGCCGGGTCTTGTCCGGACTCAGCTTGAGGTGGAACTTCGCTGCGCGTTCCGTCAGCTCGAGCAAGGTTTCCCGGTGCAATTCGTCCATCGAGAGCTTCTCGGGAACTTGGGGCGGTTCGGCCACGGCGGTCGTCGCCGCGGCATCCAGGTCGGTCACCGCTGGCGGTGATAGGGGAGTGGGATTTTCATCCATAGTGTTGGGAGAGCCATTGGGTCAGGAGATCCGCCTGGGCATCGAGGCTGGCGGGGCTGGAGTCATTCCAGATGACGTGGTCGGCTCGTTTGATTTTTGTGGGGAGATCGAGTTGGGCGGCGATGATTCGCTCGGCCATTTCCAGGGGCAGCGCGCGGTCATTTTGGAGGCGTCGTCGCTGAGTAGACGGCGAACAGCCCACCACGATCACGCGGTCAAGATGGACCTCCGAGCCCGTTTCGTAAAGGAGCGGAATATCGACGAGCAACCACTCGCCTTTCGTGCGGGCAGTGTCGCCGAGGTCCACCCACCGGGCGCGGACCGCGGGATGGAGGATTTCGTTCAGCCGTGCCCGGTTCGCCGGGTCGGCAAAAATTAACTCTCGCAGTCGAACACGATCCGGCGGACCGCCACCGGGATAGATGTCGGTCCCAAAAGTATTCGCCACTGCCACTCGGGTGGCAGCGTCGCTCTCGAGCAGGCTCCGAGCGAAGCGATCGGCGTCGAAAGCCTCGGCGGGCAATCGCTGGAGCAGCGCGCGGGTAAAGGTGGATTTCCCCGTTGCGATGCCTCCGGTGATGCCGAGGACGGGCACGGGCCCGCGCTACTTCGACATCAGCGGGAGACCCGCTTCAGGCAGGATTTCCGGCGTCGGCAAGGTCTCGACGATCTCTTCGACTTCATCCGTCGGGCGGACGGGATCGCCCGCAGGATTGATCAGGCGGGCGGAGACGAAGATCACGAGGTTGCGCTTGATATGCTGGTCGACACTCGAGCGGAAGAGACGGCCGAGCAGCGGCACGTCACCGAGCAGCGGCACCTTGTCTTCGACTTTCTGCACGTCTTCACGCATCAGGCCACCGAGCACGACGGTCTGGCCGTCGAACACGCTCACGCTGGTCGTCACCTTTCGAGTGCTGAAGATCGGCTGGTTGATCACGTTCGGCGTGATGATGTTCGTCGTCGTGACGCCGGTCAGCGAGTTCGTGTTGCTGCTCTGAATCGGGCTGCCGTAGTTGATGAAGCCTTCAAACTCGACGACCTGCGGGACGAGGTTCAGATCGATGGTGTAACCGTCCGGCCCGACGTTCGGTTCGACTTCCAGCGTCACACCGGTGTTGCGGGTCTCGAATGCCGTCGGGGTCGTCGGCGTGACCGGAAAAGAGCCTTGTTGAGCTCCGCCGAGGCCACCTGCCACGAGCGAGACGCTACCGCCATTATTGCCGAAGTTCTGCGGAATCTGGGGCGGATCGAACTCGGTGGGGTAGCGGAATTCGCGAATGATTTCGATCACTGCACGCTGTCCCGGTTTCGTCGTCACGCGGGGAGCGGAAAGGAGATCTACACCCTTTTTCTGATTGAGTGCCCGGATGACCAACTGGAATTGCGGATCGGTAAACACTCCGGACAATGCCGCGATGCCAGGGGCTAGAGCGGAATTACCGACCACCCCAAAGAGCAGAGCATCGATCGCATTGGAACTGATCGCGGTCTGTCCGCTCCGATTGCCACCAGTGACCGGATTGCCGCCCACTGCCGCGCCGCCCGGGGTCACAAATGGGAAGTCTGCCGTATTCACCGCCTGGCCGATGCCCGACGTACCGCCGGATCCGAAAACGCGGTTCGATCCGGGAATATTGCCGGCTCCGAGCAACCAGTCGAAACCGAGTTCCTTCAGGTTGTTTTGCGTGACCTCGACGAATTTCGATTCGATTTCGATTTGCACCACCCCGGTCGAAGAGTCACCCGCTGCAATGATTTGTTCGACAAGGTCGAGCTGTTCTTGCGTGTTGCGAACCACGAGCTTCGTGCTCGATGGAATGTAAATCGCGGAGGCATTCGGCCCGAAGGTAACGCCATTCGCGATCAGCCAATCCTTCGCGGCTTCACGCCGGGCGATACCCGATCCTCCGCGGGTCGCATCGGCCGGAGCGGCTCCACCCACTGCGGCGCCGAGACCGGGGGCTGCCACATCGCCTCCCGGACCGCGACCGATGAGGTCAGGGCGGACTTTGTATTCCTTCGTGATTACCGTGTCGGTCACGGTGCTCGCCGGGACGATCTGCACCGCATAAGCCTCCACCTTGTATTTGAGGCCGGCGAGGTTCGTGACGTAGCGAAGCGCTTCGGAAAGCGGGATATTGGTCAGCGTCACGGTAACCCGCTGATCGGCGGCATTGATACCGCCAAAGGCAGGTGCTGCGGCCGCTGCTGCGGGCGCTGCAGCGGCTCCAGGGATGGGATCGAGGCCGGGAATCGCTGGGGCGCCACCGGGGATCACAGGGACTTCGGCGGGTCCGCCACCGCCACCGCCCTCGAGCTTGAGCACGATGTTGACGCCCCGGTTCGCGGCATTCGGCTCCGTCGTGTCGAGTTCGACACTCTTCTTTTTCAGGAATTCAACGGCCTCACGAATGGTCGCGTCCTTCAGCTCCAGCTTGGGAATCACGATGCGCTCGAGTTTCCGGGAAATCAGGTCGGTGCGGCTGGGGCCGGTTGAATTCGAATCGACGATTTGTCCGGACGGCAGGTTGAACCGCCGAATCGGATTCGCCCATGCCTTGTCGACATTACGAACCGCTCGTGAACGGGCTTCATTGTAGCTGACCACCCCGTAGGCATCGATCGCCTTGTTGACCTTCTCCTGAAATTTTCGCGCCGCGATGTTATAGGGATCGAGATTCAGGATCTGTTCGGAGCGCTTCAGGGCCAGATCGTAGCGGCCCGACTGATAGAAGCCATCCGCCTCTACAAAATACTGCTTCGTCTGCTCAATGGTTCCGCGGAATTTCGGACCGATCGTTTTGTTGTAATAGTCCGGCTGCTCGAGGCGGGCGAGGATGATGATCGCGCCCTTGTAGGTCGGATTATAGCGATCTTCGAGGACGAGTTTGAGGGTGATCTCGGCATCCTGGTAACGGCCCTCGGTGATGCGCTGCTCGGCGAGTTTCACACTGGCTTCGGAAAATTTATCGAGCGCCCGGCGATACTGGCGGACGGAATTGGCCGCGTTCGGAATGAGGTCGACCGCGAGTTTATATTGGGCCACCGCCTGGTCGTAGTCCTTGTCTTTATAGGCTTTGTCGCCTTTCTCGATCGCCTCTTCGCCACGGCGGACGTAGTCCGGCCTGCGGGCCAGCTCGCGCTCAGCAGCCGTTTGTCCCTGAAATCCACCCTGCGCATGGACGGTCGCCGGAATGACGGTCAGTGTTCCGAGCAGTGCGGCGATCGTGGTGGTTAGTGGGACTTTCATCATGGCAATGGAGCAGGTTGGAAAAGGGAAATTCTGGCTTTGGGAATAAAGAGTGGCGCGGTGGAAGCCAGCCAAAAAAAAGGTCCGGACATGGATGGCGAACTTCCCGCGGTCACGGTTTGCGCGGATCGGGAAAGACGAAATATTCGCCCCCATCGGGCGCTTGTATTACGGCCTGGCCTTCTTTGATGTCAATGAGTTTGAAAAGCTTGTCCTTCTCCGGAAGCAGAACGAATTGCTGGAGCTTCTTGACCTGGATGTCCTTGCCGGTGAGTTGGTAGTCGAACAAGGCGAAGGAGTCGGGAGAGTCAGTGACCTTCTCTTTGACCAGCACTACCGCTTCGTTGGTCTCCGTGTTCACCACAGTCAGTTCAGAGACATCGGTCTTCTCCTGCGTCGCGGGATTGATCGCCTCCTTGAACTCAAATTTCTCCAGCCGGTAGGGCGAGTTCGCGACTTTTTCTCCGAGTTTCAGAAACTCGGTTTTCCGCCCGCGATCGATCGCATTCATCTGGAAGCTGAGTTCCTCAGGCTTCTGTTTGCCAGGGTCACCGTCCACTGCCTGGAAGAGGAGGCGGAAAGGCACGCGGATCCATTTCTTGAGGAAGAGCTTGGTCACCAGCGGAGGATGCGATTTGGGATCGTTCGGATCGGTGCTGTCGTGCCACACGTCGGGATCCTTCTGGTCACGCGTTCCGCGCCATTCGTCTTCGTTGGTGAAGCCATCCTTGTCGGGATCCTGTTTCGGCACGGCGGGATCGAGGAGTTGTAGATTGTTCTCGGTGAAAAAGTCGCTCGGGATGTCCCGCCCGGTGAGCGTATCCTTATAGAAGTTCGATTTGTCCGGCTTGGTCGGCTGGCCCGTCTTGGGGTCGACCAGATAGCGCGCCGGAACGAACACGTATGGATTACTTTCCTTGCCCACCTGCCACTTCTTCGGCTCCGCAGCGGAAGCCTGGGCGGTCTTGAGCAAAGTGAGGTCGAGCGCTTCGATCTTTTCTCCTTGAGGCACAGTCACCTGGGCTTCGGCGAAATCCTGGGCGAAGTTCTGCGCCCGCAACGCGATCAGGCCGGACACCGCGAGCAACGCGAGCGCGGCGAGGACGAGGAAAAACTGGTCGTAACGTTTTTTAATCCAGTTCATGGGATGGTTACTTTGCGGTCTCTTCGCTGAATTCCACAAACTCGAGGACGAGCGTCACCTCGATTTTTTCTTCACCGACCAGATAGGTGGAAGCGATCGCCGGAGCGGCGGCCGCAGCGGGCGGCGCCGCCGGGTCGACCGGCGGAGTTGCTGGCGCGGAGCCGTCCGCCGCGGCAGCGAGCACGCGACCCGGAGCGGTTTGTTTCTCATTTTTCACCGCCAGCGTTCGAACGATGAAAAATTGCCCCTTGTGTTCGGTGATCGCGTTCAGGACCTGCCGGAAGCGGGCCTGATCGGCCACGAAGACCAAGTCGATCCGATGAGATTCCACCTGGTGGTCCACGGTGACCGTCGCGGCAGCGCCGCCCTTCGCGGGTGGTCCTTTGCCTGGAGCCGGCTTGGCGGGTGCGGGTGTAGCCGCGGCTTTTTTCTCGCCGGGCCGGACGCGTCCTTTTTCCTCGGGGAGTTCATCGCGAGTGAGGCTGCGGATTTCGGCCACGCGATTGTCGAGGAGCTTGTTCACGACCCAGTCGATCGCCTTGAGTTCGCGACCGAGCGCGGCCGCGGCTTCCCGGGCAGGCGGCGCCGTTTCGTAACGCTCGAACCCCAGGAAAAATTTGTCGCTCGGCAATTTCGTGAGCGGGTTTCCGCCGCTCGCTTTCGTGCGGATCGCGGTGGCGACCGCCTTGAGTCGATCTTGAAACGCTTCGGGCGAGAGGTCCTCCATCGGGATCTGCTGCGCGGCCAGTGTCGCGGCCAGTGCCGAGACTTCGCTGTTCACCTGCGCCTTTTGCTCGGCCAGCTTGTCGAGATTCTTCTGATTCGGGTAGGTCGGCAGCTTCTGGAGGCCGTTCAGCTCGCCCATTTTCCGCTGATAATCTTCGACAGCAGCGTCGTAGCGCCCCTTGGCCCCGAAGACCAGATAGCCGAGCACGCCGACGCCGATCACGACGATGAGGATCAGTCCGAAGAGGAACCTGTTTTCCTTGATCCAGTTCATTTGGCGGCAGCGAGAGTGGGCACGGTGATGGGTTCCTTCAGGTGGAGCACGATTTCGTATTCGTAAGCCCACTCGGTATCGTTCGGGACGGCGCGCTTCCCGTTCTCTTCATCCACCGTGTAGAGTTCGGATTCCTTCAGCTTGTTCGAAAAGTCGTCCACGACATTGGCCTGACGATCATTGAAGAGATAAAAACCGCGCAACGTCAGTCGCACCGGCGGCACGTTTGACGCGGGGGCGGCTTTCTCACCGGGTTTGCCTCCGGGTTTGGGCGCGCTCTTCGGTGCAGCCGGCGCGCCCGGTGCGGGCGCCGCCGCTGCTGCCGGGGCCTCGGGGGTGGCTTCAAAGCTCGTGATCCAGACGAAGTCGGCCGGGAGGCGCTTGTTGATATCGTCGAGCACGTTCACCCAGTAATTCTTCTCGCGGACTGCCGTGATCAACGGAACGGCCTTCTCCTGCACGACCTGGATTTCCTTTTTCGCGGCGTCGATCTTCTTTTTGAAGTCGGCGAGCGGTCGCGTTTTCGCCGCCAGTTGCTCGGCGACGTCAGCAGTTAATTTCGACGCGCGATCGTAGTAGGCATACCAGCCCGCCAGCATCGCGAAGAGACAAAGCGCCGCGAGGATCAGGTAGGGACGACGCCGCGCGATTTCGTGCCGGCGGACCACCCGCGCCGGGCGCAGATTCAGCTCCATCGGGCAGTCGCTCGTCGCCCGGAGCGCCAGGCCCACGAGTTCGCCGAGCGTATGCGCTCGGCGGCCGATTTCTTCGACATTCAAGCCGGCGCTCACGGTCACGTTGCGCATGGCGTTAAAGGACTCCACGGGGAGCTGCAGCTTCTCGGTGAAAAACTCGCGCATGTAGGGCAACGACGCGCTGCCGCCACTGAGGAATACATGCTGCGGCGCACTCCCTCCCTGCTGGGACCGGTAAAAGCTGATCGACCGCGCGATTTCCGCATGCAGACGGGTCATCGCGTTGCGGATGATCTTGGAAGCGCGAGCCACGTCTTCGTCGTCCGGATCGGCATAGGAACCGCCGAGACCCACGAAGCCATCCCGCTTCTTGCGCTCTTCGGCCACCGAAAAGGGCTCCTGAAACTCCTTCGCGATGGCGGCCGTGATCGTGCTGCCGCCATTCGGAATCGAGCGGCTGAACACCTTGTTCGGTTCGATGAAGACCAGATTCGTTGTCCGCGCGCCGATATCGATGATCAGCGAGCAGCCGGTGACATCGCTGTAATTGTAGCGAAAGGCGTTGTAGACGGCCATCGGCGCCACATCCACCAGCGCGGTCTTGAGTGTCGAATGCTCGACCGCATCGTTGATCTCATCGAGCAAATCCGACTTCACGGCCACGATCACCACTTCGACTTGGGCGGCGTCACCGCTATCGACGAGCTGGTAGTCCCACACGACCTCGTTGATCGGATACGGGACATTTTGCTGCGCCTCGAAAGTGACGATCTGATCGACCTGCTCCTCACCGACCGACGGCAGCTTGACGAAGCGCGTGAAGACCGACTGCGCAGAGACGGCGTAATTGACGCTTGATCCCTTTTGCTTCAGCCCGGCCACCGCCTCCTGGACGACCAGCTTCGCCTGCGCAAGCCGGGTCGCATCAGCGGCCGGATCGGCGAGCAACTCGCGGGTATCGTAAGCGGTGAGGACGAGCCCTCCGTTTTGCCCGGTCCGAAACTCGGCGATCCCGATGGTCTGGGTGCCGAGGTTGAGACTCAGGATGCGGTTCGATGCGGCCATGAAAACCAGTTCGACGAAAACTTAGCGCTGCTTGATGGCCTCGTAGCGATCGTAGAAGAGCGGGGCGAAGGGCGTATCGTCTTTCTTCAAAACGAGACCGGCCACCTGCGCGACGTTCGGCGGCGCCCCGGGCTTGAAGCTTTCCTTGGCCAGCACCTGGCCCTGCCGGGAAACCTCGACCCACACGTTCTCGATGCCAGCGCCGGTCAGCGCCTTGCCGCCGGTGAGGCGGGAGATGCCTTTGGGCGAAACGTACATCACCGCGTAATGGTCGCGACCCTTGATGATATTTCCGTAGGTCACTTCGCCGGTGAGCAGCTTCTTCTCGACCAGCGCCGTGAACCGGAAGGTCAGTTCATCGATCTCCTCCGGCAGGGTGTCGTACGCCACCTCGAACTCGAGCCACTTCTCGTTCTTCGAGCGTTTGGTCGGCCCGCCCGACACGGAATAGTCCGGCGAGGACGGCGCCTCGACGGTGAGTTTGCCAAGTTTGACCGAACCGGGCCCGACCGCAGTCTGAGCACTTGCTGAGATTGCGAGCACCGCGAGGGCGCAGGCAACGGAGGAGAATGTTTTCATGGGGAGTTTTCTTGGGGCTTTTTTCATGGCGGAGAAAAGCGTCCGCCCTTGTGGGGGATTCCTTTTCCCTTGGGAAGGAAAAAAACGCAACTGCCGCGAGAGCTTTAATTTATGCGGGTTCGGAAGTATTCGATCGTCTTGCGGATACCCTCGTCGAAATCCACCCGCGGCTCCCACCCGAGCACCGATTTTGCCCGCGTGATGTCCGGCTGGCGCACCTTCGGATCGTCCACCGGCAACGGCCGATATTCGATCGTCGCCTTCGTCCCCGTGATGCGGATGATCTCCTCGGCGAACTGCTTGATCGTCATCTCCCGCGGGTTGCCGATGTTCACCGGTTCGTGGAAATCCGACTGGGAAAGCTTGAAGATGCCATCGATCAGATCCGAGCAGTAGCAGAACGACCGCGTCTGCGAACCGTCGCCGAAGATCGTCAACGGCGTATCGGTGAGCGCCTGCCCAATGAATGCCGGCACCACCCGCCCATCGCGCAGCCGCATCCGCGGTCCGTAGGTGTTGAAGATGCGGACGATGTGCGTGTTCACCCCGTGAAACCGGTGGTAGGCCATCGTCATCGCCTCGGCGAAACGCTTCGCCTCATCGTAAACCCCGCGCGGCCCGATCGGGTTCACATTGCCCCAGTAATCTTCCTTCTGCGGATGCACCAGCGGATCGCCGTAGCACTCGCTCGTCGAGGCGAGCAGAAACGCCGCCTTCTTGTCCTTGGCCAGCCCCAGCGCGTTGTGCGTGCCGAGCGAGCCGACCTTTAGCGTGGGAATGGGATGCTCGAGATAATCGATCGGCGACGCCGGCGAGGCGAAGTGGAAGATGAAGTCCACATCGTCGGGCAGGAAGATGTAGTTCGAGACATCGTGCTTCACGAACCGGTAGTTCTCGTTGCCCGCGAGGTGCGCGATATTCCCCGTCGAGCCGGTGATGAAATTGTCGATGCCGATCACTCGATGCCCCTCGGCGAGCAGGCGATCGGTGAGATGCGACCCGAGAAAACCGGCCCCGCCAGTGACCACCGTGATGGGTTGAGAAGGTGAACGAGTAAACATGCGGGCGCGTATCTAGCGGCCCGCCTCGCGCTCGGCAATGAGGAAACCCGTCTCCCTGCACCGCCCTCGCGCAGGCTTGCCGCCCCGCACCGGATGTGGCAGCCTCACGCCCATGATCGCGCACGCGGACACCTACCGCTTTTCAGTCGAGGAATATAACAAGCTCGGCGAGGCCGGCATCTTTCACGAAGACGACCGGGTCGAATTGCTCAATGGAGAAATCGTCATTATGGCCGCCATCGGAAAACGTCACGCCGCCGCAGTTCGCCGGCTCACTCGCAGGTTCCATCAGATCTTTGCCGATGTGTGTCTCGTCGATTGCCAGAGCCCCTTCATCCTCGACGACTTCTCCGAACCGCAGCCAGATATCCTCCTGTTGCGACCGGAACTCGACGCGACTGGAGAACTCCCGCGCCCGGCCGACATCTTCGTCGCCATCGAAGTCGCCGACAGCACCGTCCGCTACGATTCCACCACGAAGCTTCGCGCCTACGCCCGCGCCGGCATCCCGGAATACTGGATCGTGAACCTCGCCGACAACGCCATCGACGTCTATCGCCAGCCCGCCGGCGAAACCTACGCCGAGCACTTCCGCCGCGAGCGCGCCGATCAACTCGCCTCAGCCGCCTTCCCCGACCGGTCGATCGCAGTCGCCGAGATCCTGCCGTAGCAGGGCCGCGACCGGAGGGCCGAGATTAGGCCACCGAGCGATCCTCATCGCGCCAAAAAACGCGCGGCTCAGGCGAAGAGCGCCGCGAGATCGACCCGCACACCGGCCAGCGCGGCGCACTCCAGCACCGCCGGAGCCGCAACCACCACGCGCTCCGCATAGCCCGCTGGACCGGGTTGCCGATACACCTCCACCTGCTTCTCCACCGGGCGCACGATCCAGTATTCTTTCACGCCCGCCTCGGCGTAGATCGCCGCTTTCGCGCGGTCCAGCACCAGCGACGAGACCGCCACCTCCACGGCCAGTTCCCCGGTGCCCGGATGTGCGTTGCGGAAATCGAGTGCGCACCCTTTGACGACCAGTACATCCGGCTCGGGCTCGGAATCGTGGGTCGTGATCGGATCCTGCGTGCGGATGGTAAAAGCGGGCGCGACTTGTCCGGCCATGATTTCGCGAACCCGATCCACGATGAAGTAGTGGAGCGGTGACTTGGACATTTTTTCGATGACGATCCCCCGGATCAATTCCGTGCGCCGCCCGTTCTCATTGAATTCCCCGAGCTGGTGATACTCCGCGACTGAAAGCGGCGAAACGAGTTCCCTAATTTCCGGCACTTCGAGCAGAACGGTCATGGCGTGAGGCTACCAGCAGCGAAGGCATTGGCAAGCCGCCCTCACTTCTTCCCCGCGGCCTGCTGGGTGTCGTATTCCTTCCAAAAAGCTTCCGCGGGGTAGGAAAGGATCGGCCTCTCGTTGGTCGATACGACCGTAGAGATAAAGCGCAAATTGGGCAGTTGGCGCAGAGTTTTGATACCGGTGCAGTTTGGCGGAATGCTGAGTGCGTTCAACTCCCGACAAGACGCCAGCAGCGTCGCATCACGAAAACCAGAACCGGCGAGGAGGATCTGGCGGAGCCGGGAAGAAATGACGGGCGTAAAGTCCGAAATGATCTGGAGACCCTCGCCGCCGAATTTTTCCAAGGGCATCCCACGAAGGGGAGATAGATCGCTGAGTCCCGCGCAGTTGCTGATAATCAGTTCCTTGAGCAATAATCCGCGGATCGGCTCGAGACTTTTCACACTTGGGACCGCCCGCATTTCCAGCAACCTGAGTGGAGTGCCGCGAAGCGGGCTCAGGTCGCTCACTCGCGTCCAATAAATGGTGAGCGACCGCAATGGCATCCCCGCGAGAGGGCTCAAGTCCTCCACCCCCGTAAAGCCAATCGCCAATTCCTCGATGGGAGCGCCTCGCAACGGCGATAGATCCCTGAGTTGTTTTTCTACGTTGAGTTCGACTTTTTTAAGCGGCATCCCTGTGAGTGGGGAAATGTCCGTCACGCCCGAGTTGTTCGTCCGGATCATTTCGAGGGGTAGGCCACGAAGAATCTCCAGATTCACGAGTGGGAAGCCATTCAGATCGAGCTGCCACCCCCCCAAGGAGTTCCGGGTGAGACGACTGTCTTTCCAGAGAGAGTTTTCCATCAGCGGCTTGAGTCGGGCACGGATCAGCGCTTCATGCATTTCCTTACCCTTACCCGCAAGGTTTCCGAACACATGAGCTTCCGGTCGCTCTTGCTGCCGCGCGAGCCGGAAGAGTTCTTCGTAGTTGAGGGGCGTCAATCCGGTGCCGTCGGGGTGCTCTCGGGCAAGCTTCTCGCACAGCGCCAGGTTTTCTTTCGCCGCGTCATCACCGGGGAAAATGGAAAGCAGGCGGCGATACGCCGCAGCCGCGGCAGCAAACTGCTGGTCGGTTTGCAAGGCGTCGGCTTGAAGGCGGATATAGTCGGCGTTCGCCGGTGACAAATCGACGGCAAAGGCGATGCGCTCCAGGGCCTCTTTGGTCTTACCGTTATCGAGATGGCTTCGCGCTTTCTCGTAGAAAGTCGGCGCCGTGCCACGGAGGCGCGCAAGCAAACGGGCACCATTGCGTTCGCTGGCGACGACCCGGACCATGAACCCGGTGACCACGAGGAGGAGGATGGCCGCGCTGGTGGCGATCACCTTGTGCCGCTTCAGCGCGAGCACGACTTGCCGGCCCAGCCCGGCCTTCTCCGCACCGGTGGCAAAGCCATTCTGGTAGGCTTCGAGATCGTGCTGGAGGGCGGCGACGGAGGGGTAGCGGTGCTCGCGATCGAAGGCCATCGCCTTGGCCACCACGGCGGCGAGCGAGTCGGGGATGCGGCCGCCGGGGAGGTGCTGTAGCGGCGGTCTGTGACCGTCGCCAACTTCGCGGGCGGAGGTGGCGGGTTTCTTGACGGCTGCTGAGCCAGAAGTGCGACGCACATAGACCGCCGCTACAAGGGGTTCAACTTCGCCGCGCTGCACCTTGTCGAGGACTTCGGCGATCCGCCGGCCGGTGACCGGTGGGCGCAGCGCCAGGATGGTGTAGAGGATCCCGCCCAGAGCGTAGACATCGGCGCGGGCGTCGAGGGCCTCGATCTCGCCGCGGGCCTGCTCGGGCGCCATGTATTGCGGCGTGCCCATGATGGTGCCCTCCAGCGTTCCGCTGAACTCGGGTTCGGCGGCGCGGGCGCTGGCCACGATCGAGCGCATTTCCCCGCCTGCTGGGGACGCGGGGGACCGCGTCCCTCCGATCAGTTTCGCCAGCCCCCAATCCATGACCAGCACGACGCCGAAGTCATCGAGCATGATGTT
>JANPHH010000610.1:0-6270 GCA_031424375.1 Chthoniobacter sp. | reverse complement strand
CTCGGCGATCTGCTTGCGCAAATGCTCGGCCCGGGCCGCGGCATCGAGCTCGTCTCGTCGGTGAACGACATCCCGAAAGGCTCGCGCCTCGCCGTTTCCACGAACCTGCTCGCCGCGCTGATCGGCGTGCTCATGCGGGCCACTGGCCAGGCCGAGTCGCTCACCGGCCCTTTGCTCGAAAGCGAACGCCGCCTCGTGCGGGCGCGCGCGCTCCTCGGCGAATGGATCGGCGGCAGCGGCGGCGGCTGGCAGGATTCGGGCGGCGTGTGGCCGGGCATCAAGGTGATCGAGGGCAAAGCCGCGGAAGCCGGCGATCCTGAATTCGGCATCTCGCGCGGCCGGCTCATGCCGCAGCATCACGTTTTCACCCGCGATGAAATTTCCACCGCCGCCCGGCAGCGGCTGCAGGATTCGCTCGTCCTCGTCCATGGTGGCATGGCGCAAAATGTCGGCCCCATTCTCGAGATGGTGACCGAGAAATATCTGCTCCGCTCGGGCGCGGAATGGCAGGGCCGGCAGGAAGCGCTCGGCATTCTGGATCGAATCCTCGAAGCCCTTCGCGCCGGCGACATCGAGCGCGTCGGCGCGGTCACCACGCGGAATTTCGAAGGCCCGATCCAGACCATCATCCCGTGGGCTTCCACCTACTACACCGAGCGGCTCATCGAGCAGGTGCGCAGCGTTTTTGGCGAAGACTTCTGGGGCTTCTGGATGCTCGGCGGGATGAGCGGCGGTGGCATGGGTTTCATGTTCGCACCACATCGAAAGTCCGAGGCGCAGGAGCGACTGCAGGTCATCATGACAAAGACGAAACGCGAGCTGCAGCACGCGCTCCCGTTCGCAATGGAACCGGTGGTCTACGACTTCGCGATCAATGAAAACGGCACTTTCGCCGACTTGCTCAGCGGCGCCGACGCGCTGATGCCCGCGGGTTACTACTCGCTCACCGTGCCCGAACTCATCCGCATGGATCGCCGCGCGCTCTCGCCACTGCGCCGCACCGAGCTGGATAAATTTGGCGCTGCCTGCCGCAACAAACCCGAGCTGCGCGGCATGGTGCAGACGCTCTTCGACGCGATGTTCCCGCGCGGTCGCGCCGAGTCCGCCGCCGAGCAATCGCTCACCGCGCTGCTCGACGCCAACGGCTTCGACGCCAAGCAGCACGAACATGTGCGCAGCCAGCTCCGCGAAGGCCGCATCGGCCTCGCGCAGAATCGCCTCTCCGCCACCGCCGTGATCGAGGACGTGCAGCCGCAGGACGTCACCGATCTCTCGCGCGACGTCTCCCCCGCCCTCGCCGAGCGTGGACTCGAATCCCTCCGCCGCGGCGAGGTAGCCGTCGTCTCGCTGGCCGCCGGCGCCGGCTCCCGCTGGACGCAGGGCGCGGGTGTGGTGAAAGCGCTGCATCCCTTTGCCAAGCTCGGCGGCCGGCATCGCACTTTCCTCGAGACACATCTCGCGAAGTCGCGCCGCATTTCCCGCCTCGCCGGCGCGACGATCCCGCACGTCTTCACCACCAGCTACCTCACCCAGGAGCCGACGAGCACTTTCCTGAAAGAGCACGCGAACTACGGTTACGAAGGTCCGCTCCATCTTTCGCCCGGCCGCAGCGTCGGTTTGCGCATGGTGCCGACCGTGCGCGACCTGCGCTTTGCGTGGGAGGAAATGCCGCAGCAGGTGCTCGATCAGCAGCAGCAAAAAGTCCGCGAGAGCGGGCGCGCCGCGCTGCTCGGCTGGGCGCGCAATACGGGCGAAGCCACTGACTACACGGAGAATCTGCCGCTCCAGTGCATGCACCCCGTGGGCCACTGGTACGAGCTGCCGAATCTCTTCCGCAACGGCGTGCTCGCCCGCCTGCTCGCCGAGCGCCCGCAACTCAAGACGATCGTCCTGCACAATATCGACACGCTCGGCGCCGACGTGGATCCCGCGATCCTCGGCCAGCACTTGAACAGCGGCGCGTGCCTCACCTTCGAAGTCATCACCCGCCGGCTCGAAGACCGTGGCGGCGGACTCGCCCGCATCGAGGGCCGACCGCGCCTCGTCGAAGGCCTCGCCATGCCACGTGAGGAAACCGAGTTCGCGCTGACCTACTACAACACGCTCACCACCTGGATCGACCTCGACCAACTCCTCGACGCCTTCAACCTGACCCGCGCCGACTTCGCGCCGGGGGTGAACGCCGACGAAAAAATCACCACCGCGATCCGCACCTTCGCCGCGCGCATGCCGACCTACATCACGCTGAAGGACGTGAAGCGCCGCTGGGGTCACGGGCAGGAAGACGTCTTCCCGGTCACGCAATTTGAGAAGCTCTGGGGCGACATGACCGCGCTGCCGGAGATCGATTCGCGCTTCGTCGTCGTTCCCCGCCGCCGTGGCCAGCAGCTCAAGGATCAAGCCCAGCTCGACGGCTGGCTGCGCGACGGCTCGGCGGCGTATTTAGAATCGCTCTGCGCGTGGACCTAACCAGCGGCCGACAAAATCTTTGCCAATCGCGGATGCGGCTCCTAGCTTGATCTCGCGATGGCCCGCCGCGCTAGTTCCTCCGCGCATCCGGCATGGATGCTTTCCGCTGTCCTGCTGCTTGTCGCAGCCGTGGCCGGCGGTGCTTTGCTTTTCAACAAGGCCAGCGACCCCTTTCGCACCCTCTCCGCGCTCCCGGTGCGGGACTACATGGACAATGCGAACAGCCTGCGCGGGAACAGTTACAAGATCGATGCGACGGTGGTCGAGGCCCTCAAATATTCGCCCACCGCGGGGCGGCTTTTCTCCGTGGAAGTGAATGGCAGCGAACGATTGCCGGTGCTCGTCCCGGCGGAGTTCAATCACCTGAACCTCGAACGCGGGCAGCGGTTTTATTTCAAGGTGGGCGTGGAGGAAAAGGGGGTCCTGCGCGCGCAGGATGTGAAGAAAGTCTAGCGATGAAGATGAAGCCTCTCTGGTCCGTGCTCTTCGGTCTTGCCTGCGTGGTTCCGACGCTGGCGCAGGTGCCGGATGGGTCGGCGTCTCCGGTCGCGCCGGCACCGGCCGCCCCGGGCGGTGCCGCGGGTTCGGCGGGAAAGGGCGGCGAGAGCAAGTTTCTCGGCAAGGATCTGCCATCCTTCGATCCCGCGTCGGAGTTGCTGACGTGGGATGGCAAGACCTGGAACGTGAACAACAATCGGGCGTTTCAGGCGCGGTTTGAAAAGTACCTGAACGCGCCGGAGGAAGTATCCACCGAGGCGCGACAGTATCAGGCGATCATCAATGAAATCTTGAATCGGCTCGCGGCCGGCAACGCAACCACAGCGAACATCGACCTCGCTTTCAAGTATCTGCCGATGGCTTCGCGCTACGACATCGATGCGCGGCTGGGCTCGGCACTCGCCGATGCGGTCTACACCGTGTGGACTTCGCAGCGGCAGCAAAACCGGCTGACGGCGGCCAATGAAGCGCTGCGCTACGCGCGGTCGAGCGCCTACTTCCGCGTAGTCACCTCCGACACGGGAAGCCAGCTCGAGGATAGCAAGACCAACACCTCCTCCACCAAGAGCGGCAACCAGACGGACACGACGAGCAACACGACAAAGACGGCCGCGCGGCAGGGGCGCGCCGCGATCGAGCTGGCGGAACTGGAAGCCGCGATCAAGACGAACGACGCGCGCAAGACGCTGAGCGAGATTCAGGTGAAGGTGGAATTTCAGGCGCTGATCGTGCAGTTCTTCATGCAGCGGCGTTTTCAGCATGTGCTCATGGCCACGCGGTTCTATCGGGCAGTCTTCACGGACGGGGATTCGAAGCTGAATCTCGGCAAGGACGCGACCGAACTTTTCTCGAAAACAACGGGCGTGCCGCCGACGATCTCGGTCCTCGATTCGCTGGCCAATGAAGCGCTGCGCGATGTGCGCGAAGGCGTGAAGGCTTACGAATATCTGCTCGAAAACAACGAACTCGACAGCGCGGCGAAGCGGCTCGCGGAAGCATTCACGGTGGGTGAATGGGTGCCGGAGATTCGCACGCTGCCGCGGACGAAGAAGCGGCAGGCACTGGAGTTCGTGCAGAAGTCGAACCAGCTCCTCTCCACGATCGAAGCGAAGGACTACACGCAGTCCGAGAAGCTGCTGAACGACTTGTCGAAGATCGCCAAGGACTTCGATGCCTCGAAGCCACGGGCGCTGATCGAGACGAAACGCCGCGTGTCGCAACTCCGCCTAGCCAACGCCCGCAATGCCGCGCTGAGCGGCGACAAGGCGACGCTGGAAAAGGAACTCGCCGAGGCCGCCGAGCTCTGGCCGCTCAATCCGCAGCTCGCGGAAGTAGCCAACACGATCTTCAGCCAGGGCGACGTGCAGCAGCGGGCGGTGAGCGATTTCGATCAACTCTTCGGGCAAAAGAATTATCGGCAGATCTTCGACAACAGCACCCGCTTCATCGCCGCGCTCGCGCTTTATCCCGACAAGGCGAAGCAACTCCAGGGGGTGCTGACGGACATGCAGAAAATCGAAACGGCGATCCTGCGCGCGGATGAAATGGCGCGGCAGAGCAACTACGCCGGGGCGTGGGAGAGCGTGGAAATGATCGCCGCCGACTATCCCGAGGACAGCAAGCTGAACCAGGTCCGCGCGAACCTCACCACGCAAGCCGCCGATTTCGTCCGCACGCTGCGCAGCGCGCAGGATGCGGAAAAGCGCGAACAGGTCGGCTCGGGACTTGCGTGGTACCTCAAGGCGAAAAAGCTTTATCCACAGAGCGATTTCGCCACCCAGGGCGTGGAGCGCCTGGCGAACAAAATCGTTCCCGAAGGCTAGTGAAGTCCGTCGGGGCGGTGAAATCCTGCGGCTGATAAAGGATTTTTGCTTTTGTGTCAGCCGCGGCGTGAGTAGGTCTGGCTGCATGAATTCGCCGAACGAGGCCGACTCGACGACTCCTGGCGGTGTTTCGCCGGGAGAACTGCGCGTCCCGCGGACGCTCGGCGACCTGCAAAAGACCATCACCATGGCGCAGATCGCCAAGGCCGCTGGCGTCTCGCAGGGGGCGATCTCCTCGCTGCTAAACGATCGCGACTACGGCATCCGCGTGAGCGAAAAGACCCGCGAACGCGTCTTCAAGGTTTGCCGCGAGATGGGCTACATCCCGAACGACCTCCGCGCCGTTGTCCGCATGTACCCGGAACTGGGCGACCTGTGCCTGCTCATTCCCGCGAGCATCGCCGCGGGCCTCGCCGATCCACTCGTCTCCCGCATCGCCGCGGCCGCGCTCGCTACTTCGAAAAATCCGGCGGGCTCGGTGACCATCGCCGTCTACGACGAAAGCTGCGACTACGCCACCGAACCGGACGCCCTGCCCCAGCCGATTCGCGCCGGCGTGTGCTCGAAATTTCTCGTCCTGGGGAATGCCAGCCACCTCCTCCTCCACGCCCTCCAGCGGCGGGGCATCCCGGCGGTGAGCCTCGGTCAGGACACCGCGCTTCCCGGCGTGGTGACGATCGTGCCCGATTACGTGCAGGCGTCCCGACTCGCGATCGAGCATCTGCACGGGCTCGGTCACCGGCAGATCGGCATCGTGTCAGGCGCTTTCGGTTCTACCGATCCGCAGTTGCTCGAACTCAATCGCGGTGTCCGCCTCGCCTGCGATGCTTTGAAGCTGCCGATCGACGCCGGCATGGTGGTCTACGGCGATCTGACGGAAAACAGCGGTCGCACCGCGATTGATGAATTCTTCGCCCACCAACCCGCGCCGACGGCGATCTTCTGCCTGAGCGATGCCGCCGCCGTGGGCGTGCTCGCCGGAGCCGCAGCCCGCGGTCTGAGCGTTCCGCGGGATCTGAGCGTCGTCGGTTGCGCCGATACTCCGCTCGCCGCGCTCACGCATCCCGCGCTCACGACCGTTCACCTTCCTGCGGAAGAAATGGCCACCGAGGGCGTGCGCGTAATCGAGCGACTCATCCAGGAAAACACGCCTCCGGAAGCCCGGCGGATGGTCTTGCCGGTCCGTTTGATCATCCGCAATTCCACCGCAGCGACCGTGAAGTAGTTTACTGTCAATTCCGCCGATTTGCTCCTTGACGCGTTTCTGGCCTTCGCCGAGAAGAGCCTCCCTCAAAAAACACCCATGAAATCCCTCCCGTTCCTCGTCGCGACTGGGGCATCGGCCATCTCCCTCCTCCTCGGGGTGTGGCTGTTCTTCCTCAGCAGTAGCAATCAATCCCTCTCTGGCACCTTGCAACTGCGGCAGCAGGAAGTGCAGACCCAGCAGCAGTCGCTGGCCGTGAAGCAGCAGACGCTGCCC
>JANPHH010000609.1:0-1791 GCA_031424375.1 Chthoniobacter sp. | reverse complement strand
TGCCTAACTTGACCTCGCGTTGTTGATAGGCGCCGGCGGCTTTTTCAACATAGACGCGAGGGATACGGCCCGACCAGAGCACGGCACTGCGCGGGATGCTCACGACTTCGGGCGAATCGATCTCCACCACTCCCTCCGCATAGCTGTTGTTCTTGATCCGGCGCTCGGGATTCTCCAAAACCACTCGCACCTTCGAGGAACGGTTCTCGGCGTCGAGATTCGGACTAATGAAGGCGATCCGTGCCTTGAGTGTTTCACCCGGCAGGGTCGGTGAATGGAGACTCACGATCTGGCCAACGCGAAGAAACGGAAGCTCTGATTCCGAAGCCGCAAAGTGAAACCACATTTTCGTGAAGTCGGCGATCTCGAACAACTTGTCTCCCTCCCGCACATACTGCCCCTCGGCGATGTAACTCTTCACGATGGTCCCGCTAAGCGGCGCAAGGATGCCGAAATACTTGTCGTCCGATTGACGCTCCGGGATTCCCTTGATCTGCTCCCACACGAGGCCATAACGCTCAAGCGCGAGCCTCGCCTCCTCGAGCGCCGTGCCACCCGCCGCGAGCGCGTTCCTATATTCCATAGCGGCGGCCAGCAGCGTCCGGCTGAACATCGTGGCGAGAGGCTGCCGGCGGGTGATCTGCTGCCCATCGTGGTTCAGCGCGAGACCATCGATCCGTCCTTCCACCGGTGCGCAGATGACTCCATGACGCGACTCATCTTCACCGATCATCCCCGCGATCCGCAGCGCACGCACGAGTGGCTGCTTCTGCACTCTCGCCGTCTGAACGCCCGCGACGGTGGCGCTTCCCTCGGGGAGGATGACAATGTCGCCGCCCGCCTGCTCGAAGCTCCGGTCTCCCTCATAAATCGGCACGAGGTCCATTCCACAGACGGTGCATTTCCCGGGTTGATCCGACTTCACCCAAGGATGCATCGGGCTCTGGTAGAGGAGGATCCTGCGGGCACCGACCGCGGAAGTTTTCAGAGAATCGCTGGCCGGATGCCACAAAAGAATCGCAGCCAACCATCCGCCCGCTGCGGCAATGGCCGCGATGAAAAGGTAGGCGGGCTTCATGATTCAGGAATGCCCTTCCATTCTCCAGCAAGGGCGAAGCCGTGCAACGCCATTCCGGCGGGTTACGGAATCGCCGGAGCTTTCACCCGGTAGAAACCTCTCGCCGCCGCAAGCCGCTCGGCTTCCGTTTCGGTGTAGCTGCCGGCATTATGAACGCCGCGTTGGTTAGCAGACTTCCAAACTCGCCGGTCTGCCCGGGCTCTCCGCCAGGAAATGCGCGAGCCTGCCCTGAATTGTACGCCTTCAGATCAAGCGACGAACCCGGATCATCATTGGTCAGATCGACGAGCAGTTCAACGCGTTCGCCGACGGCGAGCACCACGTGCGTCACTGGAATCGGCGCATTTACCAGACCGCCGTCAGTCGCGATGACATAGAATAAGCGGTCGTCGCTGAAACCGAGATTGTAGCTGCGTTCGATCTCCGCATTGAGGACCCTCAAGCGGACAAACTGAGCCGGCAGATTGACCTGCGGATTCAGTGTGCCGTTGACGAGCATTTCATCACCGTAGGCGGAGCGGACGGTGGCGACCTGATTCACCGCGACGCTCACCCTGCCTCTGCCGCCTGGTCCGCCACCGGGAGGTCCACCGCGCGGAGGACCACCCGGTCCGCTCCAAGCATTTGCGGTGCATTCTTTGCCGAAACGTCGGCTGGTCAGCGCGAGCGGAAAATCGTCGCTCCCATAGGTGCGAGGCAGCGCGAGGGACGCT
>JANPHH010000608.1:0-50757 GCA_031424375.1 Chthoniobacter sp. | reverse complement strand
CGAGCCGCGCGCGAGGATTGCATTTAACGTGACAAACTTCTGCCTCTGCTCGGTCGCAAAGGGGTTCGTACAAGGCATAGACCGCCCCACCCGCTGCAAACTCCTTTCCCCAGTCCAGACCCAGTGCCGCCTGCCGCCTCGAGCACCTTCAAAAGCAAACCAAAGCCCCCAAGATGCAACTCGTGCCGGTGTAACACTTTCACCCCGTTGTCATTCAGGAGGCCACGCCTTTAAAAACGAGAGCCTGTCCAGTCGGAAGGCAAAGGGGGACGCATGCTTCTCGTGAAAAAAACTCATCGACGGCTGCTCGAGCGCCGGTGCAGGTCGGAAAGCCGTAGTCGTCGAAAACGACGAACCCACCAAACGTTAGTCTGGGCCAGATGAACTCAAGGCAATCAATAATCGATTTGTAGATATCGACGTCGATGTGAGCAAAGGCGATTTCCGCCGATTCGAGCCCGGTAAATGTGTCGGGAATCCACCCCTTGCGAACGACACACAAATCTTCGTGCCCGATATAGTCGGTAACTGCTTCTAAACTAGTGTCTGAAAAGTCGCCCTTCTTGTGCCAGTCTTTCTCCGCATCCGTGCTCGGCATCCCCTCAAATGTATCAAAAAGATACAACCGCTTAGATGAGCCGTTGTCCTTAATAATCGCAGCCATCATTGCTGCCGTCCCTCCCTTGTATACGCCACACTCCCAAACATCACCTTTGATCATAATGGCCTGTCGGAGGAGTATATAAAGGACATAACAGCGATCGGAGTAAACAAGGGTCTTGGGGGCCGCTATTTCGTAATAACGTTGAAACTCACCGAGACCCAACCACGGCGAGAAAAGTGGGCGATATAGATCTGCATCAACTTCTGGTTTTGGGGCTTTGTGAAGAAGTCGCACCTCAAGACCGACTCTCTTCAGTACGTTTTTTATGAAGGATTTCAGCATATCGTGTAAGTGCCTAGTAAGTAGGTGAGAAGCCGTTGCGGGGGCAAGCCCTTACGCCGCCACCGATTTTCTTGGATACGGGATAGGTCAGCCCAAACCCGACGAGCCTTGTGTGCAATTCCCGCCAGCACATTGCCGGAGAAACCCCTCGCGGAAAAGCTTTCCCGAATGAGCGGCACGGGTCTATCCATTCGCCAGTTGCCGCTATTGCCGTCCACGACTTTCGGCACCACGAGCCAGGGTCGCCGTGAACCGCGAATCCGGTCCATTTACGTTGCCCCGCCTGGAGCCGCGGAGCCGCCCGGTGACGGATTCGGCGTGGAACGTCGATGGCTTTCGATCAGCTCCTGCCAGCCGCGCGCGGCGCCATCGGTCGAGTATTGCCTCTCGTAGAGCGCCCGCACCGCTCGCATCGCCCGCGCCCGCGCGGGTTCGTCCTGGAGCATCCGGAGGAGCGCGGTCTGAAATGCGGCCGGTTCATCCGCGACCCACACTTCGGTTCCGTGAGTCGCCGGGATGCCCTCGAGGCTTTTGCGGGTGGCGATCACCGGGAGGCCCAGCGCAAACGCGATGAGATTCTTCATCTTGATTCCACTGCCTTTGAAGATGGCGGAAACCACCGCGTCGCACGCAATGATCTGCCGGTCCATGGCCGCCACCGACGTTTCGTCCAGGAAATCCAACTGCAGGCCCCGGAGAGATTTGCCGGCGAAGCATGGCGCGAGGCTGCGCGAAAGCAGCAGTCGCAACCCTGGTGCAGACGCCAACACGCCGGGCAGCACTTCCGCAGCGAGCCACTCCGCCCCGTGCCGGACCTGGGACGCCGCGGCCGAACCGAGCAGGGCGAGCCGTCCCGTCGAGGCCGAGTCGGTCTTCCATACGCCAGGGTCGCCCAGGATTCCCGCGCCGCTGGTGAGGCGCGCCTCGCCCGGCAATCGGCGCCGCCAGAATTCCGCATCGCGTTCGCTGAGAAAGCGCACCTCGTCGATCCTCCGATAGGCCGCAGCGCAGAAACGTTCGACCTGGCGCGCCGCGAGGCGGTTGAGGAAGACATTGAGCCACCCTCCCTTGGCCTCGGCGCATTCCAAGGCGAACTCATGTTCGATGTTATGTTCGACGACGACGAGCGGCAGCCTCGCGAGAACATCGGAGCGCCACACGGGTTCGCACAAGGCCGACCCCTCGCACTGGATGATCTCGATCGGGTGGAGCGCGGCGATCGACTCCGCGACGCGACTCGCCGCAGCGGCCTGGCTCATCGCATTGCGCAGCGGTGGTCCCAGCAGGCCGGCCGCCTGACGCAGCAGACCTTCCCGGGTGTGCCAGCGCACATTTTTGGCGAACATCGGCCACCAGGTGACGCTCGCGCAGAATTTTTCCAGTTCCTGCCGGATGGCTCCTTCCTCGGCGAGATTCGCGGGAGCCGTACAAGCGAGATGCACCTGGTAGCTGGCCGAGAGCGCGACCAGGCGGGGAAAAATGCTCGCCGCGCCACCGCTGCGCAGCGGCCACGGCGGGAAGGGTGCGAGCACCAAAATGTGCGGCTTCGTTTCGCTCATGGCTCGGAGTGTCTCTGAACAATTTGCCCGGCCTCGTAGGGAATCACCGCTCGCGGCAGTAGCGGCGCGGGCGCCCTCATGCGCGGACCAAGGCAGGCGCTCATCGCTGGTCCAGGCGGGTCGCGATTTTTTCGGCCATTTGCCCGAGCGTGTAGTGGTGCTCGACGAGATGGCGGGCCGCGGCGCGCAGTCGCATCCTCAGTTCTGGTTCCACGACGAGCCGAGTGACGGCGTGCGCACACGCGGTCACATCGTCGACCGGAAAGACGAGTGCATTCTCCCCATCCGCAAAAATCTCCCGGCTGCCGCCAGTCGCTGTCGCGACCACGGCGACTCCAGACGCCATCCCTTCGAGCGGAGTGATGGCGAACGGTTCCTCCCACCGCGACGGAAAAACAAGGATTCCGTGGGTGCGATAAGCGGCCGCGACTCCCGCTGTGTCTGCGAATCCTGCGAATGTCACCGCGTCTTCCAAACCCTCTGCGACGGCGAGCGCTCGGATCGTTTGTTCGTAACCCGGATCGCCGCCGCCCAGTATCGTGAGCATTACATCATCCCCACCGCTGCCGGCGCGGATTGCTTTCAGCGCGAGAATGGCGGTCTCGACGCCTTTTTCCGGCGCGATTCGGCCGACGAAAAGCAGGCGCCGCGGATCCTGAGGCTGCGCCGGCAGCGCAAACTGCCCGAGGCTAATGCCCCACGGAATGACCGCCTCAAAGGATGGCAGCACGCCATGCTCATGCGCGACGTCCGCAAGAAAACGGCTGCAAAAATGAAACTCGGGCGGGCGATCGTAGTAGGAGTCGCGAAGGATCGCCCGCATCAGGGGCCGGCCAATCCACGGCCAGACGGCACCGAGCCCGAGCCGGACAAACATTCCGCGAAACTGGCTGTGATCATGTCGCCGATCGAAGCGCGGCAGCACGATATCGGACACATAATGGAGGACGCGGAAACCTGCCCGCTGCGCCACCGGCGCCAGACGCGTGCCGAGGCGCTCGAACTTCCAGAACTGCACGGCAGCAGGCTGCACTTCGGCGAGCGTCGCGCGGAGGATTCGCGAGTTGAAGAGTTCGCGCGCAAAGCGGCTGCGGCCGTGGGTGGCGCCATCCAGGCGGCGCCAGACGCGCACCCGGCCGGTCTCGTCGCTGGCGGGGGCGGGCTTTCCCGCGGGAGGCTCGTTGGTGAGCACCGTGATCTGCCAGCCGAGCGCGCTGAGCGCCTCGAGCACCCGCTGACACCCGAGCTCGTATCCACCGGGATGGAAGGGCGGGTAATCTGCGGCGACGACGAGCAGCGTTTTCGGACCGTTCACGCCTTGCGCAGGTAGAACGAGCCGGGCTCGCGCGCCTCACCCCGCAGGCCGGGGCACCGCTCTTCGAGCGCGGGCCGGTGCTCGTGCCAGAGAAGATTCAGCGCGAGCACGACCTGCCAGGCACCACCTGAGAGGAGCGCCTCGAGGAGATACTGCTCATTCCACATCCGGTTCAATTCGAAGAGCCATTCGTGCGGGTAGTCTCGTGGCGAAAAGATATCGTGGACGTGAACGAAGACCCCCGAAGGAAGCGCCGGCAGTATTTCGAGGAAAAGGTGGGTCACGTCACCCTGCGGCCGGATCATGTGCGACGAGTCGATGAAGAGCAGGTCGCCCGACTCGAGGGCGCTGAAAAAATCGGCCGGCAGGGTCTCGACGCGCTGCCGCACCACTCGCACCCCGGTCGCTTCCAGCCACGGCATCTCATACGGCTCCACGCAGACGTGCTCGCACGGTGAGTCCGGATACTGTCGCCGGTTTTCTGCGATCGCGATCGCGGCCATCAGAGTGGAGAATCCGCTTCCGATCTCAATCACCCGGCGCGGTCGGAAATGGCGGATCATGTGATAGAGCGAGTCGCCATCGCCGCCACCGAAGTTTCGATTGTCGAAAAAGTAGGCGCCCTCAGACGCCTTCGCGCGGGGAATTTTTTCGAGGGGTCCATCCACGGAAAAACTCGCGAGCAGTTTGAGTTGCTCCGCGATCCGCCAGTCGATGCCCGGAAGCGCGCGCCGCTGTTCGAGCGGGTGCAGCAGATGCCGCGGATGAAAGAGCGGCTCGTAGTAGTGATCGACCACGGGATGCACCCCGGCACCCCAGAGCGTGTCCCGGCAGAGTGGAAAATTGCTCAGCCCGTTGTCCCGCAGAAGGCGCAGGACCCGCGCGGCGACCGCGACCAACGGGAGAAAGCACCAATCGGCGATCGCGGTTTTTAGCGTGGGATGTTGCATAGGTTTAGAACTCAAGGCTTCACCGCAGCGATGAGGAGCGCGATGTAGAGCGAACCTTCCCGGGCCGTTTCTCCAGAGCGAATGCGCGACGTGGCAAAAAGCCGGTCGCTCATCCGATGCGCGAGATTCCGGAGGTATTGCCGATAGATCCTCCTCACGGCCTGCGGCAAAAAGCCGGTGCCGGCGGCGAGCCCCGACTGGGCATACATGTCCCAGAGATAGTGGACTGCGCGCGCGTCACAGGTGAGTTGCTGGACTTGATGAGTTTCGAAGCCGGCAGCCGCGACTTCCCGGCGCAGCCCCTCCCCGGTCCAGCGCCAGAAGTCGTGCGGACAGCCGTGGTCGGGATAGACGCCGTGCGTGGTGAGAATCAACCGACCGCGAGGCTTCAGGACCCGCAATGCTTCCGCGAGATAGTTCGCAGGATCGGAAACGTGCTCGAGAACCTGAGTCGAAAGGACGAGATCGAATTCCCCGGTGGGCGCCTCAACGCGTGAATCCCCGTCCACGCGGTAATCAAGGCCTTCCATCACGGTGAAATCAGCGCGCCGATAGTCGGCGTTCGGAAAAAGCGAGCGATAGGGCGATCCCCCGCACCCGAAGTCGAGGATCCGGAGCGGTTCGTCCGTAGCGAAGGGAGCGAGCGCCTCACGCAGGTCGCAAAGATGAAGATAGTCTACCTGCCCTGGCTCGGGACGCAGACGTTCATCATTGTAAGGCTGCCCCGATAAAGTGTCAGCGACGTTCACTTGCTCCGCCAAAATCGGCCGAGGATCGGCCACACCCGGGATACGATCACTCATGGTTTGAAGAGCATGACGGGAGGGAGAGCATGATGCGGAGCGTCTATGTCATGCGAAACGGATAGGAACAAGCGCGGTCGGATCGGCGGGGTCATGTATTCGCGCGCGCAGAAATGAGTTTTCCGAGGTAATCCAGTTCGTGCTTTAGGGCGTGAATCAGCAGTATTACTGCGGTAGCGCAGAGCAGCACTTCGCCCCACCGATGCACGGCCGAGCACCGGAAGCCGAGCGTGCCACATGCACCACTCCACTCGCAAAACGAAAGACGCGCGATCAACCACGGCTCACAGCGCCTCTGCGGTTTGGTTCGCTGGAATGTCGGCACGCGCTTTGCCCAGCAGCGAGCGGGCGATGCGAAAGAACGCACAGCCGAGCCGTGGACGGCTGACGAGGAACTCCAGAAACAACGCGGCGACCCGCCGCAAAGGTGATGCGCTGGAGCCTTGAGCGAGGAGCGCGCGCAGCCGGAATTCAAAGGTGTGATCGTGCCCGGATCTGGTCGCTTCGCCAGCTAGAGTCTCCGCGATGAAATGCAGCGGTACGAAGTAAGGCCGCGTCTTCTCGATGAAGATCTGCTGGAGACGGAGCTCGGGAATCAACGCAAGGAGCAGGGTGGTATTGCTTAAATGGGCGTGGGGCCAGGTCATCGTTTCAGCTTCCTTGTAGGTCACCACCTTGCGGCTGAGAAACGCGGTGATTCCCGAGTCTTGCCGCAACGCGGCGAGCAGAACGGCGATGTGCGGGGCCAGGGTGTAAGTGTGATTGAAGCCATGGCGGAGGTAGGGTGTGACGAGCCGGTGATTGTAAATACCGACCGAGATGAAGAGGACGTTCGACCAGTTGTCGAGTCGCTCAATGAATTCCGCGAGGCCCTGACAGGTGAAGTCGAAGGAGCGTTGATGGATGCTGCTCGAAAAGTTGATGAACACGGCGCTGGGATGTTGCCGGATCGCAGCCAGGATGGCCACGAGGTAGTCGGGCGCGATCTCGTCGTCGTCCCCGAGCACGACGAGCCACTCGGTCGCGCATCGTTCGAAACAGACCATGACGTTTGCGGTACCACCGATGTTGGCAGCATTGCGCACGATTTCCGCCCGCCCAGCGCCGAAGCTGTCCACGAGTGCACCGTGGACATCGGCGACCGGCGGTGAGGAGCCATTGTCCTGGATGCGCAAGATCCACTCCGGTGAGACCTGGAGCCGCAGTGCGTGGAGGGTTTGTTCGAGTTGCGCCTGCCGGTTAAATGTCGGGATGGCGATCGTGAGCAATGGAGCGTCTGGCATGGCCGGGAAACTACGATTCCCGAAATGCGCGCCGCTTCACGCGGTAGATCAGCACGGCCGGGACGAGCGTGAGAAAGAGCGCGCCCGCCAGGCCTGCGGACAGTCCCGGCAGACCGAAGCGTTGTGCGAAAGGAATGATCAGCGACGTGCTGAGCAGCGCGGAGAAGACGGAGAGCCACAGGTAGGGCTCGCGCCGATGCGCGCGCAGTTCGTAGGCCATGGCGCTGATCACGAGCTGGATGAACGAAGCGGCGCAGAGCCAGAGAAAGACATCATTGCCGGCCAGTCTCTGTGCGAAACGCGGCAGGTGCCCTCGGACCAGCGGCAATGCAACGAACAGCGCCACCGAGCCGAGCAGATACACGGCGAGTGACTGCGTGGTGGCGCGACGCCACAGCGCGTCGAGTTCCTGCCAGCGGCGGCCGGAGACGAGCATGCCAAAGCGAGGAATCTTCGTATTCAACCACATCGAGGCGATCGTGGAGAGCATGCGGACGAGTTGGTAGGAGAGTCCAAACCGTCCGGCCTCAGCGGGACCGCAGAGGCGGAAGGCGACGGGGTTGAGCATGTCGAAGATGAAGTATCCGCTCATCCAACTGATGGCGATTCTCCATTGAAACGGCCAGATTTCCCGCGCCCAGGAAATGCCTGGAAGCTGCGGAGGCCGCGCAAACTGGGCGAGGAAGGGCCACCACTTCGCCAGGAGCCAGCCGATGGAAATCACGAAGCTGAATGCGGAAAAGATCCCGGGTGTGTAGAGCCCGGCTCCGCAGACGAGCGCGCTCGCCGTGACAATGGTGCCGGAGAGTGACGACCAAAGGCGGAACTGCGCGATGCTGGCGACCTGATTGCAGCCTTCGAGCAGGGACCAGGCAGGGTTCAGCAGCAACGCGGCGGACGACGTGATGCAGACGAGCCACCATGGACCCTGCCACGACTCTCCGTGGTTTCCCGATGACGCGAAAAACCAGTATCCGCCACCGCCCAACCCGGCCATGAGCAGCAGCGAGGCGATTGCGTAGTAACCGAACGCGAGGCGTCCGAGCGAAACGAGACGCGCGAGCGCGGCGGGGTCACCCCGAAGCGTCCCACGAGGGGTGAATTCCAGCCTGCCAAACTCGTGCGCAGCGAACTGCACAATATTCTGCGAGAAACCCATTTCGAGGAACACCTGAAGGGCCACGATTCCGCCGAAGGTGTAGTAGTAGCCTTGCGCATTGACGCTGAGGTGGCGCACGACGAGCGCCAGTGTGACCGGCCCGGTGAGGAAGCGCGCGGCTTGCGTCGCCACGGAAAAAAACACCGCTCGATCCACACCACACTGGCGAAGCAATGACCGCACGCCTGCACTCACGTTCCTTCCATCTCCAGCGGTTTCGCAAAGGGCTCCATCTCAGAGATCGGGCGCCCGAAGGCGAGCTTCGGATAGGCGTTGGCGAGGGAGTCGATGATCACCTCGAGGAGGAAGGGTGCGGCCGGCTCCTGCCACATCCGCGCGCAGGCGGAGTCGAGGTCGACGGCCCGCTCCACCCGCTCCGAGTCGATCCCGTAGGCCGCCGCCACCTTCGCAAAATCCGGCGCGTCGTAACCCCACATCGTGGACTGGTAGCGCCCTTGGAAGTAGCTCTCCTGAAACTGCCGCACCATGCCGTGGCAGCCGTTGTTCAACACGACGATCTTCAATGGCAGCGAATTGCGGCGGATGGTTTGAAGCTCCTGCACATTGCACTGAAATCCGCCGTCGCCCGCGATGACCACACCCGGCCGCAAGCCGCTGGCGAAGCATGCGCCGATCCCAGCGGGAAGCGCATAGCCCATCGAACCCATGCCCCCGGAGGTGAGAAAGCGTTGCTCCGCCGAGAGGTCGAGCGATTGAGCGGCCCACATCTGGTGCTGGCCCACATCCACGCTAAAGGCGGTCGCGGCTGACGAATGCCGGCTGATTACGTGCATCGCTTCGTTCGGGTTGATGCCGTCGCCGCAAGTCAGTTCCCCGGTGTCCGGCCATTTTGCGCGGAGGGCGCGAATGTGATCGATCCAGGGATCGACCACGACGGGAGTATTCATCCGTTTCGGCGCGCTGCGAAGGAAGGGGGCAAGTTCCGCAGTCAGCGTGTGGCAGCCGGTGACGCGGTTGTTGAGTTCACCCGGCTCGCAATCAACATGAAAGATCGCGCGTGCGCCCTTGAAATCCGCGGTGTCCGCGCCCGTCTGGCGGACATCGAGGCGACTGCCGAGCACGAGCAGGAGATCGCTCTGGCTCAGCGCCAGATTCGTCCAGCGATTGCCGTAGCTGCCGAGCATTCCCGCGCGCAGCCGATGACCGGCGGGCAGCACGTCCACCGCCATGAGCGAGTGGATCACCGGCACGCCGAGCGTTTCAACCAGCGCGCGGAACTCCTCGATGGCGCGGCCGGATCGCACCCCGCCGCCCGCGAGCACGAGCGGGCGCTCTGCGCGGGCGAGTGCACTCGCGAGCAGGTCGCAGAACTCGTGGATGTCCGGCAGAGGCGCTGGTTCCGGCTCGGACCCAGGACGCTCCAGACGCGACAGATCGGTGATCGTCGCGCGTTGCACGTCCATCGGCACGTCGAGCAGCACCGGCCCGGGCCGCCCGCTGGTCGCCAGCGCAAAGGCTTCCTCCAGCATCCGCGGGAGGTCGGCCTCGTCGCGGACCATCCATGCGCCCTTCGTGATCGGCTGCGCCATCGCCACGATGTCCGTCTCCTGAAATCCGAGCTGCCGGATCGCGCGGTCACCCTTCTGCT
Source organism: Chthoniobacter sp. (assembly GCA_031424375.1). Classification (GTDB taxonomy): domain Bacteria; phylum Verrucomicrobiota; class Verrucomicrobiia; order Chthoniobacterales; family Chthoniobacteraceae; genus Chthoniobacter. Next base: position 41,133 of record JANPHH010000608.1, on the reverse strand, counting down.
CGTGGCGATTCACCTGTCCGGTGATGAATACGGCAGGCACCGAGTCGAAGTGGCAGCTGCCGATGCCGGTGAGGAGATTCGTAGCGCCCGGACCGCTCGTGGCCATGGCCACGCCGGGAATGCCGGCGATGCGGCCCGCGCCATCGGCCGCAAACGCCGCCCCTTGCTCGTGATGCATACTGACGATGCGGATGGAGGAATACTGATGCAAGGCATCGAGCAGAAAGGTGATCATGCCACCGACGAGTTCGAAGACCTGGCCGACTCCGCGCTTCTCCAAGTATCTTGCAATGTATTCGGCGGAATTCATGAGCGGCGAGCAGTAGCGGTACCAAATCGGGCGGCGGTCCTGCGAATGCTCGCATCGAGCGGAGTCCAGAAGGCGAGGCCAAGTTCGGATTCCGCGAGGCAGGTGCGAGGCAGGGACAAATTCGCCGGCCCGCTGCCAGGTGCACGTGATTGGCAGGCGGTGGAGGGCCTTACGCCCTGGGGAGTTTCTGATGCCATGAAATGGTCCGTTTGATTGCGGTGTGGAGGTCGATGTCCGCCTTCAGTCCCAGCTCATTTTCCGAGCGCGAGGTGCTAGGCACATAGCGGGAGGGAGCCTGTCCGGGGATGGGCGTCTTGGCGACCTGAATTCCCTCACCCAAACCCGCGGCAACCCGCACTGCCTCGGCCATGCCGCGGATATTCAGGTCACTCGGTGAGCCGACATTGTAAGGCCGCCCGGGCGCCGCGCGGAAGAGGATGGTCCACAGCCAGACCGCCAAATCCGCCGCGTGCAGATAGGAGCGAAATGGCGTGCCGTCCCCGCCGACCCGGATTGGTCCGCCGCGGAGGGCGTCACGAATGAAATTGCCGATGGCGAAGTGAGCGTCGAGAGGGAGAAAGGGGCCGACGAAAGCAAAGCAGCGGGCGATCAGGCATTCGAGGCCATGCTGCTGCGTGTAGCAGGCGCAGAGGAGTTCGGCGAGGCGCTTGCCTTCGCCGTAGGCGGAGCCGACGTCTGTGCAATCCGGCGCGCCGAGGTAGTCTTCGGAAACGTGGGTGATCTCCGCCGGCTGACGGCCATAGACCGCGCCGGAACTGGTGAGCAGAAAGCGCCGCACGCCGGTGGCGACCGCGAAGTCCAGCGCGGCGCGGGTGCCGGCGACGATGGTGTCCACCATGAGAAGCGGGTTTTCGGTGTTCAGTTTCGCGCTGGCCTCGGTGGCGGCGTGGATGAGGAAGCCGTGCTGGCGCGGCCAGCCGGCGGGGAGCTGCGCGTCGATCTGCGCGGCGGTAAAGGTGCGCACATCGCCGGAGACGAGGGCGATGCCGGCCTCCGGGTTCAGGTGCGAGGCGGTGGCGCGGAATGCTTCCGGGTTCCGGGTGAGCACGGTGGCCTTCGCGCCGAGGGAAAGCTCGCGGTTCGCGTGGGCGAAACTTTCCAGCAACCAACGCCCGAAAAATCCCGTCCCGCCCGTGATGAACACGCTGCCGCCGCGCAGCGGTTCCCACAAACCCGCGGTATGCCGGAGGACGTGAGCGAGATCCTCGGCGAGCGCGTTTTCGGAATGGACGGACGACGGTGACATGCGGAGCGGGTCAGCGGGCGCGGGCCTTGGCGACGATGTCGTGAATGACTTCCAGTTCGTAGTCCATCATCGCCTGGGTCAGCCCCGGATAGGTGCCGAGGAAGAGCGATTGCTCCATGATGCGGTCCGCGCCGGTGAGGGGGCCGATGACCCGCACGGCGTCGGGCCGGTCCTTGCGGAGCTGGAGGAACGCGGGCTGGCGGAGCAGATTGCCGCCGAAGAGCATGCGGTTGCCGATCTTCGCGGCATCGAGCGCGCGGGCGAGGTCGGTATTGGAAAAGGGCGCGGTCTCGCGCACGAGGAGCAGAAATCCAAACCAACTGCATTCCGTGCGGCAGCCGGTGGTGTCCCAGGTGAAAGTTGAGAGCTGAGGGTTGAGAGTTGAGAGGCCGGAGGGCGGCACCCAACTGGTGGCGTGCGTGGGCAGGGAGAAGGCGAAAAATTCCTCCAGATCGGCGAGGCCACGGCGGAGGTATTCCCAGTTGTGTTTCCGCGCCTCGATGAAGGCGGGGAGCTTTTCGATCTGCCGGCGACCGATCGCGGCCTGGGTATCGAGCGGCTTCAGGTTATAGCCGAGATGGCTGTAGATGTATTTGTGGTCGTAGCCGTGCGGGAGTTCGCCGAGCTGCCAGCCGAAGCGCTTGTTGCACGTGTTGTCCTTGCCGCTCGCGCACCAGCAGTCGCGGCCCCAGTCGCGGAAGCTCTCGACGTAAACCTTGAGCTTCATGTCGCGCACGATATTCACCGCGCCACCCTCGCCAGTGGTGAGATGGTGCGGGGGGTAAAAGGATTGCGTGGAAAGATCGCCCCACGTCCCGGTGAAGCGGTCGAGCGGCTCGGGGCCGGGATTGAGCGCATGGCCGGCGGGCAGCGAGTAGCGGCAGCCGAGCGCGTCGCAGTTGTCCTCGATCAGCCAGAGATCGTGCGCGCGACAAAAGGCGAGCACGGTGCCGAGGTCAAAGGGATTGCCGAGCGCGTGGGCGAGCATGACAGCTTTCGTTTTCCCAGGTGAAAATGCGGCCTCGAGCTGGCGGAGGTCGGCATTGCCGGTGACCGGATCATTGTCGATGAACACGGGCACGGCGCCGTTCTGGATCATCGGCGCTACGGTGGTGGGAAAGCCGGCGGCGCAGGTGATGATTTCGTCGCCGGGCACGAGGCGCTTTTCCGGCGGCAGCTTGTGGGTGGTGAGCGCGGAGACGGCGAGCAGGTTGGCGGATGAGCCGGAGTTCACGAGCAGCGAGCGTTTCACGCCGAGGAACGTGGCGAGTTCCGTTTCCATCGCCTCGCCTTCCGGCCCGAGCGTGAGCCAAAAATCGAGGGTGGCGGAGACGGCCGATTCCACCTCGTCCTCGGTAAAGACACGCCCGGAATACGGGACCGTGGTGACGCCGGGCACGAACGCGCGATCCGCCGCGGCGGGTTCGTAGCCGGGGCGATTCGCGCCGTGCATGAGGGCGGAATACTGGCGGGTCAGAGCGAGGATTTGGGCTTTGAGCTGGGCGGCGTCCGGCATGGAGGAGGAGATTTTTTTGGGAAAGCTACAGCGCCCACGGCTGGCGGGCCGCCGCGGCTTCGGCAAGGTAAGTGCGGATCTGGCCGCGGGTAAACTCGGCCACGTCGACCCGCGCCGCTTCCACGTACCAGCGGACGGTCTCCGCGATAGTGCGCGGGAAGCCCCACACGGGCTGCCAGTCGAGGAGATGGAATGCTTTGTCGATGGCCAAATTCAGCCGACCGGCTTCGTGCGGCGCCGTGGGGTCCGACTGGTCGAGCCAGGAGCCGGGCCGGTGCTTGAGCAGTTCGGTGACGAGCGTGCCCACGTTCCGGTTGGAGTCCAGTTGCGGGCCGAAATTGAACGCCGCCGCGCAGGCCGCGACGCGCGCGGCATCGGTGGTCGCGCGAGCTTCCGCCAGAGTGCTGGCGAGCGTGAGGTAACCGCCGAGCGGCTCCAGCACATGCTGCCAGGGGCGCGTCGCGTGGGGATTGCGCACCGCGATGGCTTCGCCGCGGTCGAGCGCCCGCATGCAATCCGGCACGATGCGGTCGGCTGCCCAGTCGCCGCCACCGATGACATTGCCCGCACGACCGCTCGCGAGCGCCACGCCGGTGAGAGCGTCCTTTTGAAAAAAAGAGCGGCGATAGGCCCCGGTGACGAGTTCCGCCGCGGCTTTGCTGGAGCTGTAGGGATCGTAGCCGCCGAGCGCGTCCTCCTCGCGATAGGCATGCAGCCACTCGCGATTTTCGTAGCACTTGTCGGTGGTCACGCAGACGACGACACAAGGCTGCGCCGCGCTGCGGACGGCCTCGAGCAGATGCACGGTACCCAGCACATTGGTCGCATAGGTTTCGACCGGCTCGCGGTACGAGAGCCGGACGATCGGCTGCGCCGCGAGGTGGAAGATGAAGTCCGGCTGCGCCGCACGTACGCAAGCGGTGAGGGCCGCGAGGTCCCGCACGTCGCCGGGCACGTGTGTGAGGCGGGGCGCGAGGGCGAGCTGGTCGAAGAGCGCGGGGTCCGTCGGCGGGGGCAGACTGTAGCCGGTCACCCGCGCACCGAGCAGGAGCAGCCATTCACAGAGCCACGAGCCTTTGAACCCGGTATGCCCGGTGACGAGCACGGAGCGACCGGCGAAGGTCGCTTGCAGTCGTGAGTCACCTGCCATCACCACACTTTCCACGGTGCCCGCCCTTCATTCCACAGGCGATTCAGCAGCAGGAACTCCTGGTAGGTATCCATCGGCTGCCAAAAGCCCGCGTGCTGATGGGCCCGGAGCTGGCCTTCCGCGGCGATTTTCTTGATCGGAGCCTGCTCGAACATGACCTCGTCGCTATCCTCCAGATAGTCGAAGACCTTCGAGCTGACGACGAAGTAGCCGCCATTGATCCAGCCACCTTCGGCTTGCGGTTTCTCGTTGAACTCCGTGACCGCGCCGTCCGGCGTGCGCACGATCTCGCCGAAGCGTCCGGGCGGATGGACGGCGGTGAGCGTGAGCAGCCGCCCGTGTTCCCGGTGAAAGGCGACCGACCGCGGGATGTCCACATTCCCCACGCCATCGCCGTAAGTGAGGAGGAAATGTTCATCGTTGCCGATGTAGCGCTGGATGCGCTTGAGCCGGCCCGCGGTCATGGTGTCCAGACCGGTCTCGGCGAGCGTCACGGTCCAGGATTCCTCGCTGTGCCGGGTGTGAAATTGCACCGCCGCTTCCTGCCCCAGCCGCAGCGTGGTGTCGCACGTATTCCAGAGGTAATTACGAAAGAAATCTTTGATCTGGTCGCCCTTGTAGCCCAAGCAGAGCACGAATTCGTTGAACCCGTGGTGAGCATACGTCTTCATGATGTGCCAGAGAATCGGCCGGTCGCCGATCGGCACCATCGGCTTCGGGCGATACTCCGTTTCCTCCCGCAAACGGGTGCCCCGACCACCGCAGAGGATGACAACTTTCATGGAAGAATCAGCGGGCGACGAGAAGGCATCGGCGAAAAGGCGTGTAGAGTGGTCAAAGACCGAGGCGTGGCAAGCAACTTTCCGGAGCGGGAAGCGCCGCGGGGGTAGGTCATCGGCAAATCACCGTAGCTGGGTCATTCCCGCGTCTTGCTGTCGACGATGAGTGTCACCGGGCCGTCGTTGATCAACGCGACCTGCATCATCGCGCCGAAGCGGCCGGTCTGGATCGGACGGCCGAGCAGTTCGCCGAGGCGCGCGACCATCGCGTCGTAGAGCGGGATCGCGACCGGTGGACGAGCCGCGCGGTGCCAGCTCGGGCGCGTGCCTTTGCGCGTGCTGGCCAGGAGGGTGAATTGACTGACGAGCAAAATGCCGCCGCCGGTTTCGATGACGGAGTGATTCATGACGCCGGTCGCGTCGGGGAAGAGGCGCAGATTCACGATCTTTTGCGCCAGCCATTCGAGATCCCCGGGCGTGTCGGCGTCCTCCTTTCCGATCAGGACCAGCAGCCCTGCGTCGATCTTTCCCACGACAGCGCCCTCCGCGGTGACGGAGGCGGAAGTGACGCGTTGGATGACGGCTCGCATGAGGAGCGAACGCTACGCTGCGGCTCGATGCCTCGGGGAGAGAAAACAGGCACCATCGCAAAAGCAAAAGACATTGCGATAGGGGCGGTTTTTCGATTCAAGTCGAGGAGTCCCGCGGCTCTCATGGCCGCTTCGGTTAGCCAATAAACATAACAACCCTCCATCCGATGAAACAAATCCTCAGCATCCTCACGCTCGGCGCATTCGCGTTCGTGCTCCCCGTCAGCGGCATCGCCGCCGAAAAGAAAGCCAAGCCGGCTCCGGCTCCGGCAGCCGCTCCCGCCGCTGCACCCGCAGCCGATAGCGCCAAAAAACCAGCCGCCGAAGCCGGCGCGCCCAAGGCGATCCCGATGTACACCCGCGTCGACTCAATCGATGCGAAGGCCAAAACCTTCACGAACAAAAAGAAGGACGGTACCGATGTGAAGCTGATGGTCACCGCGGCGACCACGATCATGAACGGCGAAGCCGCCGCGAAGTTCGAGGACATCAAGGTCGGCGACACGATCAGCGGCCTGCGCATGAAAAAGAGCCCGACCGAATACGAGATCGTGAAGATCACCAAGTTTGGCATCGCACCGCCCAAAGAGAAGAAGCCGGAAGGCGAAGCAAAGCCTGCGGAAAAGAAGTAGCGGAATTCTTCGGCGCACTGCGCCTGTAATTCACCGGCACCCGGAGCGATCCGGGTGCCGGTTTTTTTTGGGGGGTATCGGGATTCAAAACTGCCTGTCATCCCGAGCGGGATGGTGGGAGCCTGAGCGACCGGAATGAAGTCGAGGGATCTCTGGGTGCAGGAAAATCCATGACCGACCGGAGGCCGAGGTCCCTCGGCTTCGTTACACTCCGCTCGGGATGACAGGGCTTCTTCAATGCCGGCATTTCCTCTTCCGCGGGCGGCACTGCGCCAGCGTGTGCTAAAATATTAGCACAAAAGGCTTGTGCGATCCCGGAGCGGTATGCTAAAAAATTCGCATGCCTCGATCCACCCGCCCGCCGCTCAGCCGTCGCGAGCGGCAGATCATGGACATCATCTTCGCTCGCGGTGAAGCGACCGCCGCGGAAGTCACCGCCGACCTGCCCGATCCGCCGAGCTACTCCGCGGTGCGGACACTGCTCCGGATTCTCGAGGAGAAGGGGCACCTCAAACATCGCGAGGACGGGCCGCGCTATGTCTTCGCGCCCACGGAGCCGCATGCACGGGCGAGTCGCTCCGCGTTGCGGCGGGTGGTCGATACCTTTTTCGAAGGTTCGCTCTCCAGCGCCGTCGCCGCGCTCGTCGATGCCGAGGCTGGCAAGCTCTCCGCCGAAGAACTGAAACGCCTCGAAGCGATCGTCAAAGCCGCCAAGTCGAAGTCCCGCTAACCCTCGTCCCCCCATGAACCCGCAGACCCTGCTCCCCATTCTCGGCGAGTTGCTCGTGAAGAGCGCGCTCGTCTTCACTGCGGCGCTCCTCATTAACGCGGCCTGGCGCAGCGCCTCCGCCGCGCAGCGCCACCTCGTCTGGTGCGCCGCTCTCGCCACCGTGCTACTCCTGCCGCTCACCCGTTTGCATGCGCCCCGGTGGACGGTGCCGCTGCAGCGCGTGACGCTGGAATTTTCCCGCCAGCCTAGGGCGGATCTACCGCCGATCGGATCCGTCGTCGCGTCCGCCGCGTCCGCGAATCCGCTGCCCGCTGCGCCCCGCTGGCGCTGGCCGGACTGGAAGCAGGCGATCATCGTCGTCTGGTCGATGGGTGCCGGTCTGCTCCTCGCCTCGCGGCTGCTCGGCAGCGCGCGGCTGGTCTGGCTGCGGAAGACGACGCAGCCCCTCATGGACGCGCGCACCCAGCGCATCGCGGTGGAGATTTTCGCCGAACTCGGCATCCGCCGAACAGTCGAGCTGCGCCTCTCGCCCGCGGGCGGCGTGCCGCTCACCTGGGGCAGTCTCCGGCCGGTGCTCACGCTGCCCGCTGAGGCCCTCGCGTGGAGCGACGCCCGACTCGCGGCCGCGTTGCGCCATGAGGCCGGGCACATCGCCCGCGGCGATCACTTCACGCGCTCCATCGCGCACTTCGCCTGTGCTCTCTACTGGCCGAACCCGCTCGTCTGGCTCGCCGCCCGCAGTCTTCGCACCGCGCAGGAGCAGGCGACCGATGACCTCGTGCTCCGCGGCGGCACCGCGCCGGATGAATACGCGGAGCAACTCTTCGACGTGGCCCGCTCGCTCGCCGCGCAGCACCGCTTCGCCCGGCACGCCGTGCCCATGGCCAGCCCCTCGACACTCGAACGCCGCATGCTCGCGATCGTGGATGAACGCCGCGACCGCCGCCCGCTCAGCCTGCGCGCGGTGTTCGGGGGAATGCTCGCGGTGACCCTGACGCTCGGCCTTTCCACCGCGGCGCAACTCCAGGCGGAGGAGAAGAAAGCCGCCGCCGAAGCTCCATCCGGCAAGGCGCCCAAACGCCCGCAGATCGAGATCGAAGCGAAGTTCGTCGAGATCAGCGAGACGGCGAAAGCGAAATCGAAGGACCCGGTTCTCAACATGATTTTCGGCAACGGTCCGGTGCCCAAAGCGGCCGCCGGCGCGCTCGGAGTCGCTGGATTGTTCACCGCGCCTCAGTTTGCCGCCGTGATGAGGGAGTTGGAAGCGGTGAAAGGGGCGGACCTGCTCTCGGCCCCGCGAGTGACCACCTTCTCCGGACAGAAGGCGATGATCGAGATCATCCGCGAGTTTCGCTACCCGACCGAGTACGAAAAGGACGGCAAAGGGTGGAAGCCGAAGGAATTCGCGACGCGCAACACCGGCATCACTTTCGAAGTGCTCGCGGTGGCGAGTCCGGATGGCAGGCTCGACCTCGAACTGGCGCCGAGCGTTGTCGAGTTTCTGGGGTTCATCGACCTCGATAACGGGACAAAATATCCGGCTGACACAAAGCCAAATGCACGCACGCGCGATCGGCTCGACGCCACTCCTGGCATCCCGCCGGGACACCGCGCGCAGCCCGTCTTCTCCGAGCGCAAACTAACCGCCACGGTCACTGTCTTTTCAGACCAGACCGTGCTGCTCGGCACCCTCGGCGTGACCGCGGAGAGCAAGGACTTCCCGAGGAAAGGTCCGGCGCGAAAGCTCGCGGTCTTTGTCACCGCGAAGATCTTGAAGGAACCACCAGACGCCGTGGCGGAGGCGAATCCCAATCCGATGATGGAAATCATTCTGCCGCTGGTGGAATTCAAAGATGCGAAGCTCAGCGATGCGGGGGCCTTGCTCCTCGCGAAAGGTCGCGCAGCCGGCGCGACGACGTTGAACATCGTCGTGGTCAAGCGGCCGACTCCGGAACCGATCGTCACGCTCTCGATGAGCAGGGTTTCGATTGCAGAAGCCGTCCGAAACCTCGCGGAGATTTCGGGCGCAGACCTCCGCCGGGATGGAGATACCTACGTCCTCGGGGAAAAGATCGCGGCCGACGCCGGCAAGCCAGCTCACGAAATTCCGCCGAAGGCCACTACGGACGCCGATCCCCTCGCGGGCGTCATCATTCCACGCCTCGAATTCAGCGAAGCAAAGCTGAGCGAAGCGGTCACTTTCCTGATCGCCAAAGGTCGTCAGAGCGGCGCCGTCTCGCTGAACATCGTCGTCGTGACGCCACCGACTCCGGAGCCCACGATCACGCTCTCACTGACCGACATTCCGCTGACCGATGCGATCCGTTACGTCGCACAGCTCGCGGGGCTGAAAGTCCGGCGCGATGCGAGCGCCTTCGTCCTCGAGCCAAAGGCGGCGGACAAGTAGCGGCGTTCAGCGCGGCTTGCGCGTCGTGGCTTTGAGAAACGTGATGACGTCGGCGAGCTCCTGCCGGGTCAGGAGTTGGTCGAAGCCCTGCGGCATCAGCGAGGTCGCGGCGGGTTGCAATTCGGCGATCTCGCTCCGCGGAAAACGCTGCTCCACCGCGGGGGCGAGGGCGAGCGTGATGGCCTCGTCGCTTTCACTGCGGACGAGCCCGGCGAGTTCGGCACCCGCTTTCAAGCGAACCCGCATCGGCTCGTAGCTGCGGACGAAGCTCGCGCTCGGAAAGATGATCGCCTCGAGCAGATCGCGCTCGTTCCGCACTTCGCCGATCGCGGTGAGGTCGGGGCCGAATTTGCCGCCGAGGTAGCCCATGGCGTGGCAAATGGTGCAGGTCGCGCGGGCACTGTTGAAGACGAGCTGGCCGCGGCGGATGTCGCCGGGCGGGAGTTCGGCGGCGATGGTGTCGAGCTTCGCGCGCTGCTGCGCGGCGTCGAGGCTGAGGCGGGCGAGCAGCGCGTCAGCCGCGGGCTGGAGCTCGACGGGAAGCTTGGTGAAGATCGCGCGGAGGGTTTGCGGCGGGCAGCTCGCGAAGGCGGGCGCGGCAGCGAGCGCGGCGAGGAAGCTGCGGCCGGCGGGGGCGGGCAGCGCGCGGTCGAAGAGCGGGAGGAGGCGGGTGAGTTCCAGTGCGCCGAGCATCGGAAATCGCGCGACGAGGGCGGCGCGCTGCGGGTCATCGAGTTTGGCGCGAGCCAGCGTGGTGGCGGCGGCGATGCGGTCGGAGGCGGGGTGCTGCGGGTCGAGCGCGGCGATGAGGAGCGCGAAGATCGCGGCGTCCGCGGTGATGCTGCCGGGTGGCAGCGAGGTGAGCGCGAGGAGGCGACGAGCGGCGGGCTGCGCGGAGTCGCGGGCGATGGCGACGAGGTCGGCGGCTTCCTTGCGGCCGACGAGATGGCTGGCGGCGGCGACGGCTTCGGGTGTGGCGCCGGTGGTGAGTTGGCGGACCAGCGGCTCGATCCAATCGGCGGGCGTGGTCTTCAACTCCGCGCGAGCGACGGCGCGGAGGGCGCTGGTGCGGACTTCGGCGGCGAGGTCTCGGAGCAGCGCCGTCGCGAGCGTCTGACCGTTGGAGTCGCGGAGCATGGCGGCGAGGAGCGCTTCGAGTTCGGTGCGTTCCGGCGCGGGCAGGGTCGCGTTGGCGAAGCGTTCGCGGAAGAAGGTGCCGACTTCCGTGCTCCACTCGGGATGCCGCGCGGCGATCCAGGCGGCGCTGGATTTGAGCGTGGCGTCGTCGCTCGTGAGCAGGGCGAAGACGGCGCGCGGATCGAGCGAAGGCTGGTCCATCTCACTCAGTGCGATGAGCGCGGCGCGGCGCGTGGCGGGCGGGCGATCGCCGCTCGTTCCGGAATTCGTGCTCGCGGCGTCGCCGATTTCGATCAGCGCGTAGATGATGGCGTGTTCGAGGAAACGATCGCCGCCTTCCGCGCCCGCCGCGGCGAGCAGCGCCGGTACCGCGGCGGAGTCGCCGATCCGGCCGAGCGCTTCCGCGGCGATGCGGCGGAGGGTGACGCTGGAGTCTTTGAGAAGTGCGATGAGTGGCGCCACGGCGAGGCGGTCCCGGCGCAGGCCGAGGATTTTTGCGGCCGTCTGCCGAAGTGCCGGCGTCTGCTGATCGAGCACGGTTCGCGTGACTTCCAGCGCCCGGTCGCCAGGGATTTGCGCGAGCACCCACAGACCGCGATGCGCGGCGTCGCCGGCGTTTCCATTCACCACTCGCTGCAACGGCGCGATGGCATCCGCACCGCCCTGGACGAGCCGTGCGGCGGCTCTTTCCGCGACCGCTGGACGGGCATCACCGAGCCGGGTCGCCAGCGCCGCGGCGTCCACATTAACCCAGTCGAGCAGCAAGCCGCGCGGGTCGGCGAGCGGTGGCGCGCCGGTGCGGCGGATGCGGTAGATCGCGCCGAGGACGTCGGGTTTCGCGAGCTGCGAGGTGGGGCAACACAGTTTGTACCAGCCGCCGGTGTCGACCACGAGCAGGCTGCCGTCGGCGTCTTCGATGACGTCGGTGGGGTGAAAATCCGCGTTGTCGGAGACGAGGAAATCGCGGTCGCGCGTGCGGAACGTCGAACCGGTAGGTTCCAGCTGGTGGCGCGTAACTTTGTGGAGGTTGAAGAGGCAGGCGAGGAAGTTGTCGCGCAGATCTTCGCCTAGGCCGCGGCCTTCGATCCGCGTGAGGCCGCACGGGGCACCGGCGCCGAAGTGGGTCATCGCGGGAAGCAGCTCGCCGGTGCGCGTCACGGACTCGACGACTTCGTTCACTTTCGGAAAGACTCCGCCGTAGACCGCGTGGCCGAGGCCATCGCGTTTTCCATCGCCGGAGAGATCGAGAAAGGTGGAGGTGAAGATCGGTTCGCCTTCGCGGGTGAAGGCGACGTCCACGGGATTGTCCATGCCGCCGCTCATCACCGACTCGACGCCGCTGCCATCCGGCCGGCAGCGAAAGATGTGCGAGGCGCGATCACGCAACGGCGGGCGGCCGGGGCGCTCGTGCGTCTGTTCGGCGAAGGCGCCTTTGGTCCAGTAGATCCAGCCATCCGGCGCGGAGTACGGGCCGTGCAGATCGTTCGCACAGCCGGTGAGCGTCTTGCCCGCAACCCATTCCTCGCGCTGGTCGGCGACGCCGTCGTCGTCGGTGTCAGTCAGCTTCCAAATGCTCGGCGGCGCGCCGACGTAGAGCGACCCGTCGCGCCACATCGCACCCTGCGGGAGCATGAGCTTGTCGGCGAAAACGGTGCTCCGATCAAAACGACCGTCGCCATCGGTGTCTTCGAGCCGCACGACGCGATGCGGGCGGTCGATGAGCTGCTGGTCGGTCTTCGCATTCGAGCCGGATGAGTCGGTGACGTAGAGCCGGCCGCGTTCGTCGAAAGCGGCGGCAATCGGTCGCGGCACGAGCTCGGAGCTGGCGACGACTTCGATGCTGAAACCATCCGGCAGGGTGAACCGGTGCGCGCCGAGCGGGATCTCGACCGCGTGCGTGCTCGCGGCGAAGAGCGCGGCGGCGAGGGCGATGCGGGGGGACATGCGCCGATGCGGTGAACGCTACTTTTTCGGCAACTGCGCAGTGATCGCGGCGACGACTTTCTCCGCGAGCGCCTTGCTGCCTTCGGGGGTGAAGTGGACATTCTTTTCCCGCTGCCACGTAGGGTTGGCGACCACGGCGGAATGCAGATCGTCGGTCGGCACGCCGGCGTCTTTCATGACCCGCGCGGCGACTTCGTTGTATTTCTTTTCGTCCCCGGCCAGGCGGCCTGCGGTGCCTTCGGGCACGGGCGTCGTGTTCGCCCAGATCAGTTTTGCTCCGGTCTTCTTCAGCCTGGCGACGAGGTCGCGCAGATTTTTCTCATACACCTCCACCGCGGCCACCGGCGGCGCGGCGTTATCCATCTTGTTGTTCGCCCAGTGTTTGAGGTCGTGCAGGCCCCAGTTGAAGTGAATGACATCCCACTTCGCGCTGCCGATCCATTTGTCGAAATTGTCGAGGCCGGTCTGGGTGGAGCCGCCGTTCTGCGGGATGCGATGCAGGTTCGCCTTGCCAGCGAGCAGCTCGCGAACGGGAACGGTGTAGCCCATGGAAATGGAATCGCCGATGAGCAGCACGCGGGGCAGCCCGGGTGTGTCGGTGACGGGAGCGAGTGATGGATCTGCCTTCCGCTTTTCACCGCCAGCCTCGGGTTTGCCGGCCTGGGCGAGGAGGGTGATCGGGAGAACGAGGAGCGCGAGAAGGGTGGTGAGTTTCATGGGGGGATGCGGGTTTGCGGCGGAGAGAAACACCCGCAGCCGCGTGAAGTCTTCGGAGATTTGTTGGCGAAAGTGAAAGGAATCGGGGCGTCCGAATGCGGCGGCCGGGTCGTTCGGAATCAATTTTGTCACATGAGCGGAGTGCTGGCTTCCCGAGAGGTCCGTGGGGTGGTGGAGAGCATGAAAGCGCTGCCGTTGGAAGGTCGCGCGATCTCCGGCCATCCGAGGTCCCTCGGCTTCATTCTGGTCGCTCAGGCTCCCTCCATTCCGCTCGGGATGACAGGCTTTCGGGAATTCCAGTCCTCCCTTTTAAAGAAGCGCCTCGCGATCCACCTCCGCACGCAGGCCCGCGGGCAACGACTGGACGCGGCCCACGATGATCACGGCATCGCCTTCGCGCAGCAGCTCCTCGAGGAAGCCGCTGCGGAGCACATGGCCGTCGGCGCGCTCGAGCGCGAGGACGAGAAGATTGCCCTCGGAGAGATTTTGCAGCTCGGCCACGGTCTTGCCCACGAGGTGGGAGTGGCGGTGCAGGCGCAATTCGTCGATCTCCACGCCGAGCCGGCGCAGCTCTTCGCTGACCGCACCGCGCTGTTCGCCGATGAATTTCATCGCCGCCGGCCGGGTGATGCTGTGGGCGATGCGGGTGCCGCCGATCGCGGCGGGGACGACCACTTCATCCGCACCGGCCTGGAGCAGCTTCTTCTCGGTGGCGGGTTGTTCGCCGCGGGCGATGATCCGCATGGTGCGGTTCAGATTGCGCGCGGTGAGGGTGATGAAGACGTTCAGCGTGTCCTGCGGGAGCACGGTGGCGAGGACCTTGGCGCGTTCGACATGGGCGCGGAGCAGCGTCTCCTCCTCGGTGGCGCTGCCTTTCACGAAAAGGTAGCCGGCGGCTTCGGCGAGCGCGAGCCGGGTGTCGTCGAGGTCCACCACGACGAAGGGGTAGTTTTCCTCCTCCAGCGCGCGAGCGAGGGTCTGGCCGATGCGGCCGTAACCGCAGATGATGGCGTGGTCGCTGATCTCATCGACCTGGCGCGATTTTTTGAGTTCTCCGATGGCTTTCATGATTTCTCCTTCCGTGACGAAGCGAATGACTTCGCCGATGACAAAGACGACCGAGCTGGTGCCGCCGACGATGACCAGCATGGTGAAGATTTTTTTCCCGATCGTGTCGATGGGATGCACCTCGCCGAAGCCCACGCCGAAGAAAGTGATGACCACCATGTAGATGGAGTCGATGAACGACCAGCCATAGAGCACGTAGCCGAGCACGGAGACGGCGAAAACGACCGCCATGTAGAGCAGGCTGCTCCGCAGTTTGCTGAAAAGGCCGGCTTTCACCGGCATGGCCGAATGGTGGGCATTCGGGGTTGTCGAAGTAACTGGCGCGGCTCCGGGTGGCGAGGGTGAAAGCGGCGATCCCGCAAGAATTCACTCCCGTTCGCCCGGCTTCCGGGCCGGCGCATCCGCCTGATTCCCGCGGCGGGCCTTTAGACCGCTACTGCCGTTCGGGGCTCGATCTGGAGATCCCGCCTCGCGCGGGGCATGCATTTCGGGCACACGGTGTGACTCAGGTCCACGTGGGCGTGGGAGGTGAGGTATCCGTCGAGGTGCTGCCAGTAGTCGTTTTCATCGCGGACGTCGCGGCAGTAGGAACACATCGGGAGGAGTTTTCGCAGTTCCTCCGCTTCGCGCTCGGCGTGATCCTTCATGACCAGGGCCTGATGATAGGCTTCGACGAGATTGCGCAGTTCGAGGAGGGTCGCGGCTTGCTGGGCGAGTGCCTGAAGGACGATCAAGGCTTCGGGTTCGAGATCGCGGGGCCGACGATCGATCGCGCACAGAGTGCCGAGCGCCACCCCCTCCTTCGTGACAATGGGAGCGCCAGCGTAGAAGCGGATATTGGGTGCGCCAGTGACGAGCGGATTCGCGGCGAAGCGGCTGTCCTCCCAGGCATCCCGGACGACCATGACTTCCCGCTTCTCGATGGCGTGCAGACAAAAGGCCTGGTCGATCGGCGTCTCCGTCGCGTCGAGTCCCACGCGGGATTTGAACCACTGCCGTTTCTCGTCGAGCAGCGAAATGAGCGAGATGGGGGTCTTGCAGATGAAGCTGGCGACCCGGGTCAGGTCGTCAAACTGCGCTTCAGGCGGAGTGTCGAGAATCCCGCTGGATTGCAGGATGGTCAGCCGTTGTTCGATTTGCGCCGCGGTGAGCATGGGCCACTGCCAAGCAGAGGTTGTGCCGCTCTTTCAGAGGAGATCCCCTGAGGCCGTGCGTGGGTGTGATTAAAAGTGGTGCAGCGGAGTCTGTCGTCCCGGAGGGACAGCGGAAATTAGCCGGTGGCGTCAGCCACCGGATCGCGGAAAAAATGAATCCGCCCCGGCAGGGGCGTTGGAATTCAACCGTCGCGACTGCTGCTCCACCGCCCTTCCGGGGCGGGTGCGCTCGGCGGGCGGTTCCGGTGGCTGACGCCACCGGCTAATTTCAATCGTCCCTCCGGGACACCGCGCGCATCACGCTTTGCACCACATTTAATCACACCCGCCGTGCGGAGCCCGGTCGATGAGGCCGTTTTTCCCTCGCCGCAGGCGTTCGGCGGGCCTACTTTCGCGATCCTTTTTTCTATGAGTACCGAATCCCGCGTCCTCCGTGTCGGCCTGCCCTCGGGCAGTCTTCAGGAGCCGACCTTCGCTCTTTTTTCCAAGGCCGGATTCAATATCTCCGGCGCGAGCCGCTCCTACCGACCGGCGGTCGACGATCCCGAAATGACCGTCCGCCTGCTCCGGGCGCAGGAACTTTCGCGCTACGTGGAGCATGGGTTTCTCGATTGCGGGCTGACCGGGAAGGACTGGATCGCGAACAACGAGTCCGACGTGGAAGTGCTCGCTGAGATGGTTTTTTCGAAAACGAGCAGCAAGCCCACCCGCTGGGTCATCGCGGTGCCGGAGGATTCGCCGATCAAGACGGTGCAGGATCTGCGGGGCAAGGTGATCGCCACCGAGGCCGTGCCGCTGGTGCGGCGGTTTTTGGAGAAACACGGCGTCACCGCGGAGGTGGAGTTTTCGTGGGGAGCCACGGAGGTGAAGGTGCCGGACCTCGTGGATGCGATCGCGGATGTGACCGAGACCGGTTCGTCGCTGCGGGCGAACAAGCTGCGGATTCTCGAGACGATCATGGAATCGGCGCCACAGTTCATCGCGAGCCGGCAAGCCATGGCCGATCCGTGGAAGCGCGGGAAGATCGAAAAGATCGTCCTCCTTCTCAATGGGGCCTATGCCGCGCGGGACAAAGTGGGGCTGAAGATGAACGTGCCCTCTGAACAACTCGCCGCGCTGCTCACAGCGCTGCCAGCGTTACGCAATCCCACCATTTCGCACCTCGCCACCCCGGACTGGATCGCCGTGGAAACGATCATCGACGAGCGGGTGGTGCGCGAGATTATCCCCCGTCTGAAGGAACTCGGTGCGGAGGGGATCATCGAGTACCCGCTGAACAAAGTCGTTTACTGACGGAAAAAGCCATTGCGCCAATGGGGGAAGCATGATTTCCTCACCGCCCCTCATCCCGCCCCCTCTACCAGAAAACTGCGAAAACCGACCACTTCATGGGTTCATTAAAAAAACGACGGAAAGCCAAAATCGCGAAGCACAAGCGCCGGAAGCGAATGAAGGAAAACCGTCACAAGAAGCGTTTGCGCTACAAGAGCTAGCCGCTAGGTTGCGGCCATGTTTTTCCGTCCGTCTGGGATCTCGCGCGGTCAGCGGCGGATTTTAGCCGCCGGAATCGCGATTTTCGCTCTGCCGGCTTTTGCTGCGCCGCCCGTGTCCAGCACTCCGGCGGCGGCGCCGAAAAAGGCTCCTGCAGCCGCGGCGGGCGAGCCTAAAACGCGAACCGCCACGCCGCCGAAGGGAGCCGGGAAGAAACCGGCACCGGTTATTTCGCGTGAGGCGACTCCGGCAAAAGTTGCTCCGGACTCCGGACTGTCGGGCAATGATCACCACCCGCGCTACGCGGACGCCTGGCCATCGGAACTCCGCCCGGCCGCGCCCGACCTCCAGCTTCGGATCGAAGATGGGCGCAAGGCGGACGCGTTCACGGCATTCGCCCAGGGACTCCTGGCGGAAGAGAATGCGGATCAGGACGCGATGCTTTCCGCCTACCGCCGGGCGCTCGAGCTCGACCCCGGTTACGCGGAACTGGCGGTGAAAGTCGCCTACGAACTCGCCCGCCGGAACGATGTCTCGGCCGGTATCCAGGTCCTGAAGGACGCGATCAAGGCCTCGCCAAAGGAGCCGCTGCCTTACATCTACCTCTCGCAGCTCTACTCCCACTACCTGCGGAAACCCGATCTCGCGCTGACCTACACCGAGCAGGCCCTGGCGCTTGCGCCGCAGAATTTCAAGAGTCACCTGGCCGCCTACGAGCTTTTCACCACCAGCGGACAGAAGGCAAAGGCCGACGCCGCCATCGTGCGGACGCTGAAGGTCGAGAGCAAGGACCCCGCTTTCTGGACGGAACTCGGCGACTTCCTTCAGAAGATTTACCTCAAGGACGACGGCACGTGCAGTCCCGAGGAGCTGAAGCGGATGAACGCCGTCTACGAGCGGCTGGGCACGCTCGCCCCGGAAGACGCGACGATCCTCGCGAAGATCGCCGATTACTACGTGCTCTCGAAACAGGTCAAGGAAGCCATCCCGCGCTACCTCGCCGCGCTCAAGCAGCAGCCGGTCAGTGACGATCCGCCGGTGAAAAACGTGCGGGAAAAGCTCGCCCGCAGCCTCATCTTCAATGGGCAGGTCGACGAGGCGATCGGCGTGCTCGAGGAAATGGTGAAGGCGAACCCTCAGCGCTTCGACACCTACGAACTCCTCGGCGAACTCCATCAGCAAAAGGGGGATCTGGAGAAAGCGGCCGAGTATTACGAACACAGCCTCCAGCTCGATTCGAGCGAGCCGCGCAATCACCTGCGCCTCGCCGATCTCCTCCGCCAAGCCAAGCAGTTCGACAAGGCGATTGAGTTGCTCCAACGGGCGCGGGAAAAATTCCCCGACCTGCCCTTCATCACCTACGGCCTCGCCATCGCGCAGTCGCAGGCGAAGAAGCACGATGACGCGCTGGCCAGCTTCGCCCTCGCGCAGACCGAGGCGGAGAGCCGCAATGAGGAGCTGCTCACGGCCCCGTTCTTCTTCAGCTACGGCGCCACCGCGGAGCAGGCGGGGAAATTCGACCGCGCGGCCGAATTGATCAAGCGCTGCATCGAGCTCGATCCGGGCGGCACGACGCTCGACAAGCCGGGCGCCGCTTACAACTACCTCGGGTACATGTGGGCGGATCGTGGGGAAAAGCTCGACGAAGCCGGCGCCCTGATAAAGAAGGCGCTCGAAATGGAGCCCGACAACGGCGCGTATCTCGACAGCCTCGGCTGGCTCTACTACCAGCGCGGCGAGTTCGACAAGGCGCTGAAGGAACTGCTCATGGCCCAGCAAAACATCGTCCGCGAAGAGCAGCATGACGATCCCACCGTGCTCGAACACATCGCCGACACGTACGCGAAAATGGGCAAGACGCCGGAGGCCTTGAGCTACTGGCAAAAGGCCCTCTCTCTCGAAAAGGAAGATCAGAAACTGATCGCGCGAATCACCGAGAAGATCGAAGCCGCCAAGCAGAAGGTGACTTCCGGCCCGGCCACTCCGGCGCCCGCGCCGCAGCAGTAGCAGCCACTCCCCGGAGCGGTCGGTTACTCCACGAACTCCAGCGCAACGGGCGCGGGGAGCAGCCCGGCGGCATGGCCGCGGGCGAGAAATTCGCGGATCGCCGCGCGTCCGCTCTCGCCGTAGTCCAGCGTGTAGTCGTTCACATACATCCCGATGAACTGATCCGCGAGCTGCGTATCCATTCCACGCGCCAGCGGCATGGCATGGGCCACCCCGGCGGCGCGATGTTTCAGCCCGTAGGCGATGCTCTCGTGCAGGATCGCATTGATCTCGATGCGGTCCGCGGGGCTGAGGTCTTTGCGGATGACATTGCCGCCGAGCGGCAGCGGCAGACCGGTCTGCGCTTTCCACCATTCGCCGAGATCGATCACTTTCACGAAGCCATCGCGCGCATACGTGAGCTGGCCTTCGTGAATGATCAGCCCGGCGTCGGATTTTCCCGCCGCCACGTGATCGAAAATCTCGTCGAACGGAACGACCACCTCATTCACCGGCCCCATGAATAGCTGCAGGGCAAGAAACGCGCTGGTCATCTTTCCCGGCACCGCGATCCGTCGCATGTGCAGCCACGCGATCACGGCGGCTTCGTCCGCGAGATCAGGGAGCGATGTCCCGGCGGGCACGATGACCATCGGCCCGTAGCCATCGCCCATGCTCGCGCCGCAAGG
Organism: Chthoniobacter sp.; assembly: GCA_031424375.1. Taxonomy (GTDB): domain Bacteria; phylum Verrucomicrobiota; class Verrucomicrobiia; order Chthoniobacterales; family Chthoniobacteraceae; genus Chthoniobacter. The sequence continues at coordinate 21,566 of JANPHH010000608.1, read as the reverse complement.
CAGCAATGCATACTGATCGAGCACGTAGGCGTAGGCGTGGATGGAGATGGCGGAAATGTGCAATTCGCCGCGGGTGGCCCGCTCGTTCAGCGTCTGGATGTCCTGCAGCGTGTGCTCGAAATCCCACCGACCCGTGTCGATCTTATGCTCGGCGAGCGCGTAAAACATGAACGCATCATCGGGATCGGGAGAGTGGCCGAGGGTGAGCAGGGTGCGTGTGGACATGGGGCGCTTGAGGGCTGGCGAGGCTGGAGCAAGGCGCGGACACCCGCAAGCGCGGCGTCACTTTCGCTGACCAACAACCACGAGCAATACGCCGCCCGCGAGCGCGGTGACGCCGAGAATCGGCGAGAAAGGAAGATGCTTTTCCTTCTCGACGGTCGCGTTGACTTGCAGCGGGCCGAGATCCACGACCTTTTTGTTTTCGCGCGTCGTGTAGTCGATGCCTCCAAAGGCGAGCGCGACGACGCCGATGATAATCAAGAGAATGCCAACGATCGTGGTGGGTTTCATGTCCACACCGAATCGCACCTGCCTGGAAGAATGGTCGCTTCGGCGGGCTACTTATCGATTAAGCCAGGCGCCCGCACCATGGCCGAGCCAGACCGCGACAAGGGAGAGCGTCACGGATAGCACCACATTTGCCCCCGCAGTGGCGAAGCGGCCTTCGTGCGCAAGTTCGAGCGTCTGCAGGCTGAACGACGAAAACGTGGTATAGCCGCCGAGCAGGCCGATCATGAGCAACTGTTGCGCGGCTGGTGTCGCTCCCCGGCCCGCGATCAGGCCGATGAGGAATGAGCCGGTCACATTGACGAAGATCGTGCCGAGGTGCGGCGCGCCGAGCCAGCGCGCGGCGACGGCGCCGAGCCAAAAGCGCAGCACTCCGCCGGCAGCGCTGCCCAGCGCGACGTAGAGAAATTTCACGCGTTCAGTGAAAGGCAAATCCCCTCCGCCCCGCAAGCGCGCCCGCCCGTTACGCCACCTTGCCCGTCGGCGCAGCGGCGACGTACTTCTGAATAATGAGCAGCAGTGCCTTCACGGTCAGTTCGTGCAAATTGAATGGCTTGCCGAGGAAATCGTTACCGCCGGCGAGGATCGACTGCTCGCGGCGTTCTTCCGTGGCCAGCCCGGTGAGGAACACAACCGGCGTCCGCGCGTGGAGCGGCAATTCGCGGAGCCGCTTGCAGAGTTCGAAGCCGTTCATGTCGGGCATGTTCACATCGAGCAGCACGAGGTCGAAGGGATCGCACGCCAGTTCGAGCAGCGCGCTCGACGGATCGTAGGACACGGAAGCCTGGATCATCTGCTCCTGGAGCACGAGTTGCACACACTGGCAGTTGGCCTCGTCGTCATCGACCATCAACACTCGGGCGCTCGCCGGGTCCGGGAAGCGTTGGGGCGAGGCCTCGTCGCGCAGGAAGACAAAGAATTCCACGGCCTGGCGGACCGTGTGCAACGTCGAAAGCGTCACGTCACCCGGCGCAGCCGCGAGCGATTCGAGGAGGCCCGCGAAGGCTTGGGCGAGGCGATACAGCGCGATGCAATCGCCGACCCGCGCCCGTTCGGCGTAAGTGACGACGCGATCGTGAAGATGGAGCAGCGCCTCGTGGTCACCAGGCACCCGCGCGTAGCTCTCAAAGCTTTCCCGGAGCGAAGGGATGAGTGCCCCGAGCGAGTCGGCGGCCACCGGGGAATGCGCCACCTCGGCCGGGGCGGAATCGCTCGGAGCGGCCGCTGGACGGGCGGCGAGACCGGGGCGGGGGCCAAGCGCGAATTTCACCTGCAAACGGGCCTCGGCGAGGCTGGCGCTCAGTTCGCGAATATTGCGCTGGGCGTTCTCAAGTTGTGCGGAGAGCTCGAGTGTCTGGAGCCGCTGTTTTTCAAAACGCCGCAACTGCTCGCGGCTGTTGGAGGCCGATTCATCCGCGCTCCTCTGGTCACGAAGCGCGCCGAGTTCATTCGCGCTTTCCAGCTGGTTTTCTTCGAGGCGCGCCGTCGCGGCCTGCCTTTCGGCGGATAATTCCTCGACCTCCAGCCGGGCCTTTTGCAACTCGAGGCGGACGGCTTCGTATTGTTGCGTCACGGTGAGGAGTTGCAGCTCGGATTCTTCCTGATGCGCGGTGGCGTCGTCGGCGACGACCTCGAGGCTCGCCAGTTTTTCGGCGAGCGCGACATTCTCCCGGCGCAAATCCGCTGCCTCCAGACTCGACTCGCGGGCCTGGCTTTCGAGCAGGGAAAGGCGCTCGCGCAGGGTGTTGAGTTCGTCGGCAGCGGCGCGGGAACCGATCTCCCGGTAGTTGTGAAACTCCGTGCGCAACTTCTCGAGTTCGAATCCCTGGGCCTGGGTGAGGAGCCGCGCCGTATCGCGCTCCTGGGAAAGGCTGACGACCTGGGAGCGTGCTTCGGCGAGGGCAACGGCATGCTCGTTGCCCGCCTGGGTGATGGCGCTCTTTTGCTCTGCCAGGTCGAGGAATTTTTTGCGCTGGGCATCGAGTTGCGCCGTGAGTTCCTCCACGCGCGCGGCGTCGGTGCCGCGTTCCGCCCGGAGCTGCTCGGTTTGCTCCCGATAGGCGCCGGATTCTTCCTCTGCCTTCTGGAGTGCGCGGCGGGCCTGATCGCGCTGGTAGGTCAGCTCGGCGTTCTCGTCTGCCTGCGCCGCGACGCGGGCGGAGAGTTCGGAGTTCTGCGCGTGGGCGGAATCGCGGGCCTGGCGGATGGTGTTGAACTGCTTCTGAAGCTCGTTCACGCGCAGGCCACTCTCCGAGTAGGCGCGAGTGAGTCCCTCCAGCCGCTTTAGAGTCTCGTCCCGCTGGCGCTTCAATTCCTCGCGTTCGCGGACGGTTGCCGCCACCTGCTCTTGCGCGCGCTGGGCGAGGAGCGCATTGCGGTCGGCCTCCGCCGTGGCGAGATCACGCTCCCGGATGATCGCGGTGATCTCGGTAAACTGGGTGCGGTGCTCGCGTTCCCGCGCACGCAGTTGGTCGCCCTCGCGGACGGCCTGCTCGAGCTGGCGCCCGAGGTCGTCGCGTTCCGTCGCCACCCGCTGCAACTGCGACCGTGCGTCGCGGGCGCTCTGCTGGAGCTGCTCGATGAGATGGCGAATCTCGAGCGTCGGGTCGGACTCTGGCGCGACCGCGTTCACCGGCGACGCGGGGACAGCCGCCGGGAGTCGGCGAGCTGCGCGCGAGGCGTCTTCGGGAAAAGCGGATATTTTTTTGGCTGAGTGCATTCGACTTCTGCGGCGTGAGGCAGGGGGAAGGTCTGAGTTAAAAGCATGGCGGATGCCCGCCAGAGAGGTTGCCCCGCCTATTTTGCCGACGCACCGCGAATCGCTACCGCACCCCGGCCACTTGAAAGCCTTCCGCCTCGAGCAGGGCGCGGATTTTTCCCACTTGCTCGCCTTGGATCTCGACGGCCCGCCCGCGCACGGTGCCGCCACAACCACAGGCCTGCCGCAGCTTCTTCGCCACTGTCTCGATCACGGATGCGGGCAGGTGCGTCGCGAAGTCATCGACGACGACGACTGTCTTGCCGCCTCGGTGGGCGGTCTCGCGCCGCAGGACCACGCGGCCCATTTTCCAGGTCGGCAGGGGAGCCGGCGCGGGTGCGCTCTCGGCGGGGCCGGCCGGGAGATCGGGCACGTCGAGACCGGCAAAGGCGGGGTTGAGTCCAGCGCGGGGAGCCGCGGCGGCCTGGGTGTCGATGCGGCGTTTCGGTTCCGGGCGCATGCCTGCAAGTATCTGCTTCGGCGGCGGGTTCCAACAGATTTTCACTCGCAGATTTGCGGAAGCGTGGCGGGCAGCACGGATGCTGCTTATCCTCAACCATGCCCGCGCCGAACGCTTCCACTCCGCACACCCCGACCTCCGAACTCGACATCAAGAGCATCCTGCTTCTCGACGACGACTCCGACCTCTCGGACGCGCTGAAGAGTCTGCTCGAGGCGCACAACTTCGTGGTCACCACCGCGTCGAATGGCCTGGAGGGACTGCGCGAATCCATGGCGATGGACTTCGACGTGATCATCTGCGATCTGCTCATGCCCGGCATGCCCGGCGATATGTTTTACCTCGCGGTGAAAACGGTGAAGCCACTGCTCGCGGACCGCTTCATCTTCATCACCGGGCATCGCGGCAATCCGAAGGTCGACGAGTTCCTCGCCAGCACCGAAGCCGTAGTGATCTACAAGCCGGTGCTCGCCGATGAACTCGTGAGCATGATCTCCTTCGTCCTCCAGCGGAGTGACCGCCGGAAATAGCGGGCGCCGGAGAATCCTCTGGGCGCGACTGGAGGGCGTCTGTGCCAGACGCCGCTCGGCGATCCCGTATCCGAAGAACCGCCCCGGCGTTTCACAGAAACGCCCCACAACCTGCTCCGCATTCCGAGTTGTTAGATGCCCTCTCGCCGGGCGGGCCGGGGATTACGCGGCGGCGTCCGGCTTCGCGTAAAGCTGCGAGTTTTCCTCGAGGTCCTTGATCACCGTGCAGAGATAGACGGGCTCCGGATGCAGGTCGCGATATTTGGTGATCTCCATCTTGTTCAGCACGCGGAAGCCATAGCGCTCGAACATCTTCGTCCCGCGCCGATCCTCGAAAACGACCATCTGGCCGAAGACGCGTTTTTCACCATGAAGGTGGAGATACGTCAGGTAGGCGTCCGTCAGCGCCCGGGCGTGAGCGATGCCACGGGCATCGGCGAGGAGATTGATGTGAAAGTGCGCGGTGTTGCGCGGGGCGGCGGGCACTTCGCGCCAGGCCTGGCGGAGGATCCACTGGACGAATTTCTTCGAGGCGGCGTTGTAGCGCGGGTAACGGAAGATGCCGCGGAGGAAGAGCGCGACGTTGTTCCAGGCGTTGTAGAACTGCTGCTTCCACGGATGCCGCGAGCCGAGCAGGTAGCCGCGGATGTCGCCATTCACGAGCAGGACGAACGAGGACTCCGGCTCCCAGTCCGTGTAGTAGGCGGTGAGATAGTCGGCGAAGATTTCGCGATCTTCGAAGACGGGATCGATCGGGTTGCCGAGGAAGCCAGTGTCGCAGCAAAGCTCACGCACCCGCGCCCGGTCGCCAGGTTGGTAAGGGCGGAGGGTGAACTGCTTTGCGGCGGCCATCAGCGGCGACGATAACCGCAGATCACCTCGCGGTAGAGCCCAAACAATCGCGTGAAAATCTGCTCCCAGCCGTAGCGCCCGGCCACGACCGCACTGGCCCGGGCGCCGATCGCCGCGAGATCCTCCCGGCTGGTTTCCTCGATCGCGGCGGCCAGCGCGGCGGGCGAGTTTTCGCGCGCCCACAGCGTCTGATCGCTGTGAATGATGCGATCCATGTAGCTGCCGCGGATGCCGATGACCGGGGTGCCACAGGCCTGCGCCTCCAGCGTCACGAGCCCGAAAGTTTCCTGCACGCCGGGATGCACGAAGAGGTCTGCCGCTCGATACAGACCAGCGAGGCGGTGCGCGTCCGCGCAGTAGGGGAGGTGGGAGAAAGTTGATGGTTGATGGTTGAGAGTTGAGAGGGCGGAACGCTGCGAACCATCGCCGACGATGAGCAGGTGGAAGCGGCCGGGGAACTCGCGCGCCAGCGACGCGAAGGCGGCGAAAAGCGTGTGGGTGTTTTTTTCCTGCGCCAAGCGCCCAACGTAGAGCAGCAGGGTGCGTCCCGCGGGAATGGAAAATTCGCGGCGCACGTCTTCACCCGGCTCCGGCGCAGGCTGGAAGATCGCGGTGTCCACGCCGAGGTCGGTCAGTGCGACATTGGCCACGCCCCAGTCACCGAGCAGCGCACCGAGTGCGGGCGACGGGACGAGCGTGCGTTCGAAGCGATTGTAAAGGCTGCGGATGTAGCGCCGGGAGAAATCGAGAAAGAAGTCCGTGACCGTGTGGCCGCAAAATTTCTCCGCCGTGCGCACGTACGCCTCGGGAAAGTGCGAGTGGTAAAAGCCAATCACCGGGATGCCCAGAGCCGCGCCGGAGAAGATCGCTTTCCAAGCCACCTGATACGGATCCCCGCTCTCGATGATGTCCGGCCGCTCGCGTTCGAGGATGCGTTCGATCGCGCCGAGCCGCAGCAGCACGCGGTAGCGCGAGGTGCGCGAGATGAGTGGCGACTTGATCGTGTAGATCCGGGCGCGTTCGGACTCGATGCACTCGTCGCGTTCGCCCGGAATGATCAGCACATGCTCGTCCTCCGCGGCGCGGGTCTGCACATGCCGAACCTTTTCCGCAACATAGCGTTTCACCCCTCCGCTGAGCGGGGAATAAAACTGCGTGAGGTCGCAGACTTTCAAAAAATCAGTGCTCGAACTGCGCGAGATACTTCTCCGCATCGAGCGCCGCCGCGCAGCCCTGGCCGGCGGCGGTGACGGCCTGCCGGTAGGTGCGATCGGCCACGTCGCCCGCGGCGAACACGCCGGGGACATTCGTGTGCGTGCCGTTTTTCTGGAGTAAGTAGCCGCTCTCATCCATGTCGAGCTGCCCGGCGAATGCCGTGGTATTCGGCGTGTGGCCGATCGCCACGAAGACGCACTTCACTTCCAGCTCCCGCTCCGTGCCGTTCACCGTGTCGCGGATTTTCAGCGCGCGCATTTCGCCTTCGGCGTCGGCGAGATATTCCACGGGCGCGGCGTTCCAGACCGGCTCGATCTTCGGATTGGAAAGCGCGCGCTCGGCCATGATCTTCGACGCGCGCAGCGAGTCGCGCCGGTGGATGAGATACACCTTCGACGCGAACCGCGTGAGGAACGTCGCCTCTTCCGCGGCCGAATCCCCGCCACCCACCACGGCCACCGGCACGTTGCGATAGAAAGCTCCGTCGCACGTCGCACACGAAGTCAGCCCATGTCCCACGAGCTGTTTTTCATTCGGCAACCCGAGCCACTTCGCGCTCGCGCCGCTCGCCACGATCAGCGTGCGCGTTTCCTTCCACTCACCGTCCAACTTCACCCGCACATGTTCGCCCGCCGGCTCGAACGCCTCCACCGCCGCATAGCTGAAACGCGCGCCGAAACGCTCGGCTTGCGACTTCATGTTCATGATCAGCTCGGGGCCGTTGATGCCTTCCGGGAAGCCGGGGAAGTTTTCCACCAGCGTCGTCGTCGAAAGCTGGCCGCCTGGTTCGTGGCCTTCCAGCACGAGCGGCGTGAGGCTCGCCCGGGCGGCGTAGATGGCGGCCGTGAGTCCGGCGCAACCGGTTCCGACGATGATGAGTTTTTCCATGAGGGCGGAGAGTTAAGCCGAGCCCGCAAAGCGCTGCAAACGCGGAAACAGCGGGCCTCGCCGCCTCGGCGTCGACCGGCGGCCTTGTCGATGGAGCGCTTGCCAAAAGTTATCTCCAGATCCGCGCCGTCGTATGGAGGGCGGCGCTCCGTCCCCGCCGAGGGCCACAGTGCTGGCGGAGCAGCGCCCTCCGCCCGCCGGTTGGTAATGATCTCCGACCACCGCGCTCGCGGGCCGGATCACGAATTCTGGAGGACGGAGCCGCCTACCCGTTGTCGCGGCGGTCTCTGACCGTCGCCAATCTCCGCCCACCGGGCATGCGGCGGTCGCGGAGCATCTGCCGAAAATGGTTTCCGTTGCGCCTCCGCGAGTGGAACGAACGGCCGCGACGCAAGATGCGTCGCTGGGCGGAAAGGATGCCCACCCGGCCCGAGACAGCGCGCATCGGAACGAGAAAGAGCTGATCCCTTTCCGCCCGCATCTCACGGCGATCCGCCGGGCTGTCGAGGCTCGGCGGAAATTGAGCCGGTAGTTCGCGGAAAAACCTATGCCGCTCGCGACAGTCGTAACTCCACCTGCAGCCCGCTCGGCGCGACGTTTCGGGCGGTGACGGTGCCGCCGCAGGCTTCGACGCAGGTTTTGACAATGGCGAGGCCGAGGCCGGCGCCGCCCGTCTCGCGGGTCCGGGCCATCTCGGGGCGGTAGAAGGGATCGAAAAGCCGGTGGATCGCGTCAGCAGGGACGCCGGGGCCCGCATCGGTGATGGAGAGGAGGATCTCGGGGCCGCGCTGGAGGGCGCTGAGAATGATGGGGCCGCCAGCGTAGCGCAGGGCATTGCGGACGATGTTGCCAATGGCGCGGGCGAGGAGTTCGGGTTCGGCGTGGACGGCGAGGCGGGAGTCGATGTCGGTGACGACGTCGGCAGACTCACGGGCTTCGCGGGCGAGGACGCCGCGGACGAGCGCTTCGAGCGGGACGTCGCGGAGCTGGATGTCACGGCCCTGGACGCCGGCTTTGGAAAAGGAGAGCAGCTCATTCACGAGGCCGGACATGTGGCGGACTTCTTCGCGAACGTCTTCGAGGTAGGCACGCTGCTTGTCATCGGTGGCGCGCTGGTCGAGGACGCCCAGAGCCATTTCCATGCGGGCGAGCGGGGAGCAAAGTTCGTGGGCGATGTCGCCGAGGAAGCGCTTCTGGCCGGTGACGTATTCGCGGAGGCGACCGGCCATGTGGTTGAGCGAGAGGCCGAGGCGGCCGAGTTCGTCGAGGCGGGTGGCGTCGACGGTGGTGTCGAACTGCCCATGGGCGATGGCGCTGGCGGCTCCGGTCATTTGGCCAAGGGAGCGCGTGATGCCGCGGACGAGGGGAATCCAAAAGATCACGGAGCAGATGAGGACGGCACCGGCGGCGATCAGCAGTGGCTTGGTGTCGAAGAGCAGGCCACCGGCACCGAGTGAGCGGGCGCGGATGACAATGGTGCTGGGGCGCATGGGGCGGGCGCCGGCGGCGACGAGGCGGACGCGCAGGCCGATCCAGTAGGCCGAGGGCGAGCCGGCGCGGATGAGGAATTTGTCGCGCGGGCCGCCGCGTTCGTCGCGGTCGCGAATGCGCTCGCCGGACTGCATGGGCGGCGGGCCACCGAAGTCGAAGCCGCGGTCGAGCGGGTCGCGCCGGTCATCGGGAGGATGGTCGGGCGGGCCGCCGGGACGATCGCCCCGCGGACCGTCCGGGCGGCCGTCGCGCTCGGGCGGCCCTTTCGCCCCGGCCACGAGCCGCTCGGTGACGGGCGCGGGCAGGGCATCGATCTCGCCGGCGAGACGGGTGCCGTCGGAGTTAAGGAAGACGCCGATCTGCACGCTGTGCTGCGCGGCGTAGCGGGCGAGAATGGGTGCCCACTCGGTGACGCGGCGACCTTCCAGATCGCGGACGATGAGTGAGGAGAGAGCCTGGAGGCGCTCATCGGCGCTGCCGGCGAGAAGCGCTTCGACCCGGAGGCGGAGCTGGACTTGCACGACGAGGAGACCGACGACGGCGACGAACACGACGTTGAGGACGAACCAGAGCAGGATCTTCCACGCGAGCGGGAAGCGCACCCGGTTGTCGGCGGTAGTGGCGTCACTCGGCATCTGGATTGATCAGCATGTAACCGGCGGAGCGCACCGTGCGGATGAAGCGCGGCGTCTTCGGGTCGTCGCCGAGCTTCTTCCGCAGAGCGGAAATGTGGACGTCCACGGAGCGGTCGAAGACCTCGTATTCGCGGTCGCGAATTTCTTCGAGGAGGTGGTCGCGGGTTTTCACGCGGCCTTTCGCTTTGGCGAGGGAGAAGAGCATGTCGTACTCGACGGGCGTGAGGATGAGCGGCTGGTCGCCGAGCACGGCGGTGCGCGAGGCGGGGCGAATGCGGAGCGGGCCGACGACGATCTCGCGCTGGTCGTCGGGCTCGGCGGCGGTGCCTGGGCGACGACGAGGGCGGCGGGTGACGGCGCGCAGACGGGCGAGGAGTTCGCGGGTGGAAAAGGTCTTCGGCAGGTAATCGTCGGCGCCGATCTCGAGGCCCACGATGCGGTCGGCCTCGTCGCCGCGGGCGGTGAGCATGAGGACGGGCACGTCGCTGGTGTGGCGGATGCGCTTGAGGACCTCGAAGCCATCGAGGCCGGGCAGCATGTAGTCGAGGATCACCGCGTGCCATGGCTCGGCGAGCGCGCGCTCCACGCCGTCGGGTCCGGTGTGGACGGTGGTGACGTCGTAGCCGAGCGGATCGAGGTAATCGGTGATAAGCCGGCAGAGCTTGCGGTCGTCGTCGATGACGAGCAGGCGTGGGCGATCGGTGGGGGACGCGGCATTCATCGGAAGCCGAGCGTAGCGAAATCGCCGCCGGGGTGCGCGGATTTTACATCGGCTTAACAAATAACCCAGCAGGCGCTGATCATTCATTTACCTTGGACTGCGACGTTGACCGCACTTTCCTATGAAAACCCTCCGCATCCTCTCGCTCGCCCTCGTGGTCCTCAGCATCAGCAGCGTCTCCAGCCATGCGAAAGGCCCGCGCGGTGGCGGGGGAGGAAAACGCGGCGGCGGACCGCAAGGGCAGACCCAGGACGGGACGCCGCGCACGCCGATGCTGGAAACGGCGACCACGCTGCAGATGAGCACGCTCGGTCCGCGGATGACGGAAGACGAGTGGGCGAAGCGTTTCCCAAAAACGGTCGCAGCTCCGGCGCGGTAGCCCGCGCTTCGTTGCGGGGTTTTACTCGCGCCTTACAAATCTCGCCTCCGCGCCAAACGGTGGCTTAACGTGCGGGTGCTTCACTGCTCGAACGCCATGAACACCCCGCTCGCCCGCATCCACCTCACCGCGCTCGCGCTCGGGCTTGGTTCGCTCACCGTTTTCGCGCATCCCGGCCCCGACGAACCGGCCGCCACCGCTTCGCCGGAACCCGTATTTTTCCTCGCGCAAGCCAGCGTGCCCGGCCCGGCGAAACCCAGCACGACGACGACGGCCGCCGGGAACCGCGTGACGATCACGATCGAAGACGACGTGCGCGTGATCCGCTCAAATGGCTGGCCGGACCACGCACCCGGCGCCTTCCCGCGCCGCGGAAATCCGAACACCGCGCGGCCGCAGGACTACACGTTCAAAGTGCCGCTCCAGCCGAAGATCTCCGCGACACCGGAGCGCCGCGGCGGATGGTTCTTCGCCGTCGCGATCAATGGCGTGCCCTTTGAGGCCGGCACTGCGGAGACGTGGAATAACGATCGCAGCTCGGGCTGGCGCTACGAGGCGCACACCGGCTTCCTCGACCTCGGACTCGATGAACACCATGCGCACGTGCAGCCGACCGGAGCCTATCACTACCACGCGCTGCCCACCGGTCTGGTCGAGCGCCTCGGGGGCGATGGGAAAAAGATGGTCCTCGTCGCGTGGGCGGCCGATGGATTCCCGATCTACACCTCCTACGGCCTCACCGACCCGAAAGACCTCTCGAGCCCGCTGCGCAAAATGAAATCGAGCTATCGGCTCAAAAGCGGCGCGCGGCCCGCGAGTGCCAATGGACCCGGCGGGAACTACGACGGGCGCTTCACCGAGGACTGGGAATATGCGGCCGGGAGCGGTGATCTCGACGAATGCAACGGGCGCGTGGGCGTCACCCCGGAATTCCCCGGCGGCACGTATCACTACTCCATCACGGATGAGTTCCCCTTTATCGCGCGGCAGTGGCGCGGGACGCCGGACACGACCTTCTCGAAAAACGAGGGACCGCCACCCGGCGGCCGCGGCGGCCCCGGCGGGCAGCCAGTTCGCGGGGGAGCGGGAGAGCGCTTTGGGCCGCCGCCCTTCGTCACCGCGCTCGATACGAATGGCGACCGCGTGATCGATGCCGCCGAACTCACCGCGGCTCCCGCTGCGCTGCGGACGCTCGACCGCAATGGCGACGGCAAGCTCAGTGCCGACGAGCTCTTTCCTCCGGGACAGAACCGCGGCCCGCGCTGAGCGACTGCGGTTGCATTTGGCACGCGGGCTGCGAGTCTCGCCGCCGCATGTCGGAAAAGAAGAACCTCGACTCCGTCCAGATTCTCCGCGGAGTCGCCGCGCTCGCCGTCGTCGCCCATCACGCCTGCCAGATGGTGGCCGACAATGGCCCGCGCCCCGGCTTCCTCAACCAACTCGGCCACCTCCGCGACGTCGGCGCGGCGGGGGTCGATATCTTCTTCGTCATCAGCGGCTTCATCATGGTCTACGTTTCGCGGCGCGCCTTTGGCCAGCCGGGCGCGGCAGTCGAATTCTGGCGGCGGCGCATCCTCCGCATCGTGCCGCTCTACTGGATCTACACCACGGCGATGCTCGCGCTGATGATGCTCCCCTTTGCGATGAAAGGTGCTGTCTTCTCCGCGAGCTACACCCTGCAGTCGTATCTCTTCATTCCCGCGTTCGTCCCCGGCCAGAGCGCCACGCTCGTCCAGCCACTGCTCACTCCCGGCTGGACGTTGTTTTACGAGATGTTTTTCTACCTGATCTTCGGCCTCTGGCTGCGTTTCGGGCAGGCGAGAACATTGGTGCCCTTTCTCCTCGGCGTCTTCGCCCTCTGCATCGGCAGCGGCTACGCCATCGGCCTCCACCGGCCCAGCGGCATCTTCCTCGCGAATGCGATCATCTTCGAATTTCTCTACGGTGTGGTGATCGGCACCGCGTTTCTGCGCCAGGGTGCGCCGCCGCGCTTCGTCGGCGCCGCCTGCGTCGCACTCGCCATCGCCGCGTTTGGGGTGAGTGCTGCATTCCCGGCAGATTTCACCATGCGCTGGCTCTACTGGGGCATCCCCGCTGCGCTGCTCGTCCACGGCTCGCTCGCCTTCCAGCCGCGCGGCCGCCTCGCCACCGCTTGGGTGCAACTCGGCGATGCCTCGTATTCGGTCTATCTGCTGCACGGCTTCCTCACGCTCACCGGGGGTGGCATCCTCCGGCGCGGTATCGTGCTCGATCGCGTGCCACCCGATCTGCTCGTCCTCGCGACCATCGCCGCCTGCGTCGCCGCTGGCTGGTGGGCCTACCTCCTCATCGAAAAACCGCTCACCCGCTGGATCGCCGCGCGCTTCCCCAGTCCCGAAAAGCGGCGCGCGGTCTCCGCGATCCCCGAGGCCGGCAGCGCCGCGTAACGGAGCCGGGGCGGGATTGCGAGCCAAAGGTCAGCCGCGGCACAGCGGCGGTGCGGTCATGTTGTCTCGGGGGCGAGAGAGTCACCTTTGGATGCGCGCCACGCCCAATACATGATGACGGCTCCCAGCCAAATGCTCGCGGCGGTGAAAGCCTGCTCGCTGAACTGGACGTAGGGAAAGGTATTGATGGGTCCCTGCCCTGCCAGGCGTGGCAAAACCTCCGCGCTCAGAAACTGGAACATGACCGAAGCCGACATCCACAAAGGCAGCAACCATCCGGCGGAAAAAATCGCGATAAGAATTCGTTTCATGGCCTCAACTGTCGGACAAATTGGCGGGCTGGTTGTCATAAAATTGTTCGCCCCGCGTCAATTGTTCGTCCGTTCGCGCCGGGCGCATCGCCTCGCCTAACAAATCATTCGTCCGGCGATCCGCTTGCACGATACTCCGATCGCCATGCGCCGCCCCCACGCTTCCCTTTTCGCGAGCTTCGCGCTCGCAGGTCTCAGCTTCGCCGCCGATCCACTCGGGCCGCAGCTTCCCGGACACTCGATGCACGGCGAGGCGTTCGACGAAGGCCCGCGCCAGGCCGCCAAGCTGATGCCGGGAATGAGCACCGTCCATTTCCCGATCACGACCGCGAACGCTGAGGCGCAGAGATTTTTCGATCAGGGTGTGGGCCAGCTTCACGGCTTTTGGTACTTCGAAGCGGAACGCTCCTTCCGCCAGGCGGCGGTGCTCGATCCGGCGTGCGCGATGAACTACTGGGGCATGGCGATGGCGAATGTGAACAACGCCAAACGCGCGACGAAATTCATCGCGCAGGCCATGGAAAAAAAGGCGCAGGCCAGCGCCCGCGAGCAGCGGTGGATCGTGGCTTACGCCGCGTATTTCGCCGAGTCGAAGAAGGAGGAAAGAGCCCGCGCCCTCGCGCTGGTTAAGGCACTCGAAGACATCACGTTCGAGTTCCCCGATGACGTGGAAGCGAAGGCGTTCCTCGTCCTCCAGATCTACGAGAACAAGAGCGACGGCATCGCGATCTCCAGCCGCCGCGCGGTCGATGCGCTCGCCCGCGAAGTCCTCGCCGCCAACCCGATGCACCCCGGCGCCCATCACTACCGCATTCACTTCTGGAACGGCGACGGCGGCGACAAATACGCGATCGAATCCGCCGCACGCTGCGGGCAGACCGCGCCCGGCATCGCGCATCTCTGGCACATGTCCGGCCACACGTTTTCCAATCTCAAACGCTACGCCGACGCCGCGTGGCAGCAGGAAGCCTCCGCGCGCGTGGACCACGCGCACCTGATCGCCACGCACCTGATGCCCGATCAGATCCACAACTTCGCGCACAACAACGACTGGTTGGTGAAGAACCTCGCCTATCTCGGCCGCGTACAGGATGCCGTGGATCTCGCGAAAAATATGATCGAGCTGCCGCGCCTCGGCGGCACCGATGGCAAGAGCTTCACCCTCGGCCGCGAGCGGCTCCTTGAGACGCTGCTCCGCTTCGAGCTTTGGGACGAACTCATCGCACTCGGCAATGCGATGTATCTCGCGCCGCAAAACGCGGGTTCGCTCGAAGGTCCGCTGCTCGCGGGCATCGGCGCCGGATGGTATCGCCGCGGTGAAATCGATCGCGGCGACCGCCAACTCACGGCGCTCGAGGCCGTGCTGAAAAAGAAACGCGAGGAGCGCATCGACGTGGCCGAAAAGGCGGAAGCGAAAGCCGCGGAAGAAAAGAAGCCCGACGACGAACAATCCAAGGCGATGAGCGACGCGCTGCGCAAGGGCGCCCCGGCGATCAAGCGTATCGAATCCGCGCTGGCCGAGCTGCGCGTCTACCGCGCGCTCGCCGCCGGAAAACCCGACGACGCGAAAGCCGCGCTCAAGAAGGCGAACGACATTTCCTCCGAACGCAAAGCCCGGCTCTGGCTCGAACTCGGCGACAAAAACGAAGCGGTGAAGCTCGCGCAGGAAGCCGTGAAGGCAGACGAGAAACAACTCCCGGCCCTCGCGACGCTGGCTCACGTCCTGTGGCAAAGCGACCGCAAACCCGCGGCGCTCGACACGTTCAAAAAACTCCGCGACCTCTCCGCGCAGCTCGACCTTGACGTGCCGCTCTTCGCCCAACTCGCGCCGCTCGCCGGGGAGCTGAAACTCGAAGGCGACTGGCGGCTACCGCTGAAGTTCCCCGCCGATTCCGGCACGCGCCCGGAGCTCGCGTCGCTCGGCCCCTTCCGCTGGCACCCCACCACCGCGCCCGCCTGGACGCTGCCCGAGCGCGACGATCACCCGCGTTCACTCGCCGACTACCGCGGCAAGCCCGTGCTCGTCGTCTTCTACCTCGGCGCCGGGTGCAGCCACTGCATCGAGCAGCTCAATGTCTTCGCCCCGATGGCGAAGGAATTCGCCGCCGAGCAAATCTCGATCGTCGCCGTGAGCACCGACACCGCAGCGGGTCTCGGCGACACCTTCGCCCGCGTGAAGGAAACCGCAGCATTCCCATTCCCGATCGTCGCCGACCCGACACTCGCCGCATTCAAAGCCTACCGCGCATTCGACGACTTCGAAAAAATCCCGCTGCACGGCACTTACCTTATCGACGCGGCCGGACTCATCCGCTGGCAGGACATCAGCTACCAGCCCTTCCGCGATGCGAAGTGGCTGCTCGGCGAAGCGAAACGGCTGCTCAGCATCCCAGCATCCATGCCGAGTGAAAACACCGCGACGCGGTGAGAACCGTGGAATCACGGGTTGGCGCAGACTCGATTCCGCAGTAACCTCTGCCGCATGATCGCCGATCGTTTTCCGGAACTCCTCCAGTTGACCGCCGCGGAGCAGTTGCAACTCGCCGACGAACTTTACAACCAGGTCGTCACCGGCAGTCCGGCCCTGACCGACGAAGAAATCTACGGGGAGCTTGAGAAGTCGTTCGAGCACGCCAAGGCGCATCCCGAAACCACTGCCACTTGGGACGAAGTGAAAGCGCGGGTTCTGGCTTCTCGGCGTGCTTGAACTCGTCTGGACCCGCGAGGCGGAGGCACAGCTCCAGCACTTCTTTGCCATCCTGGATGAAAAAGCAGCGTCCATCGCGATCGAGTGGCTCGCTGCTGTCGAAGCGCGCGTCGCACTCCTTCCGCAGTTCTCAGAAATGGCGCCGCTTTGGCACCCGCCCTTTCGCCGCCTCCTCATCGAACGAAAACTCGGACTTTTCTACGCAATTCATGGCCAACGAATCTTTATCAGCGGACTCTACCCGTTGGCGATGAGCCCGGAACACATCCGCGCCCGCCTCGAACAGACCAACTGGCCATGAACTCACCCCACGCCATCGCCCGCCGCCACTTCCTCCGCGACTGCGGCGTCGGGCTGGGCAAAATCGCGGCAGCCGGTTTGCTCACCGATGCATTAGCCGGACGTGCGCTGGCGGCGAATCCGCTCGCATCCAAGGCACCGCACTTTCCCGCAAAAGCGAAGCGCGTGATCCATCTTTTCATGGCCGGCGCGCCGTCGCAGCTCGATCTCTTCGACTACAAGCCGGAACTCGCGAAGCTCGAGGGCAAGCCGTTGCCGCCGTCCGTGATCGGCGGGCAACGCTACGCTTTCATCCGACCGGATGCCGCGGTGCTCGGACCGCGGTTCGCGTTCGCGCGGCATGGACAGAGCGGCGCGGAGCTTTCGGAAATGCTGCCGCATCTCGCCAAGATCGCGGACCAAATCTGCCTCGTGAAGTCGGTGAAGACCGATCAGTTCAACCACGCGCCCGCGCAGATTTTCTTCAACACCGGCTTCTCGCAACCCGGCCGTCCGTGCCTCGGTTCATGGGCGCTCTACGGCCTCGGCGCGGAGACGCAGGAGCTGCCCGCCTTTGTGGTCATGAGCACTGGCAGCGGGCTGAGCGGCGGCTCGGCGCTGTGGTCGAGCGGTTTCCTGCCCTCGATCTACACCGGCACGCGACTCCGCGCGCAGGGCGATCCCATTCTCAATGTCTCCTCGCCCGCCGGCATCGACGCGCGGCTCCAGCGCGACACGCTCGACCTCGTGGCCACGCTGAACAACCAGCGCCTCGCCCGCGACGGCGATCCCGAGTTCGCGACGCGGCTGGCAAACTACGAGATGGCCTTCAAGCTGCAGACGTCTGCGCCGGAACTGATGGACCTGAAAAGCGAATCAAAGGAGACGCTCGACCTCTACGGCTGCGATCCCGAGAAGCCGTCCTTCGCCCGCGCCTGCCTGCTCGCGCGGCGGATGATCGAGCGCGGCGTGCGCTTCATCAATATCTACCACGAGGGTTGGGACGCGCACACCGACGTGACGGGCAACTGTAAGAAAAACTGCGGCATCACCGATCAGGCCAGCGCGGCGCTCGTCATGGATCTCAAGCAGCGCGGCCTGCTCGACGACACGCTGGTCGTGTGGGGCGGTGAATTTGGCCGCACACCGATGGTCGAGACCAACCCCGCGCTCGGCCGCGCGCTCGGCCGCGATCATCATCCGAGTGCCTACACGATGTGGATGGCCGGCGGCGGCGTGAAGCCCGGCATCACCTATGGCGCGACCGACGACCTCGGCTTTCACGTCGTGGAGAATCCGGTGCACGTGCATGACCTCCAGGCCACGATTCTGCATCTGCTCGGATTTGATCATGAGAAGCTGACCTATCACCATGCCGGCCGCGACTTCCGCCTGACCGACGTGCATGGCAAGGTGGTCGATGCAATCATTAGCTAGCCGCGTTCGTAGTGCTTCAGTGAATCGCAACACCTCGACCTACCTCTCTTGAAAATCCCGCTCCTCACCCTCGCCTTCGTGGCTCTCGCCGCGCTCACTTCCTGTTCCCAAGCCGCTTCCGAAAAGATGAACCAAAAAGCTCTTACTCCGAATGATAAACCCGCCGCCGGTCTCGAACGCGCCGTTTTCGGAGGGGGTTGTTTCTGGTGTGTGGAGGCCGTCTTCGAGCGGCTCGATGGGGTGAAGGACGTGATGTCCGGCTATGCGGGCGGGAAGAAGGAATTCCCGACCTACGAAGAAATCTGCACCCACACCACGGGTCACGCTGAGGTCATCTACATCGACTTCGATCCAGCCAAGATCACTTACGCAAAGCTGCTCGACGTCTTCTGGCACGCGCACGATCCCACGCAGCTCAACCGCCAGGGCAATGATGTGGGCGACAACTATCGCTCGATCATTCTGACCCTCAGCGACGAGCAGAAAGCTGAAGCCGAGAAATCGAAGACCGCGGAGCAAAAGAACTGGAAGACGCCGATCGTCACTCAGATCGAACCGCTGAAAGTCTTCTACACCGCGGAGGTCAGCCATCAGGATTACTACCGCCTGAACGGAAACCGGAACCCTTACTGCCAGGCCGTCATTCGCCCGAAGATGGACAAGCTCGAGAGCAAGGGCGTGATCCCGAAACAGTAAGGGCTGCTGTAGGGCGTCTGTGCCAGACGCCGGGGTGAGCGCCTGCGGCGGGTGTGTGGAGGCGTTTCACAGAAACGCCCTACAAACCTGTCAATCGCCGCAGACTTGGCCATCCGCCACCGCGCGCTAATCTCTCCCGCATGTCTCCCCGCACCCTCCTCCTCGGCGCCATCACCGCGCTGCTCGTCCACACCACCACCTTCGCCGCGAATTGGCCCGCCTGGCGCGGCCCGGCCGGCGATGGCATCACGCCCGAGACAGCGCTCCCGCTGAAGTGGAGCGCCACCGAAAACGTGAAGTGGAAGACCCCGCTCCCGCAGCCGGGCAACAGCAGCCCGATCGTCTGGGGCGACCGCGTCTTCGTCACGCAGGCCAAGGGGGACCGGCGACTCGTGATCGCCTTCGACCGCAAGACCGGCCACCAGCTCTGGGAAGCCGGCCCGAGCTACACCGGCAAGGAAAAGACCCATCCGACCAACACGCTCTGCTCTGCCTCGCCGACCACGGACGGCGAGAGCGTCTTCGCGTATTTCGGCAGCGCCGGGCTGCGCGCTTTCGACGTCGCAGGCCAGGAGTTGTGGAAGGTGGATCTCGATCCTGTCGATCACGATTGGGGCTACGCCATCTCGCCCGTCCTCCACGGCGATCTGGTCATTCAGGCGAATGGCGCGGGCTCGAACTGGTGGCTCGCCGGCTTCCAGAAAAAGACCGGCAAGGAAGTCTGGCGCGTGAAAGGTCCGGCGGTCGAAGCGACCGAACGGACTGATGGATTCTCAGGGAAAAGCGATGGCATGGTCGGTTCCTGGAGCACGCCGGTGATCGTGAAAGCAGACGGCCGCGACGAACTCGTGATGAGCTGGCCCGAAAAGCTCGTGGCCTACAACCCCGCGACCGGCCAGGAACTCTGGCGCGCTAGCGGCCTCAACCCGCTGATCTACACATCCCCCATGCCCGGCGAAAGCGTGGTCCTCGGCAGCGGCGGTTACGGCGGCACCACCATCGCGGTGAAGCCTGGTGCGAGCGGAGACGTGACCGCCCAGCGGCTGTGGATAAAGCCGCGCGACAAACAACGCATCGGCTCCGGCGTGATCAAGGACGGTTACTTCTACATCCTGAACACTCCCGGCACCGCGCAATGCATCAACCTCAAGACCGGTGAGCAGGTCTGGGAAGAACGCGTCGGTGCCGGTGGCAAATCGCAGTCCTGGTCCTCGATGGTTCTCAGCGGCGACCGGATCTACGTCTTGAATCAAAGCAGCGACACCGTCGTCCTGCGCGCCAGTCCGAAATTTGAAGTTCTGAGCGTCAACCCGCTCGGCGACGGCCTCACGAACTCGACTCACGCCGTCTCCGATGGCGACCTCTTCATCCGGACCCACCAGCATCTCTGGTGCATCGGAGCGAAGGAGTAAACGGACAACCCATCGAGCGCAGCATCCCCGCCTGCCGTCGCGGAAACGTCACAATTTTATACACACAAACGCCATGGTCCCGCGCTGTAACAGCGCGACCATGAACACCCGCATCTCCTTCCGTTCACCGTCGTCCATCCGGCTCATCCTCGCCGCCGGCATTGCCTGCCTCGTCACCGACTCCGCCCGAGCCGCGATTGATTACGCCACTCCCAACGTCCCGACCGCCGGCAACGTGATCAACACCGCTGGACCGATCACGACGACTCTTGGGAACACGAAGTTCGTGAATCAAGGCCTCGTCGGTGTGGGACGCGTCGCCGCCAGCTCGATCGATACGTTCGGTGATACGCTCGGGTCGGTATCAGGCATGGCCATCACCGGCTGGAGCAAGACCGGCGCGAACACCTACTCCGGCGTCTTCAATACGCTGCCCGACCGCGGCTTCAATAACGGCGCCGTCTTTTCCGACTACGCCGCTCGCATCGAGCAGTTTAACTTTACCTTCACCCCCTACACCGGCACGTCGAACATCGGCGGAACGACTGAGGCGCAGAAAGTAGCTGCGCAAAACCAGATCGTGGCCAACTACACCGGCGGAGTGAAATTTACCTATCTGGATACAGTCACGGGCAGTCAGGTGACCACCGGACTCAATCCTGCCGTGGGCGCATCAGGTGTCCTCACGACCGCAGCGATCAGCAATAGCCTGCCGAAAGGTGCCAACGGAAAGCTCTCGCTCGATGCCGAAGCGCTGGTCTTGAAGAGCGACGGCTCCGGGTATGTCGGCGATGAATACGGCTCGAATATCTATCACTTCAACTCGAGCAAGGTCATCGACGCCGTGCTGCCCGTTCCCGCCGCGTTGAAACCACTGACCGGCGGCGCCGCGAACTACGACGCGGTAAGCGCGCCGACCACCGGTCGCCGCAACAACCAGGGCTTCGAAGGCGTCTCGCTGTCGCCGGATGGCACGAAGCTCTTCGTCCTGGCCCAAAGCGCGACCGTCCAGGATTCCGGCAGCGGCAATCAGGGCCGCGTAAATACCCGGATGCTCGTCTATAATGTCGGCACCAATGCCACGCCGACCAGCGTCGCCGCGGAATACGTGATGCGCCTTCCCGCACTCAACGACGGGACCGATGGCAATACTCCCACCGCACTGAACAAGACGGCTGCGCAAAGCGAAATCGTCGCCCTCGACGACCACCGCATCCTCGTGCTCTCGCGCGATAGCAACGGGGCGAACATTCTGGGAACCAACGGGGTCACGAACGTCCCTGCGAAGTTCAAGAGCGTGCTCCTCGTCGATCTTAGCGTGCAAGGCACAGACATCATCAACACCACCGGCGTCAATGGCGCGACCGACAAGATCACCTCCAGCGGCACCACGCTCAAAGCGGGCATCACCGCCATGGCGTGGACCGAAGCGCTGAACATGCTGAACCTCGCGGACCTCAACAAATTCAACGTCCGCCTCGATAACTTCTCCACTCCGGATCGCCTGACACTTTCCGAAAAATGGGAAGGACTGTCATTGGTTCCCGCGCTCGATCCGCTCGCGCCGAATGACTACTTCCTCTTCATCGCCAACGACAACGACTTCATCACCACGGATGGCCACATGCTGCTCTCCGATGGCAATACCACTTTCAACGCCACTGGCGGCGCACCCGGCACGTGGGAAAACGACACCATGTTCCTCGCTTACCGCATCACGCTGGAGCCGATCCCCGAGCCGGGGACCGCGCTCTTCGGCGGCCTGATCGCCCTCGCCGCTGGCCTCCGCCGCGCGCGTTCCCGCCGCACAACCTAACTGCTCGGCAAACCATTCACACCGACACGCCGCTCAGGGAAAC
>JANPHH010000607.1:0-2169 GCA_031424375.1 Chthoniobacter sp. | reverse complement strand
TACCGCCCCGTCATCAGCGCCGCTCGCGACGCCGCACAGAAAGGCGCGGTGACGTAGCCGCTCGTGAAACGTGCGCCCGTCGCAGCGAGGGCATCGAGGTGTGGCGTGGGAATCTCCTTTCCGCCGTAGCAGCCCAACTCGCCATAGCCGAGGTCGTCGGCGACGATGAAAAGGATATTGGGCCGACGTTCCGCGGCGGTGGTGCGCAACACGGCCGAGGACAGAACGCAGAGGAAGACGAGGTAGAAGCGTTTCACGTCTCGGCCTCGCAGGAAGTGTCTTCGGCGCGAACGCGGCTGACCTTGGGCGCGTATGGCCGGCACGGGCCGAGCCGTTCAATAGACATAAGCGAACTCGTTGGCATTCAGCAGCGCGAGGCAGACGTCCGCGAGGGCGCGCGTGCGCGGGGGAACGTCGGCGGGTTGCAGGTCGGGGACGAAGTCGGCGTAGGCGTGCAGCTTTTCCTGGAAGGCGAACTTCTCGCCGGTGTTTTCCTCGACGGCTTCGCGGCGGACTTCGAGCGGCGGCTTCGGGGATGGGGGTGCGGTGTCGCCGATCAGCGCGGTGATCTCGCGCCAGTGGGTGAGGCTGCTTTGCAATTCCTCGGCGCGCGGTGCGCGGGAGAAAGTGAGTTGGAAGCAGCGCGTGATCGCCTCCTCGTCGGTCTTCGTTTCCTTTACGGCGCGATTTGCGAGCGCGAGTGCGCGGGCGTGGCTGCTGAGGCCGTTGAAGAGGCTGAAGACTTGCGGCGTCACCGTGCTGGCTTCGCGGCGCTCGCAGGAGAAGTCTGGCGCGGGCGCGTTGAAGACCTCCTGCATCGGGTCGGTGAGACCGCGCAGCTTCAGCGCGTAGAGCGAGCGGCGATGACGCTCGGCGGGCCGCGGATTCGGCACCCACGCGGAGGCAAAGGTGCCCATGACCTGGCGCGGCTGGAGCGCGGCTTCGAGATTGATCTCCGGGCGATTCGGGATGCCGCCGAGCGTGGGGTTCAGTTCGCCCGTCGCGGCGAGCATGGCGTCGCGGAGTTCTTCGGCGGTGAGCCGGCGCGGGTGGAAGACGGCGTAACTGGCGCCGGTCGGATCCTTTTCCGTGAGCAGCTTGCGGTCGGGATGAATGCTGCCGCGACGATAGGCCTCGGAGTTCATGATGACTCGGTGCATCGCTTTGAAGGACCAGCCTTGCTCGACAAAGGTCGCCGCCAGCCAGTCGAGCAACTCGGGATGCGTCGGTTTCTTGCCGGTGCTACCGAAGTTGTTCGGATTCCCCGCGATCGGCTGGTCGAAGTGCCAGAGCCAGGCGCGGTTCACGATCGCGCGCGTAGTCAGCGGATTTTCCGGACTCGCGACCCACTCGGCGAAGGCTTTGCGCCGGCCTTCGACCGCATCGGGAATCGTGGGCGGTTGCTTCCCGGCGACCACGCTCAGCACGCCGGGCTTCACCTTCGCGCCCGAGCCAAAGGGATCGCCGCCGGTGAGGATGCACGTCTCCTCGAGTTCCCCATTGGTCATGCGATCCTGCGGCATGCGGATCGGTTGATAGACCGAGCTGACCTGCGGTGTGCGACCATTGTAAACGCTGAAGGCAAACGGCTCATAGCGCTCAAGTTCCCACTTCAGCCGCTCCAGTCCTTTCCGCGCGACCCGTTCATTCCCGTAGTCCTCCGGCGCGAAGCCGACGAGCTTCGGCGGATACTGCTCTTCCGGCACGCCCTGCTTTTGCAGCGTCGTGCGCGCGGTTTCAAAGATGCCGGTGAAGCTGCGACCGCGTTTCCCCTTTCCGCCGCCCTCGACAAAGGTGCGCGCCGATTTCACCGCTGCATCCCACGCCGTGCGATCAAGTTTCTTCTCCGCCAACCACGTCTCCGCATTCGCCAGCATCTTCTCGTCGAGCGTGCGCAGGATCGCCAGGTGCTCGGCCAGGCGCTCTTCGAGATACTTCTTCTCGGCAAAACCCGCCGTGTTTTCCACCGGCAGGAATGGCGCGGGCCGCTCGGAAAGCTGCGTGGTCGCGAAGACGGCCTGAATGGAATAGAAGTCGCGCGTCGGCACCGGATCGAACTTGTGATCGTGGCAGCGCGCGCATTGCAGCGAGTGCGCCATGAAGGTCTCGCCGACGCTGTTCGTCACGTCGTCGAGGAAGCGCTGGCGCGCGACCTTCGCCACTTCCATC
>JANPHH010000606.1:0-39677 GCA_031424375.1 Chthoniobacter sp. | reverse complement strand
ACCGGCGCTGCGGCATCCCAATCAAAGCCGACTTTTGCCGCCTTCTTCTGCACCTTCTGCGCACGCATCAGCGCAGCGAGCGAGCCGGGAATGCCGTCCAGCACAGACTCCACGGTGGCCCCGGCCTTCTCCGCGCGCTTGATTTCATCCCACCGCTGGAGCACCGCATCCGAGTCCGCGCATTGATCGTCGCCGAAGACGTGGGGATGCCGCCGGACGAGCTTGGCCGAGATTTCCCGCGCCACGGCGTCGAAGTCGAAGCGTCCCTCTTCCCGCGCGATCTGCGCGTGGAAGACGCTCTGCAAAAGCAGGTCGCCGAGTTCCTCGCGAAGGTTCGCATCGTCCGCCTGATCGATCGCCTCCACCACCTCGTATGCCTCCTCGAGCAGGCCGGAGCGCAGCGTGGCGTGGGTCTGTTCGCGATCCCATGGACACCCTCCGGGCGAGCGCAGCAGGGCCACGATTTCCACGAGCTGATCGATCCCCGGTCGCTGTGGGTCGGGCGGGGTCAGTTTCGGCGAAGCGGGTGCGGGGTCAGGCATGCGTTCGTCTCGCCGGGACCGCCGCCGCGTGCAATCCGAAACGCGTCCGCGCGAATCGAAACAATGGTCCACGAAAGACACGAAAGGACACGAAACGGAATTCCGCGTTTCGTGTCCTTTCGTGTCTTTCGTGGACCCGCTTCAAATCCGCCAGAGCGAGCGGTGCGTGCCGAATTCCGAGATCTCGCCGGTCGTCCGTCGCGCCGCGTAAACCGTGATCGCGGTCACCACCACGAACGTCGCGGCAAAGATGAAGGCCACCAACCCGCTCGGGATCGAAGTGCCGACCGCGAGTGCATCGTAGAACGAACTCCACGAGGTGATGCGTGGCCGCGCGTGCAGGAAGATTTTTGTGACCCACGCCACGAGGATGATCATGAAGATGAATGCATAGTTGCGCTTCAGCCGACGCCCCACCGCCTCGAAGGCGCTGATTTTGAAACTCGGCAGCAGCAGATCCTCGCAGACCAGCTTCTGCCATTCGCCCTGCAGCAGCGAGTCGTTCTGGGCGACGATCGGCACGAGGAAGTGGGCCTCCAGCATGCGCACTCGAGCGCGAAAAGCGTCGTAGAACCGATACCGCCGGGCCTCGATCCAGAGCATGATCCAGACGATCGCCAGATTGAAAAAAAAGATGATGTGCGGGACCGACTCGAGGGAAAACGCGACCGTGAAGATCGACGAGGTCGCAGTGATCGCCCAGTTCGTGGTGGGGTCGAGCCGCGCCCGCCACGACATGATCCGGCCGAGTTCGCCACGGTAAAAATGCGACATCGCCGTGACGTAGGCATTGTCCAGCCGCCGCGAGCTTTTCGATGTCGGCGGCAAGGGGGGCACTGGCGCGCTCGGTTCTTCACTCATGGGAAAAGGGGAGCGGGCAGCGCGGGGGGTGTCGAGTGGCAAAGCGGGCGCAATGCTCGGCCGCGAATTCGCGTTTGAGCATTCGGCGCTCGGTCGGACATCATCCGCCCCTCCTCCGGCGACTACCGCAGCCCCGCGCGACATGCATTGGCACTACCCGCACGACCATCCCGGCGGCGCCACTCCGTACAGCGCCGGACGCAGCGGCGACTACAAGCTCATCGCCTTCTTTGAAGACAACCACCTCGAGCTCTACCACCTGAAAGCCGAATCCGGGGAGAAGACGAATCTCGTCCCCGGCGAACCCGCCCGCGCCGAAGAGATGCGCCGCAAACTCGCCGCCTGGTGGATGGAAGTGCGCGCCCAACTTCCCACGCCGAATCCCGACTATGACGAAGCAAAGAACGCCGAGCCGCAGCGCAAGGCGAAGTAGCCCATGCGAGGCGGGGAATGGTTCAGTCGGTGCCGCGGCCCCTCCGACCCTTAAGAGGGTGGACCGGAATTAAAGACAGCGTGTCATCCCGAGCGGAATGAAGGGAGCCTAAGCGACCAGAATGAAGCCGAGGGACCTCGGAGTGCAGAATGATCCATGATCTTCCGAAAGCCGAGGTCCCTCGGCTTCGTTACACTCCGCTCGGGATGACAAGCTGGTTGGAAAGAACTACGCCACAGGCTCCGCCGCCTTGATCTTCCCCTGATCCAACGTCCAGCGCTGAACCGCGGCTGCCGTGCCTTTGCGGAAGGCGCGATACAGCTCCGGCACGTCGCGTTTCTGGAGCATGAAATCCGCAACGCCGTCGGCCTGACAACTCAGCACGCGCATGAATCCCTTGGCCTCGCGCGGCTCGCCGATTACGCGCGACAAGCCATCGACGAGCGGCGCGGGAGTGCGACTCAGGACGAGGAAGCTGTACGGCAGGCTGCGCAGATCGATCCCGAGTTCGCGGCCGAACTCCGCCCAGCGCGCATCGCGAAATGCCTCGGGCGGTGGCGCGGCGAAATGATGGCACCAGTGCCGCTCATTCTCCGGCGCGAGCATGCCGCAGCGCGCCTGGTGCGTGCATGGCGCGACCACGCTGAGGCCGCTCGCCATCAGCCGCTCGCGGATTGCCGAAAGCTGCCGGCTATCCTCGTGCGTCCCCGCTTCCACCCAGATCACGTCATCGCACCGCGCGGCCTGCGCGAGCAGCGCGGTCAGCGTCTCGGCGGGCAGTTCGTTGGCCACATGGCTCACGAGCAAAAGTCCACCCGCGGCCGCGGGATCGAGTCGCCTCACCGCCACCGCCGGATGCATGACCTGCAGCCGCGCATTCGCAAACGCCACCGCCAGCGTCGAGCGGTCGTGCAGCGCGATCTGCTCAAACTGCGGCCACGCCGCGAGCACGCGTCGCCCGGCGATGCCGCTGCCGCACCCCCAGTCGACGAGCCGCCGGCTGCGCGGCGACCAGCCCCGGCGCGCGAGTTCGGCGAGCACCGCGTCCCACTTCCAGCCGATCCGTTCGCCGAAGGTGGAATCGTAAAGCGCGAGTTCGCCTTCCGAACGCCAGTAGTCGCGCTCGCCCGCCGTGCGGTTGAGGAAACGCTCGCGCAGCCGCTTCAGCGCGGAGACATCGGTGGGAGTGAAGTGCTTGATCATTCGCCGAGCAGAGTGGCCAGCCGCTGCTCGCGGATGCCGTAGAATTCGCACAGCGCAATGAACCGCTCGCGCAGCGGCTCCGAATCCACGGGCCGCGACCGGCGATGCGCGGCGAGCATGAGATTCTTGCTCGTGTGCTCGGGTGAGATGAACTCGAAGACACTCGCGCGGTAGCCGTGGATCTCGAGCAGGAGCGCGCGCAGGCCGTCGGTCACGATCTCCGCCTCACGCTCGGCGAGGATGCCGTGACGCAAAATATCCGCGAGGAGCGGTGGCGGGGTGAGCTGCGCGCGCAACTCCTGGTGACAGCACGGCGCCGTGACGATGAGCGCGGCGCGCGCCTTCACCGCCTGATAGAGCGCGTCGTCCGTCGCCGTGTCGCACGCGTGCAGCGCGATGATCACATCCACGCCCTCCGCCACCTCATGCGCACCGATTCCACCCTGCTGAAAACTGAGCCCGTCGCAGCCGAGGTCCCGCGCCGTCTTCTCGGTGAACTCCGCCAGCTCCGCACGCAACTCCACGCCGGTGACGTGCGCCGCGATCCCGCGACTGCGTAGAAAAGCGTGGGTTGCGAAAGTTAGATAACCTTTGCCCGCGCCCATATCGAGCACGCGCAGTTCCCTGGCCTCGCGCAGCGGCGAGTCGTCGAGCAGATGCCCGAGCAGCTCGGTGAACCGCTGAATCTGCCGCAGCTTGTCCGCCATGCCGGGGCGCGGTTCGCCCTGCGCATTCGTGACGCCGAGCGCGCGCAGAAACGGCGCCTCCGCCGGGAGCGGCAGCACCTTCACCCGATCGTGGCACGGCTCGGGCGCGACGCTGAACCGCGGGCGGCTGGCCTTCAGCGCGCCATCGCGCCACTGCCAGTCGCCGCTGGTGGTGAAGAGGTAGCCGCGCGCGAATTGCGCGGTGAGCAATTCGGCCACGCGATCGGCTCCGAGTTCGGGCGGAAAGTTTTTCGTGACGTCCTGCCGCGCGTGATGAAAGACGAGCGAAAGCTGCGGCGCCCCTTTGATCGCGACGAGCCGCCCGTAGACATTGCGCAGATCGCCCGCACCGGCTGCGGGCTCGCTGAGCGTCAGCTTGACGAAGGAGCCCGCCCGCAGGCTGACGCGAAGTTTCTCGATGAAGGGTGCGGACACACCGGCATTACGCCCCGCCGCTCGCGGGAGTCAAACCTCGCAGCCGCGCGCTTGCACTGGTCGAGGCCGGGTGACTTACTCGAACTGTGAACCCTGTTCTTTCCATGGGTGCTCGCTGATGCGTCCGCGACTGCTCGCCAGCCTCCGTGGGTATTCCTCGCAGACGTTTCTGCGCGACATCGGCGCGGGCATCACGGTCGGCTTGGTCGCGCTACCGCTCGCGATCGGCTTTGCCATCGCCTCCGGCGTCACGCCGGCACAGGGAATCTGGACGGCGATCATCGCGGGGTTCCTCATCGCGGCATTCGGCGGCAGCCCCGTGCAAATCGGCGGTCCGACCGGCGCGTTCGTGCCGATCCTCGCAGGCATCGTCGCCACCTTCGGCTACGAGGGGCTCGCTCTCGCCACGATGCTCGCAGGCCTGATGCTCATCGCCATGGGCGCGTTTCGACTCGGCAGTCTAATCAAGTTCATCCCGTATCCCGTCATCGCCGGATTCACGAGCGGCATCGCGGTGATCATCTTCGTCGGGCAGCTCAAGGAATTTCTCGGCCTCACCGTCGCGCTCCCCGCGCACACGCTGCCGCAGATCAGCACGGTTTTCGGCCACGTTTTGGAGATGAATGTGAGCGCGCTCGGGCTCGGCGCGCTGACGCTCGCGATCCTGCTCGCCTGGCCGAAACGCTGGACCGCGGTGCCGCCGTCGATCGTTGCGGTGATCGCCGCGACGCTGATCGTGCAGTTTGCCCATCCTGCGGTGGCGACGATCGGCACAAGATTCGGCGCTATCCCCGCGGGCCTGCCCGGGCTGCATTTTCCGACAATCACCTTCGACCGCATCCGTGAACTGATGCTGCCCGCGCTGACCATCGCGATGCTGGGCTCCATCGAGTCGCTCCTCTCCGCAATGGTCGCCGATGGCATGATCGAATCCCGGCACAACTCGAATCAGGAACTGATCGGACAAGGCCTCGCCAATCTCATCTGCCCATTATTCGGCGGCATCTCCGCGACCGGCGCCATCGCCCGCACCGCGACGAACGTCCGCTCCGGAGGCCGCACGCCGATCGCTGGCATCGTCCATGCCGCCACGCTCCTCATCATCGTCCTCGTCGCCGCGCCGCTCGTGAGCTTCATTCCGCTCAGCGCACTCAGCGGCGTGCTCCTCGTCGTCGCGTGGCGCATGGGCGAATGGCACAACTTCACCGCGATGGCTCGCGGACCGCGTGCGGATTTCTTCGTGCTGCTGCTCACCTTTGCTCTGACGATCACCTTCGATCTCACCGTCGCCGTCGGGCTCGGACTCGTCATGGCCGGCGCGCTTTTCGTCCGGCAGATGGAAGAGATCACCCACATCCGCCTGGTCACGCCGGAGAGCGAACTCGAGGTCGGCGAAGACTCGGTGCGCGACAAGGAGGTGCCACCCGGCGTCCTTGTCTATCGCATCGAAGGGCCGTTCTTTTTCGGCGTCGCCGAGAAGCTCGAAGATGCGCTCGACATGCTGGCCGACGCTCCGCGGGTGGTCATCTTCCGCCTTCGCCACGTCCCGGCGATCGACGGCAGCGGCCTGCGCGCGCTCACCCTCATGTTCGAAAAATTCGAACACCGCCACACACGCATCATCCTCAGCGGCGTCCAGCCGCAGCCGATGAAAGTCCTCTTCGAATCCGGTTTTATCGATCGCCTCGGGCTCGACAACGTTTGCGCGAATGTGGATGCGGCG
This sequence comes from Chthoniobacter sp., assembly GCA_031424375.1. Classification (GTDB taxonomy): domain Bacteria; phylum Verrucomicrobiota; class Verrucomicrobiia; order Chthoniobacterales; family Chthoniobacteraceae; genus Chthoniobacter. Next base: position 33,773 of record JANPHH010000606.1, on the reverse strand, counting down.
CTGACCCGAGCGAGGGAACTCCTCCGATGACCCGATGGTTGCGGCATGTTCAGTTCGGGTCCGTGGCGACGAAAGCCCCCTGGGAGTTCACGCTCGCGAAGTTTTCTCCCTCGGATCGATTAACCTGCCTGACCGTTGAAAAAAGTTTCGAAATAAGACTACCCAAGTGGATCACCTAGAGTTCATCGCAGTCCGTCTAAGTCAGTCTTACGAGCACCAATTCTGATCAAGCGGCCAAGCTTAAAGAGTAGGATCAATTCTTGACGGCTCCTACAGACGCAGCGCCGGGCCGGGCGGCTAAAGGCGGTGCTTCGCGTCCCGAAGTATGTGTGAAAATTCTTTGTCCTTTATCTTGTAAATCTCAAATAATCCCGAGAGGCAATGAACGTATGTCTATCCATGAATTCCTCAGGTCGATAATTGCACTTGTCTTTTGGGTCGTGGTCGCGAGGATATCGTCTTCGGCGGAGTCGACCGATCCGTCCATAGACGTCCAGCATTATTGCTTTCAATTGGAATTTACCGATGAGGACGACACCGTGAGGGGAACCGCTGACATCACGCTCAACTTTTTGAGGACGGTCAAATCCTTCAAGCTTGATTTGATCCAGCCTCACGACGGAGGGAATGGAATGATTGTCAGTGGAGTGACCGAGAAGGAGGTTTCATTGGCTTTCAAGCAAGTCGACGACGCGCTTTGGATCATTTCCCCCGCGGAGCGTGGAAGCCGTCACGTCTATAATATCACCTACCAAGGCGTGCCTAGCGACGGATTGATCTTTTCCAGAAACAGGTCTGGGCGCCGGACAATTTTCGCCGACAATTGGCCGGATCGCGCGCATAACTGGCTACCCTGCGTGGATAGTCCGGACGATAAAGCCCAACTGGATTTTTATGTGACCGCTCCCGGCCACTATCAAGTTGTCGGCAATGGCCTGAAGCTGGACGAATCGGATATTCCAGGCGGCAAGCGCTTGACGCATTGGCAGGAGACATCGCGACTTCCGACCAAAGTCATGGCCATTGGCCTGGCAGAATTTGCGGTGGACCGTCCGGGCGATGTTCAGGGAATACCGGTGTACACGTATGTGTTTCCCGAGGATTGGGAAGCGGGGTTTCGCGGGTACGCTTTTGCGACCGAAATTCTCGCATTCTACATCGAAAAAATTGGCCCATTTCCCTACAAGAAGCTAGCCAACGTCCAGTCGAAAACGAAATTTGGAGGCATGGAAAACGCCGGCGCGATTTTTTACGCGGAGCAATCGGTAAATAGTCCCAGCATCGAAGAGTTGATGGCTCACGAAATAGCTCATCAGTGGTTTGGGGATTCAGCGACGGAAAAGAGCTTTGCCCATCTTTGGCTCAGCGAGGGGTTCGCGACGTACCTGGCGTCGGTCTACCTCGAGCACAAGTATGGGGATGCGGTCCTAAAGAGTCGGATGCGAAAGGATCGGGAAGCAGTGTTTCGCTTCGAAGCGCGAAGAATGACTCCCTTGGTGGATGCGAGCGCGGTCGGAAGCATTACGGAACTCCTCAATACCAATTGCTACCAAAAGGGAGAATGGATACTGCACATGCTTCGAAGGGAGTTGGGAGAACAAGCGTTTTGGCAGGGGGTGCGGAACTATTATGCGAAATACCGCGACGGCAACGCGGATACGGATGATTTCCGAGTCCTGATGGAGCAGGCGAGTGGCAAGAACTTGCGTCAGTTTTTTACGCAATGGACACTGACGCCGGGTCACCCGCGTTTGAACGTCGCGTGGCGCTACGATTCCGCAAAGAAGGTGGTGTCCATGAAGGTGGTCCAGATGCAGTCCGCGGTGTTTGCGATTCCGCTGGAGCTGGAAATGGACTCGGTGCCTCACACTGTCCAATTGAAAGAAAGGGTGACCGAGCTGGAGATCGAGTCGATGACTTCACCGGCTAAGATTGTTTTCGATCCCAATGTTGGTTTATTGGCGACTTTCGAGGTAGTGAAAACGGATTGAGCCGACTGGCGGGGCCTTCGGCGCGAGGGGGATCGCGCGTATCGCCCTGTCTCATCGGAAATTGCTTGCTGTTCCTATGCCCGCCGGTTTCGAAATTCCTCGAGTGCGAGTGTTTCTCTCGTCCACGTTTCATGATATGCATCGGGAACGTGATGAATTGATCAGGAACGTCTTTGTGCGGCTGCGAGCATGGGCGGATGAGTGGGATATTGACATCCTCGAAATCGATTTGCGGTGGGGTATTCCGCGGGAGCCGGGAGTGTCCGCGCTTCACGAATGTTTGCGCCATGTCGGCGAGTGCCAGCCATTCTTCGTTGGTTTGCTGGGGCACCGCTACGGGAGCTCGATGGTCCTAGGGGATGTGGATCAAAGTACTTTGCAGGCCTATCCCTGGCTGGCCGCGGAGCCTTGGGACGGGCGTTCTTACACCGAGTTGGAGTTTGCGGTGGCGATCTTGCGGCCTTCTTCCGTCCCGGTCGGCGCGCTCGTTTATTGCCGGTCGGAGGAGTTGAGCCGGAAATTGGATGCGGCGTTGCCGACCGGGTTCGGAGCGCCGGAAGATCCCCAGTCGAAGTTGAAGGAAAGGATCCGTGCTTTGGGAGCGATCAAGCGCCCGGATTATACGAGCGTTGAGGAGTTGGGATTTTGGATTGAGGAGGATATCAAGAATGAGATCCAGCAGCGTTACGCGTCTTGGTTTCGCGATCACCGGCGGTTGCGCTTGAGGACGGGCATCAAATTTGGTCTTGGCCGGGCGCGTTCTTTCGTGGGGCCGGCCTGGTGGTTTCTCCGCTTGAACAGAGCGTTGGTCGCAAGGGGGAAACCGGTGCTCGTGCTCGCAGAGCCCGGAACCGGGCGCACCGCGCTCCTTCAGACTTGGTGCATGTTGCTCGCGGGCGATCGGCCGGTCGCCTGGCAGGTGCGGTCCTTTTGGGGAGCAGGTCAAAGAGGTGCGGATTCGGTAGGGGCGGCCTGCGCCCTGGCCGGGAGCCGGCTGGCTGCATGTCTCGCGCTGGACGCAGCGCCTGCCGGAATTGCCTCCGGATGGGTGCCGATCGCGGCGGGATTGTTGGAAGCGTTGCGGGAGACCGCCGGCGAGACCCATTCGGCAGAAGCCGGGAGTGATCCCGTGGCGGTTCGGCAGGCGCTGGCCGTGTGCCTGGCGCGCTGGCCGGAAGGGATGCATGTGCTCATCTGTCTCGACGACGCAGATCTGCTCGCTGGCGATTTGACGGAAGATCCCCTGGCGTGGCTGCCTGCTTCCTTGCCTGACTCGATGCATCTTGTGATCAGCATGAGGGACTCCAAGAAAAGCCGTGAACTGGCGCGGCGGCGCAATTGGCGGGTGCTCAAGATTCCACCGCTAAAGCCAAAGCTGCGGCAGGAGATCGCCGTGACGCATTTCAAGGCCTTTGGTAAGCAGCTGGGCGAACGCATGGCCCGGCAGATTGCAAAGGAACTGTCCTCCTCGCGCCCGAATTCGCTCTTGGCAGCGTTGGAGGATTTACGCTTCTTGCAACAATTGAGTGCGTCGCGTCCCGGCGCGCCCCGGACGAACGTTGCGGCAGGCGCGTTGGGCGCCCTCGACGAGCGATTGCCGGAACTGTGTCGCGCTGGAAGCGACGAGGGATTGCAGCTTCTCGTCCTCAGCTCACTGCGTGCACGTTTTCAGTCCGTGCAGCCGGGGCGTGATCTGGCGGGGGATGCCCTGCGCTTGCTCGTTTGCGCGCGCTCGGGTCTTGCGGAGAGCGAAATAGTCATGCTGCTGGGACGGAATAACGCACCGCTCCCGAGCGTGGTCTGGCTCCCACTCCGCGGGCAGGCCGGCGCGTTTCTCAATGAATATGGCGGTCGTCTTTTTCCGGCCCGCTCGATGCGCGCGCTGATCGAGCGGGAGCTGCTCAACCCGGCTGGCAGATCGAGCGAGGCTCACGGGCATGGTGACGGTCCTGCTGCAGGCCGAGGGATTGATCGGTCGTGCCTGCCAGCAACTGGGCCAGTGGAAGCCTGCTCTCCGGCACCATCGGCAGGAGGCCGTTTTAGCCGGGCAATTGGGCGACCACTCCGCCCTACAAGCCGCACTCGGAGCCCAAGTATCCGCTCTGCATCGTCTCGCGAACCTGCGGGACGCCGTCCTACTGCTGCGCCAGCGGTATGCGCTGTGCGAGACTTTGGGCGAGCCCTTGGCCAGAATTGAGTGTCGGCGACAATTCGCCCGCCTTTACGCGGAGCGCGGTGGCTTGCGACAGCCTCAGCTTAGCCGGGAGTATTGGATGGACGCCCTTACCCTCGCGCGGGAATGGAAACTCGAAAACGAAGGTGAGGTAATTTTGCGCGAAATGGCCGAACTGTCCGCCTAAGTCAGTTGCTCGCCTGCAAGCGGGCAGAAACCGCGGCCACTTGTACGGGGGTGAGGCGAAGAAATGCGGCCGACTCCTCTTCCGGAACGCCCGTTTCCCTTTGCAACGCCAGGGCCGCGGTTTGTTTGCGCATGTATTCCACAACGTTGTTCACAATCGCGTTCCTAGTCTTCTCCTTTTCATTGGCGATCTCCAATTCACTAGTCGAGGTCGCGATCTGCTCCTCCCAGCGTCTTTCCCATTCACTCCTCGCCGTCTGGCCTTTTTGCCGGAGGGCTAGCCAACTCTCCTGCCAACGGGCGTCGCGTGCCGGTTCGCTTAGTTTCGCCATCACGGCGGCAAGGTGTAATGTTTCCGCCCTGATTTCGCTCTCCAACTCACGGCTCCATGTTTCGATCTTGGTTGCGACGGCAGGGGATACCTCGCCAGGCCGCAACTCCTGCAGGTGACGCAGGATCACCTGAAGCCCGGACGGCCGCTCCCCCACGTCCTGGAGCGACAATTCCCACCGCGGAGTAGGCTGAATGGATGGCTGCTGCTGCTTCAACGCCCGAGCCAGTTGGGCGAGCTTCTGGAGAGGGAAGTCCCTGCCGTATCGTTCCGCAAAGGCATTGCGAAAGAACCTCTGGAAGTAGGTGAAGGCAGCCGCGGCCTTCAGCGCATCATCGCGCCGCTGTTTTTGCACCGTGTCACCATTGATGGCTGTTCCCTGAAGTTTCTCCATGACGCGATTCTCCACCTCTTCCTTGATGTACGTGAACTCCCAAGGGTGCTCATCAAAATAGGCTGTTTTGGAGTCGGCATTCCCTTCCAAAAATGCGGGCGATGATTCAAAAGCGATTTGGACGATGAATCGGAATGGCAACTCAGGTTGAGGATACGCGAAAAGGGTTTCCGGCCGGAGTGTGTAGTCCCTCTCCCGCACTCCACTGGCGGTGCTGGTCGTGGGAGGTAAGCGCACGGAATTATTGGCCAATTCCTGGAAGGCAACGTTCCTTTCCGCCGGCGTGGCCGCGCGCGGCCTTCCATATATCGACGATCCGGTGAGAGACGATGGGTAGGCGTCCGGTGCGCTTCCATCGAGAACGCGAAAGACCTTGTTCGTCTCGTTCGCGATTTCCGCCGTGAACGCCTGGAGGACCACCTCAGGCTGGCCCTGCGCCCAAGAACTCTTGGCGAATGTGATCATTCGCGTCACCAAACTTGCATCATAAAACTCTTTCTTGGCGACCACGGGGGTCTGTCGTTCGGCGTCGAGGGCCGCGAAAGCCGGAAAACCACTAACGAGCCACGCCATGGTGGCGGGCTCGGCACTCTTAACCTGCCTAGCCTGCATGTCTTCAGCTGCCTTCGCCAACCGGTCAATCGATTCGTCAAAATCCTTTCGGCCTTCGGATTCGATGTGTTTGAGCAGATCGGCCTTGTTGGCCTTGATCGCCGATATGCGAGCCGCCCACCCGAGCCAGTACAGCTCCTGCGTGGCCGCCACCCGTTTCTGCGCGTCCCCGAGCCAATTTTTGTCCACTAGGTCGAAAACGAAATGATCGAGCATGATGGCTTGAGTCCCCAAATCGCAGTCGATCAGTGCCGGATGGAGCATGATCTTCTGTGCGCCGGTCAGGAAAGTGTTGATGATCGTGACCGTGAGCGGGCGCTCGTCCGCCGCGTACAGCAGCGACCGATACAGGATCTGGGTGGAAACGACCGGACTGGTGATCGCCTGTCCCTGCCGGGTCGCGCACGTGAGTTGCCACATTCCTGGCGATGTCTCCTTCCAATCCAAGTCGGTCACGTCCAGGGTCCCCTTGGGATCCCCGGGTGAGCGGCCGAGCAAGACTCCACCGACCCGATGGTAGCCTTGCGCTCGGAGGAAGTTGCGGCTGCGACCGACCGTCTGCTCGACGGATGATTCCGTGGAGCGAACGACCCGTTCGGAAAGCGGGGCGCGCGTCTCCAATTTCGCCAACTCCGTCGAAGCCGAACTGCTGGAAGTCCGGATATTCTTCACATATTCCGCCTTCGACCAATTTTCACGGACACTGCTGGCGAAGGACGCGCGGACCCGGTCGGCCTTCGGGCTGAATAGACTGTTGTAATCTTCCACCGTATCCAGAATCACAGCCCGCGCATCGCCGGCACGAGACTCAGCGAAATACTGGTCGAGGACGGCGCGCACGCGAGCTTCCTGGGCAGGGTTTCCCTTGGATTCCAGAAAGGGGGCCGAGGTGTCGACATCACGCAAGACGTCCAGCGACAGGTCACGCGACACCGCCGCGGTAAACGCCGGCTGGGTGGCGGGGACTAGGTTTGGCGTCGCCAGGGGTTTGCTGGTCACCGAGGCTTTGAACGCCGCCGCCGCACCCTCCGGGCTTTCTCCTCCAACGATCGCACTACTAATCCGGTCCGCCGCTCCTCCCTGAAAGCCTTTCCATGCGCGTCCCTACCCTACGCCCAAATCGGGCTTGCGGGCGAGGGGCGAGACGTGATCGCCGAACTGGGAGGAAACAATATCTTCAAAGACAATCCGCGAAAGATCACCGGGTCGAAGTTGCTCCTGCAGGGCCGGCAGGGAAACTTTGACGCGCTGCAGCAACCCGGGATCCCGACTGGCCGCCGCTTCTAACCGCTTCTGGACACCGATCCCAAATTCGCTGGTGGGATGAGGAGTCGGTGGTCCAGTGCTCGGCGGTCCTTTCGAAGGGGGCGGATTGCCCGGGTGACCGTCAGGCCCCGGTGCCGACGGCCCGTCCGGTCCGGGAGGTCCGCCAGGCGAGCGATGATCGTTGAGGTCCGCGAGGAACTGCAAATGCTTTTCCGCCGGGTTCGTCGCCGCTTTTCGTTGTGGCTGGCCGCTGGCCTTGACCGACACGTCTGGCGTATTCGCATGGTCGTCCAGGATGGCCGATGCCACCCGTCGGCTCCGAGCGCCCCCGTCGTAATGCTCTGGGACAATCGATGGACCGGGTTCGTCCCCAAAGCCCGTGGCCTTGCCACGGGCAGTTCCACTCGCGCCACCCTTGCTTCCTCCCTTCCATTTTACGTCGCGATAGAGAGGCGCGAACATCCGCATCTCCACATAGGCGGCGACAACAGCCATGGTCTGCTTGTCGCTGTCGGAAAGTGGCTTCTGCTCAGCTGCGGTCGGGAGCGCCGCCAGCACCTTCTCCCAATCCTGGCTCGCCTCGTCCCGGTTGGCGGCAAATTGAAGATCCTCCAGTTGGACTGTCAGTTCTCTCGTGCAACTGTCGAGTTGTGGCTGGATCAGGGGTTGGGTGAGTCCAATAAAACCAGGAATCGCGACGAGCAACACGATGACCGCTACCGAGCGCGTCGACGCCGTCATCTGGCGAGCCCAGGCCGTACTAATCAAGACAGTCCCGCATCGGCCCCAGAAACCGGATTGTTCCGGCAACGCCACGTCGTTGGGCGTGAGATTCAGATTTAAACGGCGCTCGATATCCAGCGAGCGGTAGGCATTGAATGCTTTTTGCCGGTATTGCTCTGCTTCCGCGATCGCCGCCGTGGCGTTTCGCAATCCGGAGAGCCGGAGCAGTTCCGCATCGCACTGTTTGAGCACCTCCACGATCCCCAACATGTTGGGCGTCGGAGGCAATACTTCGAGCCCGCCCTCTCGATCCGCCTTCTCCTTCAATCGATCCAGTTCGTGGGAGACCAAGGCATCGAAAGCACCATCGTAGCGGCGTTGGGCTTTTCTGCGAAAATAGATGGCTGCACCGACGATCAGGGCCATGGCTAGGAAGACAAACCACCCCGTTCCCGCCAGGTCTACCATCTCCCGCCAGCGATGGGCCGCAGCCAGCCATCGCTGGAGAACGTCGCCGGTATTGGCGTGCTGCGCCGTCAGGATCCAGAGCACCAGAATGCAAGTGCCCGTGGCGAAGGTCGCGGCGAGAGACGCGAGTGAAAGCACACCGAGAACGGATAGCCAAACAAGCGCCTTCTTCGTATCGGCCCCTCCCTTGGCCTGCGCCCGCCGCAGCACGAGCGGAGCTAATAGAAACCGGCAAACGACAAATACCACCAACGCCATCCCAAATACGAAACTCAATTTCATATAGGCTCAAGGGTGGCAGTGTATCCGCGAGAGTCACGAAAAAATATAGGCAGTCGAAGGCGAAAAAAAGTTTCGGCCAGTTTGTCATAACAAATGAATCAAGAACCGGGGCAGGCCACCACCTCCTCGCTGTTGGCAACCGTGCCATTTTCGGGCGCAACCCTTTACCAAATCAAATTCGGATAACGCATCTTTGGGACAATGACCACGTCCCTACCGCTGCCGCAAACCGACGCAAGCTTAAAGCGCGTGCTATTGCTTCAACGTGGGCTGGAAGCCATGATTAAGGAAGAATCGGACGCATTGATCCGAGTCTCCCCGATTGGTTCCCCCGGAGCAAATTCTTGAGCCCGTTCCCGTCCACATGATTCCGCAATCCAGCAAATCGGAGCAGGCCGGGAACTACGGCCCGGATTTCACCCTGTCCGCGCCGGAGTCTTGTGTCCTACAGCATTCGCGAACGGCTGAGCCGATGGTGTGCGCCTCCGCTCAGTTCACGTAAGCCGCTTCGTTGGAAAAGAGCAGCGCCTGCACATAGGTTTCCCACGGGGTGAGGGGAGTGCGGGCGACGCGGGTGCCTTCATTTTGAATCGCAGCAGTCCCGCCGTAACGACCGGCCTTCTTCGCGGCGAGCTTCTTCTGTTGTTGTTCTTCCACCCGGGCGAGCTTCACAGCGTTGGCGGCGGCGGATTCGTAGCCTGCCTTGCCCTTCTTTCCGGAGGAGCCGGAGGCGATGGTTCCGGGGTTGGGAGCGGTGAGATTATTGTCTTCAACGCCCACGAATTGATACGCGAGTTTGATTTCCTCCTTCGAGGGCGGGCGCTGGAAGACGATGCGATAGATCGCAAACAACCGGCCGAGCGCGTCGGGCGCTCCAGTTACTTCCGGACGCGCGACGATCTTGCGCGTCACGTCCACGGACATGGGGCTGTTCATAAAGAAGTGCGCCTGCTGCGGGACGATGGTCGTGGTGCGCTTGGAGTTCGGCATGTCTGGATCGCTGAAGTCGAAGTTCTGCATCAGCTCGGGGAGATTTCCCCGATCGATATAGCCGTAGACCGAGCGGCGGAAGCTGTAGGGTTCGTCGGTGAGATTGATCGGCTGGCCGCCCACGGTCTGATCGAGCTGGCCGCTGAAGACGAGCAGTGAGTCGCGCATGGCCTCGAAATCGAGTCGGCGAATATTGGCCCGCCAGAGCAGGCGATTTTCGGGATCCTGCACTTCAAACTGGGGCTGGGTGCGGGTGCTCTGCTGGTAGACATGCGAGAGCATCACCAACTTGTGCAGGGTCTTGAGCGACCAGTTGTGTTCCATGAGGTAGGTGGCGAGATAGTCGAGCAACTCGGGGTGCGTGGGTTTGTCGCTCTGCACGCCGAGATCGTCGACCGTCCGGACGAAGCCTTCGCCGAAGTGGTGCATCCACACGCGGTTCACGATGACGCGGGCGGTGAGCGGGTTCGATTTAGTGGCGATGTTCTGTGCGAGTTCGAAGCGGCCGCTGCCTTCCTTGAATGGGACCGGCTTCCGGTCGGGCGACAGGATCTCAAGGAAGCGGCGCGGCACCGTCTCGCCCTTTACCTCGGCCTGGCCGCGGATGAAGACCGGCGAATCCTTCGGCCGTGCGGCATCGGCCACGAGCATAGCACGCGCGGGTGCGCCGCGGTTGGTCAGCTCGAGTTCGTTGAGCTGGGCGAATTGGAACGGCGTCCGCTGGGCTGTTTTGTTCGGGAGCTTCGCGGCGACATCCCGCAGCGCTTCAGTGTTCGCCTTGCTCGCCGGCATCACATCGATCGCGCAGTTGAAAAGCTCGACCTGTGCCGGGGTGAAACCGGACACCTCACCGGTTAGGGCTTTTGCATTCGCCTGCACGAATGCCTTCCGCTGCGGTTCGACCTTTGTGAAGAGGGTCTTGTAAATCGCGGCCACGTCTTCGACCGAGGAGGGCTTCGCGTCCTTGAACGATGCGGCGACGAGCGGGTTGATCGTGCTGCGTCCCAGGTTGCCCGCGGCGACTTGCGCGACGATCGCGGGTGCCTTGGACGAGAATTCGGATTCTTTCATTTCCATGAAGGCGCGGAACGGCGCGAAAATCCTGGCATCGGTTTTGAACCCCTTGGCTACGAGTTGCAGCGCGTCGCGATCGAGCCCCGCCTTGTTTTGCAGCTCGGTGCGCGCTTTGATCTCCTCAGCGGTCCCGCCCTTCTTTTTGTTCCCGTAGCGGGCCACGAGGAGATAACCGTCGATCTTCTTGTAGAAGTCGGACTGGATGTCATCGACGAGCTTGTAATAGACGCTCCGATTTTGCGCCTCGATCGCCGCCTGTTTCTTCAGGTAGTCGGCGTTCTTATCCGAGGCACCTTCGGCGATGACGGGCTTTTCATCTGGTTCGATGGTGGAGGCGAAGATGCCGTGCAGGGCGTAGTAATCCTTCGTGGGGATCGGGTCGAATTTGTGATCGTGGCAGCGTGCGCAGGAGACGGTGAGACCGAGGAAGCCTTTGCCCACCGCGTCGATCCGGTCGTTGATCCGGTCGTTCACATTTTTGAATCGCTCGCCGACGGTGATGAACCCGAGCGCGGCGAGATTTTCCTGGGGATTGCCCGGGAGTTTGTCCGCCGCGAGCTGCTGGATGATGAACTGATCATAGGGCAGGTCCTTGTTGAGCGCTTCCACCACCCAGTCGCGGTAGGTCCACGCATAGGCGTAGCGATAGTCGGCGCCCTTGAGCTTCTTGTTGTCGCCGCCCGCGGTGTCGGAGTAGCGGGCGGTATCCAGCCAGAAGCGGCCCCAGCGTTCTCCGTAATGCGGCGAGGCGAGCAGGCGATCGACGACTTTCGAGAAGGCCTGCGGGGTGGTGTCATTCACGAAGGCCTGCACCTCCTGCAGCGTGGGCGGCAGACCAGCGAGATCGTAGGTCGCACGGCGGAGCAGGGCTTCCTTGGTCGCATCGGGCGCGGGGACCATTTTGTTTTCGTCGAGCTTGGCGAGGATGAAGGCGTCGACTGGCGTGCGGGCCCAGGCGGGATTTTTTGCCCGGGGTACGGCGGGTTTCTTTACCGGCTGGTAGGCCCAGTGGTTGCGCGCGGCTTCGGTCAGGCCGCTGAGTTTCGCGTGGACATCGGCGTCGTCTTTCCGCGGATCGGGTGCGCCCATTTTCACCCACTGCGTGAGCAGCGCCACCTGTTCGGTGGTGATCTTCTCGCCTTTCGGCGGCATTTGCAGATCGGGATCGGAATAGGTAACCGCGACAATCAGCGGGCTTTTCTCGGGATTGCCCGGCACGATGACTTTACCGTTCTCGCCGCCCTTCAAGGTGCCGGCCCGGGTATCCAGCGTGAGATCGCCCTTGGCCTTGCCCTTCTCGACCGAGTGACACTTGTAGCAGTTCTCGCTGAGGATCGGGCGGATCTTGCTTTCGAAAAAATTAGTCTGTTCCTTGGTCGGCTCTGCGGTGACGGCGCCAAATGCTGCGGGGCTGAGAGCGGCGAGCGAAAGAATGAGGGAGCGGTAGTACATGGGCAGACGGGGAGTTCGAAGTTTCAACCGGAGAGGCGGCGGAAAGTTCCATACATAGCAGAGAATGCGCCTTCGCGCACGCAGGGCCACCGCTCTTGGTTCTATTCACGAATTGCGCAGCGGAGCAATCCACGCTGGAGCGGCGGTCTATGACCGTCGCCAATTTCGCTCAGTGGACGTGGCCGTTGCATTCGTCGCGCTCGCTCCGCGCCACCTCCGCCCACGGAAAGGTGCGGCAGTCACAGACCGCCGCTACAAGTGGGGCAGAATTCGTGAACACGCCGCTAGCGGAGGGCCTCGCGGAGCACTGGCTCGAAAATGGCGGCCTGGCGGACGAAGCCGAGGTCGTTCGGATGGGAGCCATCGGTCGTGCCCTCGGTATCATCGCCGATCAGCGCATCCCCGGGGATGTAGTAGAGCTTTGTCACGCCTTCCTTATGGAGAGTCTCGAAGCTTTCCCGCAGGGCGGCGTGGTTGTCGGTGTGATGCTGATTGCGGGCGGGCAGGATCCACGAATTGGCGTTGCGCCGGTCTTCGACGAGCACCACCGGCGTCTCCGGATGCGCGGCCTTGAGCTGCTTCACCAGCGGGATGCATTTCGTGCGGACCTCGCCGGCGTTCATGTTCGGCAGGCAGTCGATGACATAGACGGCCGCATCGATCCTGCCGAGAAACTCCCCGACCGCGGCGTCCATCCTGCCGTTTCCGGAGAAGCCCAGATTCACCACCGGGCGTTCGAGTTTTCGCCCGAGGATCGCGGTGTGGACCATCCCCGGACGAGATGCGGACGCTCCGTGGGTGATCGAGGTGCCGTAGAAGACGATCGGCTTCTCCGCGCGCGGCAGGAGCTGCTCAAACTTCGCGCCCGGCGGCACCCCGATCGCGAGCGAATCGGGGCCATTGTAGAGCGGGAGGTAGAGCAGGTAATCGCGCCAACCGGGCGTGAGATCGGCGACGATCGACTGGCGCACCTCCTTGTTGTCCGGCTTGGATACACCCACCCACTTCCACCTGCCATCCGCACCGAGCGCATATAGATCCAACCCGCTGGAACCGATCGCAGTCATGTTCGGGCCCGCGAGCTTTTCCTTGGCGAGAACGTAGTGCGCCCAGATCGTCAGCGCGTCCGTCTTGAAGCGCACCATCATCCCCGCGCTGTCTCGGCTGAGGTTCCAGACGTTCGTGGACACCTTGCCCTGCGCCGTGGCGGGAAAGCGATCGAACCAACGCAGCCGCTCCTCGTCCGACCAGGCCCGGCCTTCAATCCCGCCCGCGGTCACATCGTACCAGGTGAGCGGCGGCTCCGGAGCAGGTTTGGCGGTTGCCGCGGTCACCGGTTTCGCGGGCTCCTGCGCGAAAGAACCGGCAGCTACGACCGCGAGGAGGAAAGAAAGGAGGAAGCGCATGGGCCGCGATCATGGAATCAGCAACCAGCTTCCGGCAAGTCTGGCTGGCAAGTCCGCATCCCGTTTAGCGGCACGCCGCAACCGGTTACGTTTGCGCGGGCTCCGGATTGCGGCGGAGGGAGTGGCGGACGAAGTTCGCGCCGAGGTTCCAGATCGGACCCGGAAAGCGGTCGCAATCGGTCAGGACCGCATCGAGCGCATTGACGAAGGTGTCGCAATCACTCTCGCCGATCACGAGCGGAGGGAGGATCTTGATCACATCCATGTCGTGTCCCGCGAGTTGGGTCAGGATGCGGTGTTTGGTAAAAAGGGCAGTGACGATCATCTGCGCAAACAGCTCGCGCTCGAAACGGTGGAGAAGCTTCCAACCCATCCGCGCGGCGAGTTCTCGTGGTTCATGAAACTCGATCGCGATCATCAATCCCAGTCCCCGCACTTCTTTGATGAGAGAATGCTTCACCTGAAGTTCTCTGAGTCTCGCAAGCAAATAGCCGCCGGTCTTGCGCGCCCTCTCGATCAATCCTTCGTCTTCCAGAACCGACAAAGTCGCGAGGCCGCACGCCATCGCGAGGTTATTACGTCCGAACGTCGACGAATGGACCACGCAACGATCGAGCCGGCTGAAGGTGCGCTGCTGGATCTCCCGCCGCGAAACAATCGCCGCGCAGGGCACATAACCCCCGCTGAGTGACTTGGCGATGGTGACGATATCCGGCTCGAGGTCCCAATGTTCGAACCCCCACCAGGACCCCGTGCGACCGAGGCCGGTCTGCACCTCGTCGCAAATCAACAGGGTGCCATGCTCGCGGCAAAGCCCTTGTGCTTTGCGGTAGAAGTTAGCGGATGGAAGTCGAACGCCTTTGCCTTGCACCGGCTCGAAAATAAGCGCGGCGACATCCCGGCGGGACAATCGGGCGGCCAGAGCCTGCAGGTCGTCGAACGGGACGCAATCCGCGCCCTCGACCAGCGGACCGAATCCTTCGCGAAAGTGCTCGTCTCCCATGACGGACAGTGCGCCGAGACTCAACCCGTGAAACGAGCCAGCAAAGAACAGCAGCCCCGGCCGGTCCGTCGCGGCGCGCGCAAATTTCAGCGCACCTTCCACGGATTCCGTCCCGGAGTTGCAAAAGAAGACCGACGCGAGGTGCGAAGGCATCCGGCTGAGCAGCGCTTCGGCAAGCAATCCGCTGAGCAGCGAGCAGTCCATTTGCACCATGTTCGGCAGGTCGAGCGCCAGCACGTCGCGGATCGTCTGCTGCACCGCGGGGTGATTCCGCCCGATGTTAAAGACGGAGTAACCGCTGAGGAAATCAAGGTATGCGCGCTCGTCCAGATCGTAGAGCCACGCACCTTCCGCGCGGGCATACACCTGATCGAAGCCGATGATCTGCTGGACGCGGACCAGGGTGGGATTGAGATGCTTCGCGTGAAGCGCGTAGTTCTCGCCGAGGCGGGTGGTAATCAGGCTCTTGAGGTCGAGCGGCATGTGCCGCGAGACTACGGTGCGGGTCGCCAAACGCGAGGGTGAATCCGCCGTTCGTTAAAACCAATGGTTGCACGGTGTGCGGCGGCTCGCATCGAGCGCTCGCGGGACTGCGGGAGTGCAGAAAGTGACCCCATCGCCGGGCGCGCAGCCAGCGAGTGCCGGCATGATACCCCACTTATTCGTCAAACAAAGTCGCCTATAACTAATTGACGAACACTGAACCAAGTCATTAGAACGACCTCATGGCTAACCCCAACACTCCAACCATCGCCAGCTTAAAGCGGGCAATCGAGATCGCTGAGACCATCGAGAAACTGCAGGCCCAGCTTGCCTCACTCCTTGGCGGACAATCCGTCGCCGCGAGCCCCGCGAAACCCGCGGCTGCCGCCAGCGCCAGTCCCGCCCCCCGCAAAGGACGCAGGGGCGGAAAACGCAAACTCTCCCCCGAGGCCCGGGCCAACATCGTCGCAGCGCAGCGTGCCCGCTGGGCTAAGATTCGCGGTGGCGCCAAAGCTGCGCCCGCCGCGGCACCCGCGCCAGCGGCAAAGAACGCAGGCAAGAAGGGCAAGAAGAAGCGCATGCTGACCCCCGAGGGGCGCGCTGCGCTTTCGGCCGCCTTGAAAGCCCGGTGGGCAGCACGCAAGAAAGGCGGACCCGCGCCGAACCAACGGAAGAAGTAACTCGTCACGAGTGAATTTTGTTTCTTTTGGAAAGGACTGGCTGCTGCCAGTCCTTTCTCTTTTCGGGTCGGTCGCGTCCGCGAGCAATTGCGTCGTCAATCTCTCGCACTACGATCACCAGCGTCCCGACTTCGACTGCATGCGCCGCGAAGGAATCGTGGGTATCATCCATGAGGCGACCTATCCGCCGAACACAGTCGACGAAGCTTACTCGACCCGGCAGGCTGCCGCGCTCCGCGCAGGTCTGCTCTGGGGCGCCTATCATTTCGCCAATGGGTCAGATCCCATCCGGCAGGCGGATTTCTTTCTCAATACGGTCGCGAAGCGGTGGCGCGGTGCGAGCGCAGGGAGTGACAATCCCGGCGTGCTGCTGGTCCTCGACTTCGAAAAAAACGGACACTACCCCGGTGGGACCATGAGTGTGGATCAAGCCGTGGCTTTCATTCGAAGAATCCGCGAACGCACCGGCAAGTCTCCCGGCCTCTATGCGAGCGAACTCCGCATTCGCAAAATCCTGGCGGCACCGACCGTGACCGCCGCGCAGCGCGAGGTGTTCCGGAGTTGCTGGCTCTGGATCGCGAATTACCACTATGTGCCGCGTGCGACTGCGCCCTGGAGTAACTGGACGCTGTGGCAATACACGGGCGACGGGGTCTGCGATTTGCCGGCCGCTTCCTACCCGAAGAGCATCTGCAACATCCGTCCCGCGGAGCGGAATAACTTCCGCGGATCGCCAGATGCGGCGCGCGCTTTCTGGGCCCGCCACGCCTGGCAGCCGTAGCGATGGACAAAAAAAGCGCCGGGCATCGCTGCCCGGCGCTCGTGATTTGCTTTCGGAGGGGAAAGCCGCTCGGTGCTATCCTTTGATGATGTGCGTCGAGACGTGCTTCGTGAGTTCGAACATGGTCACGCTCTTCTTGCCACCGAAGATGGCCTTGAGCGCGTCGTCCGCGTTGATCTGAGTGCGCTTCTTCTCATCCTGAAGTTTGTGCTTCTTGATGTAGTCCCAAATCTTCTTGGTGAGCTCACCGCGGGGCAGCGGCTTGGAGCCGACGACCTTCGCGAGCGTCTCGTCAGGCTGAACGGGCTTGAGCAGCGCGGGATTAACTTTGCGTTTGGTGGTGGGTTTTTTTGCTGTGGGCATAAGGCGGTTCAACCACACATCGCACAACCCGACAAGCCTTCGTTACCGAAAGAAAATCGCCACTGCTCCTGCGTGGGCGGGACCGAATGACGAAGGAATGGAGTTTTCCGTTGCCGCAGCGCAAAGCGCACGCATAGTAGCCGCCGCTCCGCGATCAGCGCGGGAGGCGAAACGTCGGGGTGTAGCTTAGCTTGGTAGAGCGCCTGGTTTGGGACCAGGAGGTCGCAGGTTCGAATCCTGTCACCCCGACCACTTCGCGGCGAAGTGGTCCCGACCGGAATGGGAACGCCGCCCGCAAACCCTGTTCTCAAGCCATTCCGCAGGCTATCGCCGCTTCTTTTTGTCCGGCACGGCGGCGCGCGGCGGCACGATCAGCACGCCGTTGGCGTCGTATTCGTCCACCCGGGAAATCTTGTTTTTCGTGCTGTAGCTGTAGACGCGCTTGCGCAGGAATTGTCCCGTCGGCGAGGTGATCGTCTCCTCGCCGATGCGCCCGCTGCCGTCGCGGATGTAGCTGGATTTGGCGATCACCGCCCCCTTGCCGTTGTAGGTGATCGCCCCGATCGGCTGATTCTGTCCATCGAGCGGATAGACGATTTTTTGCGTCACCTTGCCCCCGGTGTCGAAATACGTTTCTTCCGCCGACTGCGTTTCCGGATTCACCACGAGGGTGCTGCGCGTGCCATCGGCATGGACGGTGGTCGTGGCTTTGATCGCGTCGCCGCGGCTGAACTGCGCATGAGCGAGCGGAGCGACGAGGAGCGCGAGAAAAAAGGGGAGAGTCTTCATGCGGCGGGTTGATCGGTGTTACCGAGTTCTTCGAGCGGGACCTCCTCGCCGCGGTGACGATTGAACTGCAGATCGTAGAGCCGCCGATAGTAGCCGCTCTTGGCGAAGAGTTCGGCGTGCGGGCCCACTTCCTTGATCACGCCGTTTTCCAGCACCACGATTTGTTTCGCATGGAGGATGGTGGAAAGCCGATGCGCGATGGCGATGACGGTGCGCCCGGTGGCGAGCACGTCGAGCGCGGCTTGGATGTGCTGCTCGGCTTCGGAGTCGAGCGCGCTGGTCGCTTCGTCGAGGAGGAGAATGGGCGCGTTTTTCAGCAGCGCGCGCGCGATCGAGAGGCGCTGCTGCTGCCCGCCGCTGAGCAGGCAGCCTTTGTCGCCGATCACGGTCTGGTAGCCGTGGGGCTGGGCGAGGATGAAGTCGTGCGCGTGCGCGAGCTTCGCGGCGGCTTCGACTTCCGCGTCGGTCGCATCGAGTCGGCCGTAGCGGATGTTGTTCAGGATCGAGTCGTGAAAGAGGAAAATGTCCTGGCTGACCGTCGCGATATTCTCGCGGAGCGAAGCCTGCGTGACCGTGCCGATGTCGTGGCCGTCGATCGAGATGGCGCCGGTCTGCGGCTCGTAGAGGCGCTGGAGCAGCGAGAGGATCGTGCTCTTTCCCGCACCGCTCGCGCCCACCAGCGCGCACGTGGTGCCGGGTGGAATGTGCAGGCGAATGTCGCGCAGCGCGATCTTGTTGTTGCCGTATCCGAACGTGACGTTGTCGAACTTCACGTCGCCGGTCACCCGCGCAAGCTTCGTCGCATTCGGCGCGTCCTGGATCGCCGCGGGGCGATCGAGCAGCTCGAAAACCTTGGTCGTCGAAGCGAGGCACTTTTGCATCGTGAGATAGATGCGGCTCAGCGATTTGAACGCCGGATAAAGCATGATCATGCCGCCGTTGAGCGCGATGAACTTGTCGAACCCGAGCCGGTAACTCCACGCCCAGGCGAGCGCGGCGGCGACGCCGAGGGAGGCGATCGTCTCGACCAGCGGACCGGTCAGTTCGAGCGCCTTTCGCCAGCGCATGATGAATTTCATGATGAGCTGATTTGCCGCGTTGAACCGCGCCGATTCGTAGTCCTCTCGCGCGTGCGTCTTGACCACACGGATGCCGGCGAATGCTTCCTGCATCACCACCATGAGCTGGCCGGCTTCCTCTTCCTCGCGCGCCCCGGCCTTGCGCACCTTGCGCGCGACGATGGCCACGGGCACGAGACAGAGCGGGAAGATGATGAAGGACACGAGCGTGAACCGCCAATCGACGATGAACAGAGCGGCGAGTCCGGTGAGGATCGAGATGGGCTGCTTCACGACGTCGCCCGCGATCGTGGTCAGTGCCTGCTGCGCCATGCGGGTTTGATTGAAGACCGTCTGCACGAGGTCGCCGGCTTTCGATTGATTAAAGAATTCCATCGACTGCCCGAGCGTGTGCCGGAAGACCTGCTGCCGGATGTCATCGAGCACGCGCACGCTCACCCAGAGCATGCAGTAGCTGTTCAAGTAGCTGCACAATCCGCGCAGGAGCATGAGCGCCGGAATGCTCGCGCAGATGAGCAGCACCGTCGTCGCGCTCGCGTCCACACGGACTTCGGCGAGCGCCGGGAACCACTTGATCAGCGCGCCGCCCGCCTTCGCCT
Organism: Chthoniobacter sp.; assembly: GCA_031424375.1. GTDB lineage: Bacteria > Verrucomicrobiota > Verrucomicrobiia > Chthoniobacterales > Chthoniobacteraceae > Chthoniobacter. The sequence continues at coordinate 14,648 of JANPHH010000606.1, read as the reverse complement.
TGTGCTCGGGAAACACCGCACCGGCGACATATTGCACATCGAAAACCAGCAGCGCCTGCACCGCGCCGAACAGCGCCCCGAAAAGGATGCCTGCGGCAAATCGCGCGCGGTACGGCGTGAGGTAGGAAAAGAGGCGCCGATACGGTTCGCGGCTCGCCCGCACGAAATCGCCGAACGACATTTTGGCGATGTCTTTGCGGGAGAGTTTTTTGACTTTGGACATTCAGTAAGGGGCGGACCCGCGCAGCGCGTGGCTAGGGTGGCGGCGCGAGCGCGAGGAGTTCGTCGATAACACGGATGACCCCCGCGGTCGAGATGCGGTCCATCGGCGCACCGCGCATCCGCGGGGTGAAATCGGTGAGCGGCGCGTCCGGTTGCGCGGTGGAAATGATGCGCGCCAGTTCGTGGCGCGGGCGCCAGTGAAATGGATTCGTGGGACCAAAGAGCGCGACCTGCGGGCGGCGGAGAGCGGCGGCGATGTGGACGATCGCGGTGTCGCAACTCACGACCAGCGCCGCGCTCTCGACGAGCGCGGCGAGAGTGAGGAGATCGGTGGCGCCGGCGAGATTCGCGATCGTGCCCGCGGCTGGGCCGGGCAGGCGATCCGGGGAAAGCGAACGCACCGACTGGTCGCGCGCCGCGGCGATGGCGGCGATCTGCGCGAGTTCGGCGGGGTCGCGACCGCCGGTGAGGACGAGGTCGAGGCCGTGACGGAGGCGGAGTTCGGCGGCGACTTCCAGCCAGCGCGCGGTGAGCCAGAATTTTTCCGGACGCGCGGTGCCGGGATGCAGAATCACGAACGGACGAGTGATGCCGCGGGCGCGCAGGAGTTCCGCCGCCGCCTCGCGCGTGGCCGCGGGAATATTCAGCTCGGGCGAAGAGATCAGCGGTGCATGACCAGGGGCCATCACCGACTGCGCGAGGTCGAGGTAGTGATCGGCGGTGTGGCGTTCGCGGACGGACGACTCGACAAAGTGATGGTAGGCGAGCGAGCGCAGTTTGCGTTTCCGCACCCAGGCGAAGGTGCGGCAATCGTGGGCGCGGGAGAGCGCGCTCGCCACGGCGGAGCGATCCGTGCCGGTGAAGTCGAGGCACAGATCAAAGTGGCCCGTGAGCACCTGCTGCCACGGCGCCCAGCCGCGACCGGAGCCGAACACTATGTGCGTGTCGATGGTGTCGATCGCGCCGAGCAGCGAGGCGCAGCCCTCGCTCACGGCGAGCGCGAGATGCGCCTCCGGCCACGCCGCCCGCAGCGCCCGCAGCGCCCCGGTGGTGAGCACGAGATCGCCGATGCGCTTGAGCTGGAGCGCGAGGATCCTCATGGCACCGGCGCGGCGAGCGCCGTCCGCCGGGTGGAGCACGCGACCCGCGTGCCGTCCTCGGCGACCCGCCGAGGATGACCGGCCACGCCGGGATCGAGGCCGAGCGCGTGGCAACGGCGGTGTGAGGTCATCCGCGCCAACTGCCGGTCTTTGCGGCGGGTCGCCGCAAAGAGCACGCGGGTCGCGTGCTCCACCCGGCGCCGGCGTTCGTTCGCGACGGTCCTCATGCTGAACCAGGTGGGCGGACATGCCACGCCTCGCGCAGCCGCGCGGCGAAGTGCTCCCAGGTAAAATGCGCCACGACCCGCGCCCGCCCGGCTGCGCCGAGCCGGGCGCAGAGGTCGCGATCGGCGTGCAGACGCCGCAGCGCGGCGGCCAGCGCATCGGGATCGTTTGGCGGAATGATCAGGCCGTTCACGCCATCCACGACCACGTCGCCGGCTTCGCGCGTGGTGATCTGCGGCAGGCCGCAAGCGGCGGCCTCGTAGGTGCATTTCGCACTTCCTTCGCATTCGCTGGGGAAGACATGAACCGCCGCGCCGCGGTAAGCGTCTTCCACGCGCGAGAGAAAACCCGGCACGACCACATCGTCACCGCCGAACTCCTCGAGCGCCGGGCGGATCTCATCATGCACGGTCCCGATCAGCCGCAGCTCCGCATCCTTCAGCGCAAGCTGCCGCCAGACCTTGAGCAAATGATGCACGCCTTTGCGCGGAATCAGCGCGCCGACGAAAACGGCGACGAATTTTTCCGGCGGCTGCTCCGCCGGCCGGAAGCGCTCCACATCCACGCCGCGCTGGTGCCGGAAGAGCTTCGCCTTCGCCACCCCCGCGGCGAGGAAGGTCTCCTCCGCTTTTTCGGAAAGCACGAGGATGCGATCGGCGAGTTCGTAGTCCTCCAGCATCTGCTGTCGGGTGATGAGCAACCGATCCTTGAAGCCGGTCCAGCCGCCCGCCGCCGCCCGCTCCCGCTCGCTTTTGGTCAGGCGCGCGGGTTTGTCGCGGCCTTTGTTGCGATGCCAGGTGGGGATCTCGATGAGGCTCGGAATGCCGCGCCGGCGCGCCTCGCGCAGGGTGCGCACACATTCTCCCGACCAACCGTGAAACATCGTGAATGCACCCTCGCCGAGCGCGCGGGCGGCGGCGCGGTCGAGCGTGTGCTTTTTCACCGCGTAGTAGTGCTCGCTGCCGAGGCCGGAGAGCAGGCGCACGGGATTCCACCGCAGGGTGTGGAAATGTTCCGCCGGCAGTTCGGGCAGCCGATTCTCGAAAGCGATCGCGCGGCCGAGCACGCCGGCCCGTTCCGCCGCACGCACGGTCTCCGCGGCCACGGCGTCGAGGCCGGAGCCGCCGAGCCGCGCGGAGGTGGCGTAGAGCAGTTTCAGATCGCAGAAATCGGATTTCAGATGGAAAAGGTGCGCGACCCGAAGTCGCAAGCGGGCGGCAATCTGAAATCCGAAACCCAAAATCTGAAATGAAAATCGGTCTCGTCCGGCGCGGCTACTCGCGCACCGGTGGCGCGGAGGCATATCTGCGGCGCTTCGCGGAGTCAGCCATCGCGGCGGGCCACGAGGTCATTCTCTTCGCCGGACAATGGCCGCGCGCCGAGTGGCCGTGGGCCCATGTGCAGGTGCATGGCTCGGGGCCGTGGGCCTTTGCGAAGTCGCTGCACGCGCTGCGTCCGCGGGAACGCTGCGACTTTCTTTTCAGCCTCGAACGGATTTTTTCCTGCGACGCCTACCGCGCCGGAGATGGCGTGCATGCGGCCTGGTTGCAGCGACGCGCGGAGTTCGAGCCGTTCTGGCGGCCGTGGTTGCGGCGCTTCAGCAGCAAACATCGCGAGACGCTCGACCTCGAAAAACAGCTCTTCAGCGCGGAAGGCGCGGGCACCGTGATCGCCAACTCGCAGCTCGTGAAGCGCGAGATCGAGCAGCATTTTCGCTACGACCCCGCGCACATCCACGTCATCTACAATGGCGTGCCGGCGACGACCGCCGACCTCTCGCTGCGGGCGGCCACGCGGCGCGACCTCGGCCTGCGCGACGATCAGCTCACGCTGCTCTTCGTCGGTTCCGGTTGGGAGCGAAAGGGGCTGCGCTACGCCATCGACACGGTGAACGCCCTGCCGCAATCCGCGCGACTGCTCGTCATCGGCCGTGGCTCGATGCGCGGGCTCCCGCGCAGCCTGCGCCGCACGCGGTTTCTCGGGCCGATGAGCGGGCTCGGCAGATTCTACGCGGCGGCGGATCTCTTCATCCTGCCCACGCTCTACGATCCCTTTTCCAATGCCTGCCTCGAAGCGCTCGCCGCCGGTCTGCCCGTGATCACCACACGGCACAATGGCTTCTCCGAGATCATCACCTACGGCGAAGACGGCGGCACGGTCCACGATCCGCGCGACATTCCCTCGCTCGTCGCCGAGGTGCAGAATTGGGCCGACCCCACGCGGCGCGACGCCGCCCGCCTGCGGCTGCGCGAACTCGGCGCGAAGTTCAGCATGGAAGAAAACGTCCGCCAGACGCTGGCGCTGATCACGCAGTAGCTCCGCCCGCGGGGCGCGAGCCATCCCGGGTAGGGTGGGCGTCCCGCCCGCCGGTTGCGGCGTCCCGCCGCAACGATCTTTCGAGTCCACCGAAGGCGCGGCTCGCTCCCGAACCCCAGAGGCCGCGACGCAGGATGCGTCGCTCGGCGGGCAGGATGCCCACCCTACCCGCGAACGAGCGACTCAATCGCGGAAGCGGCACCGGGGATGGCGCGCGCACGGCGGCGGCGCAGGACGAATGCGAGGCCGGTCGCTGCTCCGAAGAGCGCGGTCGAGGGCTCGGGCACGGCCGACACCTCGAAGTTGAAATTGATCGAGCGCGCATCCGTGAGCGTGATGTTGTCCCCGTGCTGGTTCCAGACGTCGCGGAGGTATCCTGCGAGCCGGTAGGTCTGCCCGGCGTGGAGGGTGCCGCTCGTATTCACGGAGGCGGGGCCGTTGGGAAATCCAAAGGAATCGCCGATGGAAATATCCGCGATGTCCGAGCCGGAAAGGGTGAGCGTGGTCTCGTAGCCGGCAAACTGCCTGCCGTACGACGTCGCCCCCACCAGTGAAAAGTGGACATCCTCATCGATCTCGAGATCCAGGATGAAGTGCGAGGCGAAGTCCAGATCCGCACCGCCAGCCCCGTTGATATCTTGCGAATTCGCGTGGGTGAGGCTGAGCTGGAGGGTGCCGCCAAAGGAAAGGCTCTCGGCAGTCGCCGTGAGCGTGGTGTTGTGCGAGACGGTGCCATTCGTGGAGACGCGGGGCAGCGTTCCGCCCTGGGTGAAGCTGTCGGTAAAGTTCCCCACTGCGGTGCTGGCGTTCACCTCCGAGTCACTGAAAAGCCCAGCAGGTCCAGTTTGAAAGACACTCGTGTCGGCACTGATGGAACGCTCGATGGTGTGGACGGTGATGCCCGCGTGGGCCGCGCCTGCGAGGGCGGTGGTGAGCAGGGCGGCGAGAAGGGTGCGTCGGGAGTTCGTTTGCATCATGTTCATTTTGGACAGAGTCGTTTGGATGTGGTGATGGTGGCGCGGCAGTCGCATTTTGTTTCAATAAAACGCAAATAGGGCAACCTGTATTAGTTTTGGGAACGCCCGTGCCTTTGCAACTCCGGTGCCCGGCCCGGTGGTCCATGGCTTCCCCTCAGCCGAACAGCTCGGCGAGCGAGACCCTCGACCTCGAAAAACAGCTCTTCAGCGCGGAAGGCGCGGGCACCGTGATCGCCAACTCGCAGCTCGTGAAGCGCGAGATCGAGCAACACTTCCGCTACGACCCCGCGCACATCCACGTGGTCTACAATGGCGTGCCGGCGACCACCGCCGACCCCACGCGGCGCGATGCCGCCCGTCCGCGGCTGCGTGAGCTGGATGCGCGGTTCAGCATGGAGGAAAATGTGCGCCAGACGCTGACGCTGATCACGCAATAGGGCGGGTGGGGCTTGGCGAGCGCCGCGCCAGCACACTCCCTTCCCGAGTTCCGCTACATCCCCTCAGAGGGCGCGGCGACGGCGGAGGAGGAGCAGGCAGCCGCCACCGAAGAGACCGAGCAGCGCGCTCGTGGGCTCCGGCACGGCCACATTGCCGCTCAGTCTTGTCCCAGCGTTGTCCGCAAGAAAAACGTTCCCGTTGAACGTTTGCGTGGCTTGAGAATTGAAATTAGCCGTGGCGGGAATCACAAACGTCCCACTCCGAAGCGTAAACGTATTTCCAAGGGCGACGGAGATGCCTGCACCGTTGTCGATAGTGAGAAAACCGTCGTTCGGAGTAATGCCGTTAGAGGTGAAGTTGGCGTTGTCGGTTATTCGCGAACTATTTGCAGATTGGGTATTCGCCCCTCCATTCACAGAAAACGTGAACTTGGTGGGTAGGACTCCCAAGGTACTGGAACCGTCGGTCGTGACCCACTCGTCAAGAAGCACTATGCCTACAATCCCAGCCGTCGTGACATTGAAGGTAATGTCTTGCGTGATGTTGAGCGTACCGGCGGTCGAAGCCGTGGGAGCGACGACGACAATCGCGGCCTGCGAGGTGGAGCCGGCCCATGCCGTGACGGCGAGTGCGGCAGCGAGGGAGTAAAGAAAGGAAGTTTTCATGGGGAGGTGCTTTCGGTGGCGCCGCGGAGAAGCGCGAATAACTACGCCGTGCGGCGTCGCGTGATAACCTCCAGCAAAATTACCGCAAGCTTTTTAACTCTTGCCGTTCCCGCTGATCTCAGACTCGGCGGCGAAGATAAAGCGCGGAAGCACGCGCTACCGCAGACCGCTCCGTGCGTCCCGGCCGGGGTGGCGAAGTGCGCTGGGGAAAAACGGTGTCGGCAGGCGGGGCGAGGCGGCGTCTAGTAGGGTGACGAAAGTGATCTTCTCTCCCCCGTCATTTCACATTCCCTGCGACCGCCGGCGGCTGCTGCGCAGCCTGGCGTGGCATTTTCTACCGTTTGCCACCGGGGGGTGGGGCGGCTAAGGAATGCGCGCGAAACCGGATCGTCACGCCACTCGAAGAGATTGTTGCCAGTGTGACGCGTCGACCCTTCGCGCCCCACCCATCCCGAATGACACCCCGAATTTTTCCCGCCGCCGCTGCTCTCCTCTCCAGCGTGGCCGTGCTGCTGCTCTCTAGCTGCAAGCAGCCGCAGGTGAGCGTCTACCTTGCCCCGAAGGACGCCACCCCCGCCCCGCATGGCGCGCCCGGTCACGTTCACGATCCCAACGAACCGCAGGACGGCCAGGCTGCCGCCGCTCCCGCTCCCGCGGCCACCGCTCCAGCTCCCGCGAAACCGACGATCACCTACCAGGTCCCACCCGGCTGGACGGAAGCGCCTCCCGGCGACGTGAGCATCGCGGCATTCACGATCAAGGAAGACGGCGCCGAGGCTTCGGTGAATGTGACGCCGCTGCCGGATTTGCGCGGGCGTGAGTCGATGGTGGTGAACATGTATCGCCAGCAGACCGGCCAGGCGCCGATCGAGCAGGCGGATCTGGATAAGACGCTGGAGAAGGTGGAAGTGGCGGGCGGCGAGGGCCAGCTCCTCGAGCTGGTGGGCAAGAATCGCGACAAGTCCATCCGCCTCATCACCGTCATCGCGCATCGCGACGGGCGGAGCTGGTTCTACCGGATTTCGGGCGATGAACCCTTTGTCACCAAAGTGAAGCAGTCGTTCCTGGATTTCATTAAGTCGGTCAAAATCGCCGAACCCGCCGCAGCCGCAGCGCCGACCGCCACCGACGCGAAACCGCAACCCTAGCGCCGATCTCCGATCTCCGATCTTCCATCTCCGATCTCCGCCCTGCTCTCCCACCATGTCTCTCTGGAAATTTCTCACCTCGCTGCGACTCACCGTCGTTCTGCTCTCGCTGTCCATCATCCTCGTCTTCATCGGCACCGTGGCCCAGGCGGATGAAGGTCTCTACCAGGCGCAGGAACGCTATTTCAAACACTGGTTCGTCGTCGGCGCGATGATGTGGGGCAAACATGTCCCGATCATCCTGCCCGGCGGTTACACCCTCGGCGTGCTGCTGCTCGCGAATCTGATCGCGGCGCACATCAAGCGCTTTAAGTGGGCGGCGTCGAAGGTCGGCATCCACCTCACCCATGCCGGAATCATCATCCTGCTTGGGGGTCAGCTCGCCACGGACATGACACAGGTGGAATCGCGGATGACCTTCCGGGAAGGGCAGGCCGCCAGCTACGTCGAGAACCACCGCAAGCACGAGCTGGCCTTTCTCGTCGACAAGGGCGATGGGCGGGATGAGGTCGTCGCCTTCCCGCAGGAGCTGGTGAAAAAGGGGACGGAACTGCGCGATCCGAAGCTGCCCTTTGCCGTGCGGGTGACTGAGCTGGCACCGAACGGCGCCGTGGTCGCGCACGCCGACGTGATGGAATCCGTGGGCACCCTCACCACCGCGCTGGCCACGCTGGAAGGCGGATATTCCTCCGCCGACACGCTCGCGCCCCAGGCCGAACGCGCCACCGAGAGCGCCGGCCGCACCGCCGTCTGGCGCGCGGCGCTCCAGGCGCTCGGCGAGAAAGACACCCAAGACATCGTCGCCGCGGCAAAGCGCATCGCCGCGCAACCCGACCGCGAGGGCAAGCTGCGCGATGAACTGAAAACGCGCTTTCGCAAGGAAATGACCGAGCGCTTCATGACGCCGATGCAGGGGCCTGCCGCAAACTTCGCCGCCCGCAAAATGGCCGCGGGCGAAACGGTTTCGGCTGAAACGCTGAAGGCCGCATCCACGCAAGGCGCCGGGGGGCAATCGAGTGTCGTCCCGATGCCGATCGCCAAGGACATGGACACGCCCAATCTGCCCTACGCCGTGCTCGAACTCGTCTCCTCCGGCGCGAGCCAGGGCACCTGGCTGGTCTCGCCTTATCTCCGGCCGCAGGAGATCAAGTTCGGCGACAAAACGGTGCGCGTCGCCTTTCGCGATGAGCGCGTCTATCTCCCGTTCTCGCTCAAGCTGCTCCAGGCCACGCACAAAAAATATCCCGGCAGCGATCTGCCAAAAGACTTCCGCAGCCGCGTGCTGATCGACAACCCCGGCAAGAGCGAACACCGCGAAACCGAGATCTCGATGAACAGCCCGCTGCGCTACGGCGGCCTTGCCTTTTTCCAGTATCAGATGACCAAGGACGAACTCGACACCAGCCCCGGCCAGAGCGTGCTCCAGGTCGTCCGCAACCCCAGTTGGCTCGCGCCCTACATCGGGTGCATTGTCGTAACCATCGGTATGATGTGGCAGTTTCTCCATCACCTCGTCGGCTTCATCACCAAACGCCGTGCGGTTTGAGCGAAAACCCGGAATCCGAATTTCGAAATTTCCCTTCTGTTTATGAAAAAGTGGCTCCCTCTCCTCATCACCCTCCTCTTCGCCGGCTGGGTCGTCAGCTCCGCGCGGCCGAAGAAAAGCGAAGGCTTCGCCATTCGTGAATTCGGCCAGCTCCCGATCCTCAATGGCGGTCGCCGCCAGCCGATCGATTCGCTCGCGCGCAACTCCCTGCTCCAGCTCCGCGGCAAACAAACCGCGAACCTCGAGCCGTGGCGCAGCGGCGGCCAGATCATCTCCGCCAGCGAGTGGCTCGCGGAACTCTGGATGAATCCAGTGCTCGCCGATTCGCGACCTGTCTTCCGCATCGATCACCCGGATTTAAAGGGGCTGCTCGGCCTGCCACTCGAAGCCGGCTTCGAGAGCGATGGAAAACATTTTTCCTTCAACCAGGTCAGCGTGAAATCGCAGGCGCTCCTCGACGAGATGCAGCGCGTCAGCAGCGTCCCCAGCGCGCAACGCAACGGCTTCGACAAAGCCGTCTCCAATCTCTGGCGCGGCACCTTCCTCTACCAGCAACTCCGCGGCGCTGTGCAGCCGCCAGACGCCCAGGATTGGGCGACCGAGCTGCGCGAGTTCCTCAGCTTCCGCGAAGCCGGACGCGCCGCCGCGATCGCGCAGTCGGAGAAAAAGGAATACGACAAAGCCGCGCTCGACCGCATGGTCCAGGAAGTCTCGCGCTTTGACCGCATGGAGCAGCTCGATGAATTCGGCAAGCGCCTCGAGATGCGCATGCCGCTGATCCTGCCGCCCGAGACCACCGCCACGGACGATGGCTGGCGCCGCAGCGGCCAGGTGCTGATGGAAGCCGCCCGCGGCGGGGTCCCGCACTTTGCCCTCGCCTACTATGCGCGGATGGCCAGCGCCTTCCGCACCGGCGATGTCGCCGGCTTCAACACCACCGTCGCCGATTACAAAAAGGAACTCAGCGGCCGCCTCGACGCCAACCTGAAACAGGCCCGGCAGGAGGTCGCGTTTAATGATCTGCAGGCTTTCTACCAGGCGATGCTCATCTTCGTCTGCGCGTTCCTCTGCGCCGTGGTCTTCTGGTTCCGCCCGGTCGAGTGGGAATGGCTGCGCCAGACCGCGTTCAACCTCGCGGCGCTCGGCGTCATCGTCACCACCGTCGGCATGATTTTCCGCATGGTGCTCATCGGCCGCCCGCCCGTCATCAATCTCTATTCGTCGGCCACCTTCATCGCGTGGGGCGCGCCGGTTCTCGGACTTTTGCTGGAAAAATTCTGGCGCAATTCGATCGGCGTCGTCGTCGGGTCGCTCGTCGCCTCGCTCTGCCTCATCGTCGCGCATTACCTCTCGCTGGAGAAAGACACGCTCGAAATGCTGCGCGCGGTGCTCGACACGAACTTCTGGCTCGCGACCCATGTCGTGATTGTCACGCTTGGCTACGCCGCCACGTTCGTCGCCGGCTTCCTCGGGATCATCTTCGTGCTGCGCGGTTTCTTCACCACCGGCGTTACGCCGGAGTTGAAGAAGAGCCTCGCCCGCATGGTCTACGGCATCATCTGTTTCGCCGCGCTCTTCAGCTTCGTCGGTACCGTGCTCGGCGGCATCTGGGCGGATCAAAGCTGGGGCCGCTTCTGGGGCTGGGACCCGAAGGAAAACGGCGCGATCATCATCGTGCTCTGGAATGCGCTCGTCCTCCACGCGCGCTGGGGCGGACTCGTCCGCGAACGCGGCCTGCTCAATCTCGCCATCGTCGGCAACATCGTCACGAGTTGGTCATGGTTCGGCACCAACATGCTCGGCATCGGCCTGCACAGCTACGGCTTCATGGACGCCGCGTTTTACGCGCTGCTCAGCTTTGACATCGCGATGCTCGTGCTCATCGGCATCGGCGCTCTGCCCGATCGGTTCTGGCGCAGCTTCCGCGTCGCGGCGAAACCTCCGCAGTCCCGCCCGCCCGTCGCCCCCGCCAGCACCGCCGCCGCGCACTGATCGAGTCAGGCCAGGATCCCTGCTCCACGATGTCGCCGCAGCGAATTGCGCAACGCGGCCTTGCCCCACCGGCCTCAGCCGCGAAGCTGTTGCCGAACTATCTGATGCCATGAACGAACCTACCGAAGGCCAATCGCTGACCACGCTCGACTCGATCAATTTCGAGGTCACCAAAGACTCCGCGCCGATGGACCCGAGCGGCAACCCTTTCAAGCTCGTGGTCGATCCCGTGATGCGCGCCAAGCTGCGCCGCGCCATCTTCGAACTCATCGAAAGCCACGACACCGAACTCGCGAAGTATGTGAGTGAAGGCAGCCTCGCCCTCGACAGCTACAAGGAATACGTCGAACTCTTCGCCCACAGCTTGAAGCAGACGATGGGTACTCGCGAGGGCGTCGCATACCTCCTGCAAGCGTGTGGCTTCGAGATCAGCAAGGACGACATCAATCTGCTCCCCGAGACGCGCTGGAAGGTGAAGCGGTAGTGCGGCATTCCGGGTGGAGCACTCGACCCGAGTGCCGTTGCCGGCGACCCGCCGGGAACGACTTTTTGCGTGGATGACAAGACTTGGTCGCCACCACCATCACGCGTCCTCTTTGGCACCCAGCGCGGTCCGTGATGTTTTCGGCGGGTCGCCGAAAACCGCACTCGGGTCGAGTGCTCCACCCGGCACCTACCCCTTCCGCTTCGCCGCGAGCACCGCCTCGATCTTCCCGAGCGGCAGCGTATTCACCACATCGCCCCGCGTGAGCCAACCCTTGCGCGCCGTGCCGATGCCGTACCAGAGAAACTGTAGGTGTGACGTGTGGTGCGCATCCGGGTTGATCGCGCATTTCACACCCTTCTCCCTGGCCAGCGGCCACCAGCGCCAGTCCATGTCGAGCCGACGCGGGTTTGCGTTTAGCTCGATGATCGTCCCGGTCGCCGCCGCCGCTTCGATGATCGCCGGCACATCCACCGCATAGCCGTCGCGGGAAAGCAGCAGTCGCCCGGTGAGGTGACCGAGCATGGTGATGTGCGGATTCTCCATCGCACGGATGATCCGCTCCGTCATCTCCGCCTCCGGGAGATTGAACACGCTGTGCACCGACGCCACCGCGTAATCGAGCTGCTCCAGCACCTCGTCGGGAAAATCGAGGGAGCCATCCTTGAGGATGTCCACCTCGCTCCCCGCGAAGACCCGGAACGAACCGCCGAACGTCTGATTCAGCTCCCGAATCTCCGCGACCTGCGCGAGCAGCCGATCGGCATCCAGCCCGTGCGCTTGAAAGGACGACTTCGAGTGATCCGCGATGCCAAGATATTGCAGCCCGAGTTCCTGCGCCGCGCCGGCCATTTCCGCGAGGGAATTCCGCCCGTCGCTCGCCGTGGTGTGGTTGTGAAAAGTGCCGCGCAGATTCTCCGCCTCGATCAAATCCGGCAGCGTATGCGCCTCGGCGGCGGCGAATTCCCCGCGATCCTCGCGCAGCTCCGGTTCCACGTAGTCCAGCCCGAGCGCGCGATAGAGATCCGCCTCCTCGCGAATCGGCGGCAGGTCTGCGCTTGGATTTTGGATTTTGGATTTTGGATTTTCGAGCGGAGCGAGCCGGTATTCGTTCAATGTCCAGCCGCGAGCCAGCGCCCGCTGGCGCATGATGATGTTGTGCTCCTTCGAGCCGGTGAAGTAGTTCAGCGCAAACGGGAACTCCCCATCCTTCACCACGCGCAAATCCGCCTGAATGCCGTTTTTCAGCCGCACGCTCGACTTCGTCGCCCCGTGCGCCATCACGCTCTCGACCATCCCGTGCTGAACAAAAAACTCCGACACCGCCGCGGGCTCCTTCGTCGAGACGAGGAAGTCGAGATCGCCCACGATCTCCTTCCGCCGCCGGTAGCTGCCGCACACGTTCACGCGAGTCACGTCGGGGTGCAGCCGAAGATCCTCCAGCAGCCCCTGCGCAGCCGGCGAAATGTCGCCGAGGCGGAAGCGTCCCGCGTGTTTCGCACGCGCCTCGATCGCCGCGACCAGATTATCCGCCGTCTTCTTGCCGAAGCCGGGCAACTCCGCGACGCGGCCATCGTTCACCGCCTCGGTGAGCGTCGCGATCGAAGTTACCCCGAGCTTTTCCCACAGCGCCTTGACCTTCTTCGGCCCGAGTCCCTGCAACTCAAACAGCTCGAACAACCCCGGCGGAAACTCCGCCTTCAGCTCCTCGAAATAGGGAAGCGTCCCGGTCTGCAGCAGCGTCGTCAGCTTCTCCGCGATCGCCTTGCCCACGCCCTCGATTTCGCCGAGCCGGCCTTCGGTCGCGAGCTGCGCCAGATTCCCCGGAAAGGTCTCCAGCGCCCGCGCCGCGTTTTGATACGCGCGCACCTTGAAGACCACCTCGCCCTTCAGCTCGAGGAGCTGCGCGATTTGTTCCAGGATGTCGATGAGTTCGTCTTTGCTGAGCTGCGCCATGGGACGGCCACCATCGACGACCACGAAATGCCTGTCACGCGGTTTGCCCCGGCGTCGTCACCTTGCCGGGCGGACCAACGCGCGATCGCTTGGACGTTCACCGTCACCTGCATCGCCGTCTCACCCGAGCCAGGCTCGACGCAGCGGCCCGAGGACCATCGACGCGCAATGCCCGTGCAGCGTGCGCCAAGCGAGGACGAGCCGCGCGCGGCGGGAGCGCCTAGATTTGTGGCATCCCAAAATGAAACGCCACGAACCCGTCTCCAAAGTCATGACCACCCACCTCGTCACCGTCCACCACGGCGACCCGGTCTCCAAAGTCCGCCAGCTCCTCCGCGAGCATGACATCGAACACATCCCCGTCGTCAGCGGACAAAAACTCGTCGGCATCATCAGCAATTCCGACATCCTCCGCGTCAGCTTCGGCGAGACCTTTCAGACCGATGAACGCACCGTCGACGCCACGCTCGACCACACGTTTACCATCGAGCAGCTCATGAAAAAGGATCCCGTCGCCGTGCGCGAAACTGCCTCCATCCGCGAAGCAGCCCAGGCCCTGGTCGAAGGCAGCTTTCACTCCCTGCCAGTCGTCAGCGACGGCCAGAAACTCGTCGGCCTCATCACCTCCACGGACCTCATTCGCTACCTGCTCGAGCAGTTTTAGCGCACGACCGTCGGCAGGGTTGGCACGCGCTCCTTCACCCGGTAGAAGCCGGGGATGGAAACCGGAAGACTCGAAGCCTTCAGCGACGGCGTCATCGCCATCGTCATCACGATCATGGTGCTGGAGTTGAAAGTGCCGCACGGCACCGACCTCGCCGCGCTCGCGCTGCTCGTGCCCACCTTTTCCAGCTACCTGCTCAGCTTCATCTACGTGGGCATTTACTGGAACAATCACCACCACCTCTTCCAAGCCACCGAGCGCGTCAGCGGCGCCGTCCTCTGGACAAATCTGCACCTCCTTTTCTGGCTGTCGCTCATCCCTTTCGTCACCGGCTGGATGGGGCAAAATCACTTCACCGCCGTACCCACCGCTCTCTACGGCATCGTGCTCTTCATGGCCGGCGTCGCCTATCGCTTTCTCCAGTGCGCGATAATCGCAGAAAATGGCCGCGACTCCCGCGTCGCCCGCGCCCTGGGTGCGGATTGGAAAGGAAAACTTTCGCTCGCGCTCTACGCTCTCGCGATCGGCCTCGCGTTTGTGAATCGATGGATCGCCAACGTCCTCTACGTGGTCGTCGCCGCGCTCTGGTTCATCCCCGATCGCCGCATCGAGCGGCGCATGGAATCCGACCCGGCAAAGCACTGACCGATGCGGATCGCCCGCCACGGTTGGGTTTCACGAGTGGAGGCACATCACCACGCTCCCACCTAATACCAAACTAAGTTGAAGGTCGGACGATTCGGCCCGACTGGGCCGAGGGAAATTAGCCGGTGGCGTCAGCCACCGGACTTGAGTCGCAAAGAGACCGAGCCCCGGCAGGGGCGGCAGAAATTCCAGCGCCCCTGCCGGGGCGGAGCGCTTTATTCCGTGATCCGGTGGCTGACGCCACCGGCTAATTTCCGCGGAGCCTCCGGC
>JANPHH010000605.1:0-17170 GCA_031424375.1 Chthoniobacter sp. | reverse complement strand
AAATCGAAGAGCAAGAACGCCGCGGGCGAGGAGGTCGAGTTTGCCGGCTTCAAAGGCGCGCTCGGCAACGAGAACGACTACTCGGACAATTTCCTCGCCTACACCCACGACTTCAACGGCGACGGCTGGGCGGACATTCTGGTGATCGGTTTTCCGGGCAAGGACGGCAAGGAAACGAATTTCTATTTCAAGTTCACTCACGGCCTCGGGGCGGGGGATGTGAATGGCGATGGGCGCATGGACATCCTCGAGAAGAGCGGATGGTGGGAGCAGCCGGTGTCGCTCGCGGGTGATCCGGTGTGGAAGAAGCACGAGTTTATGTTCGGCACGGCGGGCGGTGCGCAGATGTACGTCTATGACGTCAATGGCGATGGAAAGAATGACGTGATTACGTCGCTCGCCGCACACGGCTACGGTCTCGCGTGGTTCGAGCAGACGAATGAGGGCGGTGCGGAGGGGTGGAGGAAGCACCTGATCATCGGCGAGAAGCCGGAAGAGAACCCGCAGGGCATCGCCTTCTCACAGCTCCATGCGGTGGACCTCATCGATATGAATGGCGACGGGCTCAAAGACATCGTGACTGGTAAACGCTTTTACGCGCACGGGCCGAAGGGCGACCCCGATCCCACGGGCACGCCGTATTTGTATTGGTTCGAGCTGAAGCGCACCGCGGGGAAAGCGGAATACATGGGGCATCGCATCGACGACGCGAGCGGCGTAGGCACGCAGGTGGTGGCGCGCGATCTCAGCGGCGACGGCAAGCCGGATGTGGTCGTGGGCAACAAGCGTGGGGCTTACGTGTTCATCCAGAAGTAGCGAGCATGCCGGGTGGGGTATCGCCCCGAGTGCTGTTTCCGGTGGTCGGTGCGAGTCGTTGAGAAATTGACGCGGTTACGGAGTCTTCGGCGGGTCGCCGAAGACGGCACTCGGGTCGAGTACTCCACCCGGAGCTGCGGCGGCGCCAAATAAGCAGGCGAAATTTTCCGCAACGAGGGCGGTGAGTTCGGGGAGCGGGGTGTTGCGAATTTCCGCGAGGCAGGCGTAGGCCACGGCGAGATTCGCGGGATGATTGATTGGTTCGCCCGCGGCATCGTGGAGCGGGTGCGCGTTGCGGTCATCCGGAGGGTTCAGGGCGGGCGCGTCGGTTTCCACGAGCAGCCGATCGACGGGCATGCGGGCGAAGACGTCGCGCTGGGCGGATTTCCGCGCGTGGAGAAAGTAGGGTGAGAACGAGAAGTGCGCGCCGCGATCGACGAAGCCGTCGAGCATTTCCGTCGGTCCGCCATAGGCGTGAATGAGGAATCCGCGGGCGGGCAGGGGATGGGTGCGGATCACCTCCCACAGCGCGCCCCAAGCCTGGATGCAGTGGATCGTCACGGGGAGATCGCGTTCGGTGGCGAGCTGGAGCTGGGCGGTGAAGACGGTGAGCTGGTCCGCGAGGTCGTGGCCGGCGATCCACCGGTCGAGGCCGATCTCGCCGATGCTGGCGCGCGGATGGGCGTCGATTTGGGCGCACAGATTTTCCAACCACTGCGACGAACGGCTCGCGACCTGCCATGGATGGAGGCCGAACGCCGGGCGCACCCAGGGATATGTCGCGGCCAGATCGGCGACTTCGCGCCAGTCGCTTTCGCGCGTGCCATTGACCACGGCGCCGCCGAAGTCCAACGCGGCGAGTTCCGCGAGGATCGCGCTGAGATGCGGAGCCAGACGCGGATCCTGGAGATGGTTGTGCGCGTCGAAGAGCATTGCGGGCGGAAATTACGCGATGGAACGCATCGGTGCGAAACAATCAAAGCTCGCGGCACCCGCCTGGTTCCGTCATTCACCCACACCGCACCATGAACCGTTTCCTCCCGTTCCTGCTCACGCCGCTCGTTGCCACGTCGCTCTTCGCGGCCGAGCCGGATTTTCCCCTCACCGAAGACTCGAAACCGCACGACAACGTGCCAAAAGGCGAGCAGCTCAAATTCGAGTTCGCGCAGTCAAAGATCTTCCCCGGCACCACCCGCGAAGTGACGGTCTACGTCCCGAAACAATACGACGGCACGAAGCCCGCCTGTGTCTACGTGAACCAGGACGGCGTGCAGTGGAATGCGCCGACGGTCTTCGACAACCTGATCGCGAAGGGTGAAATCCCGGTGCAGATCGGCGTCTTCATCAAGCCGGGCGTGGTCAAGGCGCTCGACGGCGGCAAGGCGCTCGACCGCTTCAATCGCAGCCTGGAATACGACGGCCTCGGGCCGGATTACGCGCGCTTTGTCCTCGATGAAATCCTGCCCGCGGTGGAGCGGCAGAAGACGAGCGACGGTCGCGCGATCGTGTTGAGCAAGAGCGGGAATGACCGCGCGATCGGCGGCAGCAGCAGCGGCGCGATCGCCGCGTTCATCGCCGCGTGGGAGCGGCCCGACGCATTCAGCCGCGTCTTTACCAATGTTTGCACCATGGTCGGCCTGCGCGGCGCGAATGAATTCCCGACGATCATCCGCAAGTATGAGCCGAAGGCGTTGCGCGTCTTTCAGGTGGACGGCGAGAATGACAACAACATCTACGGCGGCGACTGGTGGATGGCGAACCAGGAACTCGAGCGGTCGCTGACGTTCGCCGGCTACGAGCACGACCACGTGTGGGGTACGGGCGGACACAATGGCAAGCAGGGCACGCAGGTTTTCCCGGACGCGATCCGCTTCCTCTGGAAAGGCTGGCCCGAGCCGGTGAAGGCGGGCACGGGAAAGAACACCATGTTCAACGAGATCTTCATCCCCGGCGAAGGCTGGCAGGTGGCGTGGGAAGGCGGAAAGTTCACCGAAGGTCCGGCGGCGAATGCGAAAGGCGAGGTCTTCTTCAACGACATCCCCAACAGCAAGACCTACAAGATCGCGCTGGATGGCAAGGTGACGGAATATCTAACTGAATCGAAGAAAGCTAACGGTCAGGCGTTCGGGCCGGATGGACGGCTGTATGTAATCTCCACGGCGGAGCCGAAGGTGCTCGTCTCCGATGCAGCGGGAGCGATGAAGGAATTCGCGACCGACATTCGCGGCAATGACCTCACGGTGCTGGCGAATGGAAATGTCTATGTGACCGATCCGAAGATCCCGAACAAGGTGTGGCTGATCAAACCCGACGGAACGAAGACGGTCGTGGACCAAGGCTTGAAGTTTCCGAATGGCATCGCCGCGAGCACCGATCAATCGCTCCTCTACGTGGCCGAAGCGCGCAGCCACTGGGTCTGGAGCTACCAGATCCAGCCGGACGGAACGCTCAAACACAAACAACGCTACTACTGGCTGCACACTCCCGACACCGCCGACGAGGCGGGTGCCGATGGCATGGAAGTGGACGGCGCTGGCCGGCTCTATGTCGCGACGAAGCTCGGCCTGCAGATTTGCGATCAAGCCGGTCGGGTGAATGTGATCGTGCCGACGCCAAATGGTCGATGCAGTAACGTCGTGCTCGGCGGCGCGGATTGCGACATTCTCTACGTCACCGCGGGCGACAAGGTCTTCAAACGGAAGGTGAAGGCGAAAGCCGCGCCGAGCTTTGAGCCTCCGCTGAAGCCAGCCGCGCCGCACCTATAAGCGGCTAGGTCAACTCAATCCAGCCACTGCCACGAATAGTAACTCCGGCGGAACCGGTCATGGGCCGCGGGGAACTCTGCCTGCAGGCTGCTCAAGGAGAACTGGAGTTGCGTCGCGGGCAGATTGACGAAAAGAACGCTGCGCATTCGCACCTTGCCGACGGCGAAGTAGGAGATCGCGATTTCCAGGGTCTCTGCGCCTCCGATGCGCAATGGGTTCTGCTCCTTGCTCATGACGCGGACATCGGTGCTCCCGGCGGGGACGGCGGTCATGAGCGCAGTGGCGAGGGATTCGACGGTTTCGGGATCGAAAGGCTTGGGATTTTTCCGCACGATTTCCTGAATGGTGGCGAGAGAACGCGACGGGTCGCTTGCCTCCAGGCGCAAGCCAGCCGGATTGCCTGAATACGTCCAGCCAGCCGGTGGGACGTAGCTCGCGGTGCGGGTGCCGTCCTTGAAGAGGAGACGAGGGAAGCGCCGCATCTGCGGGGATTCGTTCTGCGGCACGATGGGGGTAAAATCGATGGCCAGAGCGGACGCAGCCCCCAGTGCGAGGATGACAATCGACCGGATCATTCGAGATACCAGCGGCCTTTGGCAAAGGAGAGGATGCGCAGGTCGGGCGCGGGCGGGTTGGCGCCGAAGCGCTTTTCGTAAAACAATTGGCTGGCCGGGGCGGTGTAGTAGGAGCCGTAGCTGTAGACGCCACTGGCTTGTTGCACCCGCCACCAGTTCAGCAGCGCTCCGTAGTTCGTAAAACGCTTTTGCGGGCCGCCACCGCCGAGGTCGGCGGGTTTCCAGTTTTCGAGGAAGCGGATCATTCCCGCGAGGCCCTGGCCGTAGCCGTTCGTAGCGTCGGTGGCCACGCTTCCGGTGACGATGCCACTATTGATGGTCGTATTCGCGGCCAGGCGAGTGGAGAGAGAACTGCTGGCGGTGGCGTCGTCCCACGCGTTGGAGAGGATGGTGGTGGAGTCGGAGAAGATGGCGGCGGGCGCAGGGGTGTAACCAGTGAGGGTGTTCGCGGCATTGAGCGGGCTGCCGTCGGTATTCGTATCCGGTTGCACGGCGGTCGCGGTGTCGGTGGGATTCGTGTAAGTGCCGCCGGTGTTGTAGTCGCCCCAGATGTAGACTGGATTGTCGGTGGCGACGGTGAGTCCGGTGGCGGGGAGGCGGGCGCCGCGCCAGAGTCGCACGGCGCGCTTGGTGGTGGGGGTGGCGCTCGTGTCGGAGATGTAGAGGATGCCATTGAAGGTCAGCGTCCCGGCATCGACCGCGGCGGTCAGTTTCGAGACATCGACCGTGGCGACGCGCACGGTGGCCGCTTCACGCCCATCCTGGACACTTTGCCCGGTGATGATCGCGGACTGGACGCTCGCATAGAAAGGATCCGTTGGGTTGCTATGGATGGTGCCGGCTTGATCCATGATGGTGACAGCATTGGAGGCGTCGATGAGCACCTTGATGCCCGCCTGATCGTAAAGCCGCCGGCCCGTCAGCGGGTCCGCGCCGCTGGCTGCGGGCCGCTCGATGAGTTCGCGATAGCCATCATTGTTGGCGTTGGTATCCACGGTATCGAATGACGTGGGCTCGACACCGAAGAGGTCCCGCCGCGAGTTCACAAATGGCGATCCATCGGCAAAGGTCGGCGCGGCAATGGTGCGCGAGGCATTGGTCGTGTCGTCAGGCGCCCAGCCATTGACGAAGCCCTGAGCGGCCGAGGCCTGCCCGGAAACGGTGAGCCAATTCGTGCCGGAGTAGAGGGTGCCATTGCTGTGCACGTCGCCGTCGAGGGTGAGCGGGCTGCCATCCGGCTGAAGTTCGAGGTCGAAATCCGAGAGGGCTTGAAAACGCCAGCCGGAGTCCACATGCTGCTCGAAGGTCCGCCGCAACCGGACCTGAAGCGGCTGGGAGAGGGCCTGAGCGGTGAGATTCACACCGGCGGTGAAGTAGTAGATGGACGTCGCGGCCGAGGGGCCGTTCGAGCGGTTCGAACTGCCGCGGAGGATCAGCGGGAGGACTGAGTAGGAGGCCGGGTCGATCATCCACTGATTCGCGCCTGCCGAGTAGGGTAGGAGAATGGGAAACTCGGCGGTGCCAGGGGTGACAGCGGAGGTGGGGACAAAGGTGGGCAGTGGATCGAAGGAATGGGTGGGCGCGTAGTCGCGGCTCTGCGCCTGCCAGTCGGCGTAGAGCATCTGCAGCGAGCCATCGCCGATGGTCACCGCCTGGGCCAGAACGCGGCTGCGCTCCGCCTGTCGGGAGAACTGCATGGTGAGCGACAGCGCGGCGGCGACCAATCCACTAAGGATGACGAGCGTGCCCAGCACGGTGAGGAGCAAACCGCCCGCTTGAGTGAAACGGCGCGTCTTCATTGGGTGGTCACGGGGCTGGTCGACCGCACGGCGATGGTGAAGTTGAGGTTCGCTCCCACGGCTCGCCAGCCGCGGTTGCTGCTGCCTGGATCGACCGCGGTGAGTTGGGTGACGAGAAAGCGCCGGTCCGGCTGGCTCCCGATGAGGGGAAAGGAAAACGGGGTCGCATTCGTCACGCCGCGGGTGACCATGCGGGAGGCCGCGGGATTGCCGAGATCGGCATAGCGCACGAGCGCGCCGCCAGCGACGGAATAGCCGCAGCGCCGGGTGAAAAGGCAGAGGAAATTTTGCGTCGCGGCGTTCGTGAGCGGGGCGCCGAGCGCAGCGTCGAGGCCGATGAGCCAGTTTGAACCGGAGATACTGACCGACGTCACCGTCCGTTCGATCCGAAACGCTGGGAGGCTGAGGAGATCGCCCACGTGCGGCGCGGCGCCGCCGCTTTGCTGCACCTCGATCGTCGTTGCCGGGGCGGTGGCGTCGACCGCGACGAGGCAAGGTCCGGCCGTCAACCAGCGCATGGCCACGCCAGCCGCAGGGCCGCTGCCCGCGACGGGATTGAAGGTGGCGTCGAGCAGGGTGAGATCGGCCAGCGAGCCGTGGAGATCGCGCTGGAGAAGATCGTAGGCGACCCGTGAACCTTGGAACGGCACATTGGCCGCCACGTTTTTACCGAAGAGCTGGAGGCCCGCCAGCATCATGACGAAGACGAGCCCGCCGACGACGGAAATGATCCCCGCCGAAACGAGAAATTCCACGAGGGTAAAGGCCGCCTGCTGGTGCCGGGTGTTCATGCGCACGCAGGACGTCATTCGCTAGTCGGTCGTCCGCACGGTGGAAAGGGCGATGGTGTGGTTCTTGCCCGTGGCAAAATAACTCACCAGCACCTGAGCATGAAGGAGCGGAGGCACGGGGCGGCCGGCGACGATCGGACGGGAAATGTCGGTGATCGTCGTCTGCACCGTGCCGGTGACCACGACGGCACCGGAGCCGGGATCGACATAGATCGGCACGTTCGCCTGGGTGGTAGTGCCGGGAGCGAGGGTGGCGGGTGGCGCGCTGCCGGCGGAGAATGGCACCGCCAGCACGCGATCGATCGCGGTCTGCGCGATGGCCTGTGCATTCGTGGCGAACCGGCTGGTCGTGGCGATGCGATTGATGGCCAGCAGACCGGCGATCGCACCTGTCCCCAGAAGGGCAAGAGCCATCACGGCGACGAGGATCTCGACGATCGTCAACGCCTGCTGGCGAGTGTGGTTCGCTACGTTCATTCGCATTTTCTGGGCGCCGGTGGGCGTGCCATGCGCCCCTCCGGCAGCGCTCAGAAAGCAGATGGCATACCGGATCAATGCTCAACCCGTGCCGATCCGGGCGACGAGACGGGTGGTTGCGCTTGTTTTCGCCGTCCCGGCCCGTGCAGCATCCTTCTCCCTCATGAACACCGTCTATCTCGTCGCAAGCGGCGATCTTCGGCTCTCCGCCAACCAGAAATGCGAGCCCGCTCAGGCGGCGATGGAACTGCAAATCGCGAAAGCGCTCGGTCGGGAGGGCGCGCGCATGGTCCGCGCGCATCCCTTTAATCTGGAGAAGGGGCACGGCTTCATCGACAGCCAAAAGTATGGGATGGAAGTTTTTCGCCGGATCCCCGCCGCGGCGCCCCTCATTGTGGCGGAGGCGGTGTGGCAATACAGCCACCATGTGCTCGCCGGGCTGATGTCGCACCGTGGTCCGATTCTCACGCTGGCCAACTGGAGCGGCCAGTGGCCGGGGCTCGTGGGGATGTTGAATCTGAATGGTTCGCTGACCAAGGCGGGCGTCCGTTACAGCACGCTTTGGAGTGAGTCGTTCGATGACGCATTCTTTCGGCGTGGGCTGAAGCAGTGGCTGGAACGAGGAACGGTGAAGCACGACGAATCGCACGTGAGGCCGCTCGCGAAGGTGCCGATGCCGGCGGCGGCGCGAAAGCTGGGGGAGCGTTTCGCGGCGAACCTGCGCGCGGAGAAAGCGATCATGGGGGTCTTCGATGAAGGCTGCATGGGGATGTACAACGCGATCATTCCCGACGAACTGCTGCACGGCACCGGGGTCTTTAAGGAGCGGCTGAGCCAGTCGACGCTCTACGCAAAGATGCAGACGGTGAGTATGGTGGAAGCGCGGCGGGTGCTGGCGTGGTATCGGCGCAAGGGGCTGAAGTTTCAGTTCGGGAAAGACGGCAAAACGGAGCTGACCGAGGCGCAGGTGCTGGATCAGTGCCGCATGTATATCGCGGCGGTGCGGCTGGCGGAGGAGTTTGGCTGCGCGACGATCGGCATCCAGTATCAACAAGGGCTGAAAGACCTCGCGCCAGCCAGCGATCTCGTGGAAGGGACGCTGAACAACGTCGATCGCCCGCCGGTGCTGCACGAACGTACGCGCAAGGAACTTTTCCCCGGCGAGGCGCTCCCACATTTCAATGAAGTGGACGAATGCGCCGGACTCGATGGGCTGGTGACCTACCGCATCTGGCGCGAACTCGGTCTGCCACCGGAGAATACGCTGCACGATCTGCGCTGGGGCCGGCACTTCACGGGCGCGGGTCTGGATGACTACGTGTGGGTCTTTTTGATCAGCGGAGCGGCGCCGCCTGCGCATTTCATCGGCGGGTGGAAAGGGGCGAGCAGCGAGCGGCAACCGGCGATGTACTTCCGACTCGGCGGCGGTACGCTGAAAGGCGTGAGCAAGCCGGGTTGGATCGTCTGGAGCCGTGTCTACGTAGCGGATGGGCGGTTGAAATTCGACACGGGTCTGGGCGAAGTCGTGCGTCTGCCGAAGCGCGAAACCGAAGACCGCTGGCAGCAGACCACGCCGCAATGGCCCATCATGCACGCGACGCTGAAGGGCATCACGCGCGACCAGATGATGGCGCGACACAAAGCCAATCACATCCAGGTCGCCTACGCGCCCGACCGCGCCTGGGCGAAACGCGCGCTCTTGGCCAAAGCGGCCGCGATGCAGGCGCTCGGACTGGAAGTTTTCATCTGCGGAACTTTATGAACCTCATCGACAAAACCCGTCGCGATCTCATCGCGCTTTCCCACGAACTCGGAGCCGAACACCGCCATCTCACCGTCCTCGGTGAAGGCAACACCTCGGCGCAACTCGGCGCGGACACGTTTCTCGTCAAAGCCAGCGGCAGCAGCCTCGGCACCCTCACGGAAGCCGGCGTTGTCGAGTGCCGGTTCGCTCCGCTGCTCGCGCTCATCGATCGGGCGGAGATCACCGCGGAGGAAATCGACGAGGTGCTGCTGGCGTCGCGCGTCGATCCCGCGGCACCGAAGCCATCCATCGAGGCGATCTTTCATGCGTGGCTGCTGAAGCTGCCGGGCATCTCGTTCGTCGGCCACACGCATCCCGTGGCGGTGAATTCGATCCTGTGTTCGCCACGCGCCGCGGAGTTGGCGAGCGGCCGCATCTTCCCGGACGAAGTCGTCTGCTGCGGCACCAGCTCGGTCTTCGTCCCTTACGCCGATCCCGGACTGCGGCTCGCGCAACTCATCGTCCGCGAGACGACGGCGTGGATGACCAGCAACGGCGCGGCACCACGACTGATCCTGCTGGAAAGCCACGGACTCATCGCGATCGGAGCGAGCGAGGCCGCCGTGCAGGCCGCGACGACGATGGCGGTCAAAGCCGCGCAGATCTTTGCCGGTGCCGTCCCGCTGGGTGGTCCCGTGTTTCTCACCGCCGACCAGATCGCCTCGATCGCCGGCCGGCGCGACGAGCACTACCGGCAGCGCGCGCTGAATCTGTGAGCGAATCCTTTCACATCGCCTGCGATCTCGGCGCGGAAAGTGGCCGTGTGATCCTCGGGCGACTCGCGGATGAGAAGGTGACGCTCGAAGAAATCCATCGCTTTCCAAATGGCGCGATCAAAATCGCGGATACGTTGCGCTGGGACATCCTGCGGATCTGGGATGAGCTGAAAATCGGCCTGCGCAAGGTGGCCGCGCGGCAGGTGCCGGTGGAAAGCCTCAGCGTGGATTCGTGGGGGCTCGACTACGTGCTCATCGGCGCCGGCCAGCCGATGCTCGCACTTCCGTACAGCTACCGCGACGCCCGCGCCGACCAGCCCTTTGCCGAGGTGGAAAAGGATCCCGGGCGCGCTGCCGTGTTCGCCGAGACGGGGATCCAGTTCCTGCCGATCAATACGCTCTACCAGCTCATCGCCGAACGGCAGAGCAGCGCGAAACTTCTCGCCGTCGCCGACCATTTTCTGCTCATCGCAGACTACCTGCATTATCTCTTCAGCGGCGTCATCTCCGCCGAAGAAAGCCTCGCCAGCACCACGCAGATTTACCATCCCGTGACCCGGCAGTGGTCCACGAAACTGGCCGAGATCTTCGCGCTGCCGCCACATCTTTTTCCACCGCTCGTCGCCCCGGGCACCCGGCTCGGTCCGCTGAAACCCGAGGTGGCAGGGGACCTCGGCCTCAGCGGCGTGGAAGTCATCGCGACTTGCTCGCACGATACCGGCGCCGCCGTGGCTGCCGTGCCGGCACAGGGTGAAGAATGGGCGTACCTCAGCTCGGGCACGTGGTCGCTCCTGGGCGTGGAATTGCCCGAGCCATTGCTGAGCGACGCGGCTCTCGCGAACAATTTCACCAACGAAGCCGGCTTCGGCGACACGACGCGTTTCCTGAAAAACATCGTCGGCCTCTGGCTCCTCCAGGAATGCCGACGCACCTGGTCGCTGGCCGGCCCCAAATTTTCCTACGCCGAACTCGCCGCAGCAGCCGAAACTGCGCCCGCCTTCCGTTCGCTGATCAATCCCGCCGACCCGCGCTTTCTCAAGCCCGATGACATGCCCGCGCGGATCGCCGCCTATTGCCGCGAAACCGGCCAACCGGAACCCGAAACGCCGGGTGAGATGACCCGCTGCATCTACGAAAGCCTCGCGCTGCTTTATCGGCGGACACTCGATGAAATCGAATCGGTCACCGGGAAGCACATCGCCCGCCTGCACATCGTCGGCGGCGGCAGCCAGAGTACGCTGCTGAACCGCTTCGCCGCGAATGCGACCGGCCGAACGGTTCTCGCCGGACCGGTCGAAGCCACCGCGCTCGGTAATGTGCTGCTGCAGGCCGTGGCGCTCGGTCATCTCGGTTCGCTCGCTGAACTGAGAGGAGTCGCCGCGCGCTCATTTCCGATTTCCGAATTCCACCCTGACGACCAGAAATCGCTCTGGAGCGACGCCTTCGAAACATTCCGTAAACTGCCTTGAGATTGCGCAATCCTGCGGGTTCGGCAGTGGTCCCACTGCGAATGGAAACGATGCGGTCGATCTGCTGCGATTTGAAGACGCCCCTGGCCGAAGTCGCTTGATCAGCGGAGCGGTTGGCAGTCCAATCGACGACCTGCATCACTCCATGGAAAACGCCATCTCAATCAGCGAAATTCTCGGCACGATCAATGATGGCAGTGTCGAAATCTGCGCTTCAGCCGAGGCAAACTACGATGCGGGAGAGCAAATGGTGCCGGTGTCGCTCGATGCGTTCGCGCGCCGCGTGATCCCGGTGGGCGACGGCCATCATTTATCGGAGCCGTGGTTGCCCCGGCCTGAACGAGTGACCGAGCATCTGCCTCGGGAGGAAGCACTTTCATTCACCAAAGATGTCTTCCACAGCTGGTTGCGGAAGGTGCGCCTCTCAGTGCCGACGGATTTGCACCTGCGGGCGTGATGGGATCAGAAGGTTCGGCGGGTGAGTAGGAAACCGTGGTCGCAAGGAAGGAACCATCGGCCCCAACACCTAGATACTGGTGTCGGTTTCAGTTCGTTATGGTGATTATACTCTGGTTCGTATTGCGGCACGCACGATTCCTGCTTTCCGAGTCGCTCGGCTTTGCAACCCGTTGCAAACGTGCAGAAATTCGAGTTCCCGTTAACGAGAATTGCCGCTGCGTTCTCGGTTTCACACCACAGCACTCACGGCAGAAGTGCGCGCTCCGGCCTGCGATCCGCGGCGAGCGCAATTCCAGTCGGGGCGGCCCGCGCTTTCTGTTGCGCCGACCCGTATTCTCTCATCTTCGGGAGGCCAGAAAGGGAATCCGGCTCTTGCCTACTTGGCTCGCGGTCAGTGGGCGAGATTTGAAATGTTTTTGATTCTCAATCTTCGAGAATAAGGGCACTTCATCGGGATGGGACTGCTCCCCCAGTTCATCCGGAAACTTTTTACTACCGACTCCAAATGGAGCAAAGACGAGCGGGTCGTTCGCGCCCGCTTCGAGCGCGCCATTCGGACCGACTACAAGAAACTAAAGTCCGCCTACCTCCGTCGCTTCGGGCCGGTAATCAACACCGATAGCGCAAAAGAGTTAAGCCCGGAATACGGGACAGATGACGGACGCGTGCGGTTTTCGAAGTGCGTCTACGATCCCGCGAAGCAACTCGTCGATTCGATCTACGCGGAAGAGGTCGTAGAAGAACGTTGGGCAACCGTGATGTTTTTGGCGGGAGGTGCTGCATCCGGAAAGACAACGGCAGTTGCGGCCTGGAAGAACTCGACCAAGAACCGGAAGGGAAACCTGAACTCGCTGCTCACAGTGGACGGAACTCTTTCAAATCTGACCGCAGCCTCCCAGCAAATCGAACTCGCGCTGGAAACCGGGCACGTCGTCACGATCTTTTACATCTACTGCCCCGTTGAGCTAGCGCTGTTCCGAGCCCTTAACCGAGCTGTGGACCTCGGAAGAGTGTTGACCCTTGAGCGGTTTGCACAGACGCACTTCGACGCCCAGCGAACCGTTTTATCTCTTCACGAGACGCACCAAAGCAACGCAGGCGTAGAGTTTGCTTTTATGAGCGTCAGAGAGAACAGTGCCGAAAACACGGACTTGCAAAACATCCTCGAATCGCGATACGAATCTTTTGAGGCCGTTCTGGCCCTTGCTAACGAAGCATTTAAAAATGAGCAATACCGAAGAAAAGTTGAAGGAAATCCGCTCCCAGAGAGGATCATCGCAGCCTTCTCCCCAGCGGGAGCGGGTCATTGAAACTCGTGTTCTCGTGGAGCAGATGGTTAAAGCGGTGAATCGGGCTGCGAAGTCCGGCACTCTTCCGCGGGTTTACTGAGGTGCCCGAGCGGCATAGCGGAAGAGGGCGCGACGAAAACCAAGAGGTTTCCGATCTGCTCGCCAAGGTGACGAAGACGCCACCGCCCGATGGCGAGGACCTGCTGGCGGACCCTGAGCTACAGCGGCAGCTCAGGGAGGCGAAGGCGAGAGAGAAAGACCCGAACGGTCCGAACTAGGCGTTCAAGAGCTTCGCACCGTCGAAATCTCGGGCGTTGCAAGATCCACATCCTCCCTGGGCACGGCGACCGGCCACCGCTCGGTTGTTCCTGCCTCTATGGCCGCGAACAAATCCGGTGTCGCCACGAAAACACTCTTTGCTGAAGCGCGCCACACCTTCATGCGATGGGGTTCCCTGTCGATGTCTAGCGCTACTACGTCTTGGCCTTTTTGAAAATTCATGGAGCGACTTTCGGCTATACCCCGAGAATACGCCCGAACAAATCTTTGAAAATCTCATTGACCTTTGGGCGTATGTCTGGAATATACGCCGTAACTCCTTAGCGACTTATGAGCGAAGATTCAAAAATCAAACCCCCGTACGTATCATACGCCACGTTCAAGAATTTCTTGGCGAGCGTAAAGGATCTGGTTCCAGCGCGCATTGATCCAACCCACCCGTTCATGGTGGGGCAATCCGGCTCAGCGCAGAGCTTCCTAATGTCGGCCCTTCGGTTCTTCAGCCTGATCGAGGGTAAGACACCGACTCCCGACCTTAAGCGACTCGCG
This sequence comes from Chthoniobacter sp., assembly GCA_031424375.1. Taxonomy (GTDB): domain Bacteria; phylum Verrucomicrobiota; class Verrucomicrobiia; order Chthoniobacterales; family Chthoniobacteraceae; genus Chthoniobacter. Next base: position 3,382 of record JANPHH010000605.1, on the reverse strand, counting down.
CAAAGCGAGGGGGAGGATCGGAAGAAAATCTGGAGGGAGATATTTGAAAAAGCGTTTCACCCCATCATGAGGGATTTGGACTTGACCACCGCAACGGCCGGAATGCTGCACGAGAAATTCCGAGAACAAGATTTGAATGGCGAGACCGTCAATAAGTGTTTCTCGTTTTTTGTGGCGGGGGCTCAGGACGCCGGAATCCCGCTCGCAAAGCACCTGGAGCCAGGGTCGAGGAATGGCGGCAATGGTCCTCGTAAGGCCAGGAAGCCGCGTGCAGCAAACACGCCAACCCCGGCGGTGGTAACGCTCGCGTCATCCCAAGGACAGACCGCCCCGCGGAGCATGAGCGAGATGCTGCTGGAAAAATTCCCAGCGTTTGACCCCGGTTGGTCTGAGGAGCTGAAAACGAAGTGGTTTGAAGGATACGAAAAGCTCCTCAATTCATCGACTCAGGCACCACAGTGATTTCCGCCACCAAACCAGCCCAAGAAGGAGGTTCATCCATGACATTGTTAAAGTCGTGTCCGGTGATTCGTCGTCACTGAAACCGGACGTGGTGTCCCTGTAAAAAGGGAAGACCCTCAGGAAGTTTGCCCAATCTTGGCGGACGAAAGCAGCTTCCTGAGGGTCAAGTGACCTTATTTTCCCAGAGCGAACGCAGCCCGCTCGAAGAGCAGTCCGCGGTCTCCCGGTTTAACGATCGTTCAAGGTTGAACATATTTGTGGAAGCCGAGCTGTCAACATCGGTTGCTAGGAGAAAGGCTCCACTATCAAGACGTACTCGTGCCGTCGATGCGGTGGCCTCATCCGGTTCGCGCGTTGCGTTCGTCACCCGGTCACCCGGTTGATGATGTATGCAAAGCGCGGTCGGGCGATGGTCATTCATCTGAACGGATCGTGTGACGGGCAGCTCATGTTGCCCTTGTAGTAATCAGCGCGGGTCGGATTCGTCCGGCCCGCGCTCACTGCTTTAGCCAGTCGATCAGCAATCGATCGAGAAGCCCGGAAAAGTTGGTTTCCCGCGCTTTGGCCTTGGTCACATTCGCCTCGGTCAGCGTGATCGTGTATTTCGCCTTTCCCTCAGGCTTTCGGCCAGCACCAGGGCGCTTTCCGCCGTGCTCATTTTCTTTTTTCTTTTGAACCATACTTTTTCAAGTTGACTGCATTTGATTGTATCGGTATTTAATACCGCGTCAATCAAAACGAACACCATGCCAGCCCAACGAATCCCCAAAGCAAAACGCGCTTTAATCCTCGCCACGATCGCGGAGGGCTGCGCCGTCAATTCGATTTGCCGCATGTTTCGCGTCGGCAAACCCAACGTGCTGCGCTTCCTGGTCGAGGTCGGTAAAGCGGCAGAGGACTGGCACAACCGGCATTTCCGGAATCTGCGCCTCGTTCGGATCGAATGCGACGAGCAGTGGGCATACGTCCACACGCACAAGGAGCGGATGAGCAAGCCCGAGAAGGACGAGCACCCTGAGCGCGGAGACTGCTGGATGTGGGCGGCGATTGAACCGCACTCCAAGGCGATTGTGAGCTGGCTTACCGGCAAGCGCACGGCCACCGCAGCGCGGGCCTTTGCCTACGACATGGCCGCACGCATTCAGGGACGCATTCAAATCACGACCGACCCGCTGAACAGCTACCGATTCGCGATTTCCGAAGCATTCGGCGACCGCGTGGATCTGGCGCAGGAAACGAAGGTTTTCCAAAGCTCAAAATGCCCGGCGCACGAATGGCCGAAGTATCGCGTTGACCCTTTAGTCGGCGTGGAGCGCGAGGCCGTTCTCGGCAACCCGAATCTGGCCAAGGCGACCGTCTGCCATGTGGAGCGGTATTTCCTGACCACGCGCCAGAGCAATAAGCGGCTCGCGCGAAAGACGCTGGCTTACAGCAAGCGGTGGGATAACCACGCGCTCATGGCGAGCGTTCACACGTTCATCTACAATCTGGTCCGCAAGCACGAGACGACGGGGCAGACGCCCGCAATGGCGCTCGGGATCGTAGATCGCCGTTGGACTTTAGAGGACGTGGTGACGATGACGGACGAGTATCTGCGTGCCCAGGAGGACGCGGCGTTCGAGATCGCGTTCAAGAGCAAGTTCGCCGACAAGCCGACTACGCGCCGCACGTTCATGCCTCGCACTCCAAAGACTCCGTGGTATCATGACCCGGAGAGCGGTGGGCCGAATCCCATCGTGAAGAAACCGGGGATTGCCTACGATGAGACTCAGCCGCTTGGGGATTACAATTTGTAGACGCGCGCAAAACTTGTCTCGGTTTGGATGTCGCGCTGTCGGATTGACGCCTCCAAACGGCTGTGGCCGCTGTTTCAAGCGGCTTGCGAAATTTGATGTTGCTCGATTCAGCTCCCGGCCGGGACGGTCAAAACCTCGGGTTTGGCTGAGTCAAAATTGATGCGAGGCGCGACTGCCGGCTCGCGGTCGGGGGGCTCGTCTTCCGTTGTTGGGACGATGCCCCGGAGTGGCTTGCGCGGCTTTGGCGCTGCCGTTGCAACGCGGTTTCCTTCCGATTGCAGGCGGTCTGCATTGGCGGGGATTGCCGCGGATTTCGGCACGGGGGCGAGGGGCGGGAGAACGTCGGCGATCGCGCTTTTGATGTCTTCCAGGGTCGGGAGCTTTCGGCCGGCTTCGTGGGCATTGTCGCGGGCGAGGGTGGCGATCTTTTCGAGGTCGGAGGCGAAATTGCGCTCGGTGGCGACTGTCTTCTCGACCACGTATTGAAGGTATGGCTCGGCGAGCTTTGGAAAGTGAATCCGCGCCACGGCGAGCAAATCCTCCCGGCAGAGTTCCTCCGGCAGTTCCACCGTCTTCAGCAGCCTTTCGCTGAATTGCTGGATCGAGTAGCCGGTCGTTTTGACGAAACGCTTTTGCGCGGAGTGGAAGCTCTGCGGCGTGCAGCAAAAGACGCATGGCAAGCCGGCATCCATGACCGAGCGGCGCACCCAATTCAAACGCGCGGGCGCGGTATTGCGGGTGAAGTTGAGGGGGAAGACCAAGTGCGCCTCGTCAAAGCAAAGCATCACCCGCGTGTGAGTCAGCACGTAGTCGATCCGATCGCGCAGCCGGCTCACGGTTGAGGTCGGGCCGATCTCCATGCCGAGCGCTTTCGCGACTTCGCGCAGCAGGTCGCTTTCCCCATTTGATGCGGGTGTGTTCACCAGTCGCGCGAGCCCCGGATTCATCGCGCACCAGGTGTGCAGACTTTGGGTTTTGCCAAATCTGGAATTGCCTGAAATCAGCACGGCGCGTGAGGTGTTCCGCGCCTTGCCGAGCCACTTGAAAACCAGCCGGGTAACTTCCGTTTCGGCAATCGTCGCGGCGATCTCGGCTTTGCGCCGATCGATCCAGCGCAGCAACGC
>JANPHH010000604.1:0-5101 GCA_031424375.1 Chthoniobacter sp. | reverse complement strand
CCAAAGCAGTCGTTGCCCGCGCGCAGGAAATGAAGCTCTCCGTGCCCGAGCCGACGGAGTTCGAGATGGTGCAAGGCCGGGGAGTGAAGGCGACCGTCGAAGGAAAAAAGGTGCTCGCCGGGAATGCGGCGTTCCTCAACGAGACCGATGTCCAAACGCCGAAGCTTTCTCACGAGCCGACCGGCACGACGATTTACATCGCAGTCGATGGAACTGCGGTCGGAACGCTCGACCTCGCCGACCAGGTTCGCCCCGGCGCGAAGGAAGCCGTGGCACGCTTGAAAGCCACTGGAGTGAAGAAGGTCATCATGCTCACCGGCGACAATGCGAAAATCGCGCAACGCGTGGGCGCGGAACTCGGGCTCGATGAAGTGCAGGCGAGTCTGCTGCCCGAGGACAAGGTGAACGCGATCGTCGCTTTGCAGCAGGCTGGGCATTCCGTGGCGATGATCGGCGATGGGGTCAACGACGCCCCGGCACTCGCTCGCGCCCAAGTCGGCATCGCCATGGGCGCGCGCGGCACGCAGGCCGCCATTGAAGCCGCCGATGTGGCGCTGATGACCGACGACCTTTCCAAGATCGTGCTCGCCCGCGCGCTCGCCCGGCGCGCGTATCGCACCATCCAGGAGAATCTCTACGTCGGCGTCGGCGTGGTCCATGTACTCGGCATCACTGCGGCGCTCCTCGGTTGGATCGGCCCAATTCAAGCCGCGATGATCCACCTCGGCCCCGACGTGCTCGTCTTCCTGAACTCCGTGAAGCTCCTCCGCGTGCGGATCGACACGTAACCGATCCACTTCGCATGAATCGCCCCGCTAAGCCCATGCAGCGGCCGTGGAGACCGGGTGAGAAGAAGAAGCGGAGCAAGGTTGCTCTCGGCCGCCGCGACAAGCTGAAGATCGTCGGAGGCATTGTCGCAGCGGTCGCGCTCATCTTTGGCTGGGCCTACTTCGAGACCAAAATCAAGCACGCCCAAAATCTGGAGGACGATCTGAGGCGCTTCCGCACGAGGTATCACCTCAATGACGAACAAGTGCGCCAGACTCGGCGGTTGGAAGAGCAATTCCACAGCAACGGCAATCCGTTCGCCCTGCCCTCCCACACGCCGGAGGAAGAACACGAGCACCTCTTGCAGCACAGTCGCGCGATGAGCCCGGAGGATGGAGCGCGCTTCCTCGCGGAACAGGAGAAACGCCCGGCAGCTACCGCCACGCCGGCTGGATCGAAACGGTGATCGGAAACATTTCCCAATGAATCGCACCAACCGCGCGCGATAGGGAAAGAAGGTACGCACGCCGCTGACGCAGGGCGACTGCCCGCTTCGGACGCGTTAGCATAACGTCATCCGCCGCGGATGGTTCACTCGACGTAACGCTCTAAAACCGAGAGCAGCTCCCGCAGCTTGCGTTGGCTCTCCTTCGGATCGGCCGCGTGCTCGATGCACTCTTTGCTATGCTGGTGAATGACCACTTCGGCGAAGGATTTCAGCGCCCGCCGCGCGGAGACGACTTGCGTGAGAACGTCGGGGCAGTCGCGGTCTTCCTCGACCATCCGCTCAATCGCGGCGAGCTGGCCGGCGATCTTGCGAAGGCGAATTTGGAGCGCCCGCTTTTCGTCGGGCGGGTGGATGTGCGTGTGCTTCGACATGGGGATAGGCTACTTCGGTTCGCTCGTAAGAAACATGGAAATCGACGCTTGGAACTATGGGAGGTGGGGGCATACTCCTCTCCATGATTCTTGCACTCACAGACTTCTCCCAAGCGCTTGCCCAAGGCACCTCGCACGCCTGGCTTTTCATTCCGTCGGCGATTCTTCTCGGCGCACTGCACGGGCTGGAGCCGGGGCATTCAAAAACGATGATGGCGGCGTTCATCGTCGCGATTCGCGGGACGGTCTGGCAGGCGGTGTTGCTCGGCCTGTCGGCGGCGTTCTCGCACTCACTCATCATTTGGGCGCTCGCGGCGGTGGCGCTCAAATACGGCAGCCGGTGGAATGCGGAGACGACCGAGCCTTATTTCCAACTCGCCTCGGCGGTCATCATCGCGGGACTGGCCATCTGGATGTTTTGGCGCACGCGGCGCGACACGAAAGCCGCTGCCGCGCACGATCATCACGAGCATGGGCACGATGACACCAAGATCATCAACACCGGCCACGGCATCGTGAATCTCTCGGTCTTTGAAACGGGCGTCCCGCCCGTCTTCCGGCTCATGTTTATGGAGCACGGCAAAGCGTTTCTGCCCGAGCCTTCGAGCGTCATCATCGAGACGGTGCGGCCCGGCGACGTGCGGCAAACTTTTGCTTTCGTCAAGAAGGAGGGCTTTCTCGAATCGACCACGGACATCCCGGAGCCGCACGAGTTCGACATGACCCTCACGCTTTCCCACGACGGCCACGCGCACACGTATCCGACGCAATTCCGCGAGCACGACCACGGGCACACGCACGATCACGACCACGGTGATATGCCGAAGGGCGCAGAGTTTCAGGACGCGCACGAAGCGGCGCACGCGCTCGACATTCAAAAGCGCTTTATGAACCGCGAAGTCACGACGCCGCAAATTGTGCTCTTCGGACTCACCGGCGGACTGCTGCCATGTCCGGCTGCATTCAGCGTTTTGATCGTCTGTATGCAGGTGAAGCAGTTCACGCTCGGCTTCGCGCTTGTCCTCGCATTTAGCTTCGGGCTGGCACTCACAATGGTGACGGTGGGCGCGGTCGCGGCGTGGAGCGTGGGCCATGCGGAGAAGAAGTTTACCGGCTTTAGCAGCGCAATGCGCAAAGCGCCCTATCTCTCGTGCGCCCTGCTCCTCACACTCGCGAGCTACATGGCGTGGCAGGGGTGGCAAGGGCTTGCGGGTCATCATCATTGAGCAGCTCGCTGCTCCGCCCCCGTGCGCATCCACCGCCATCTCGCCGAAACTGGCGCGACGCTTCTCGTCATCGCCAACGGGCTCCGCCCTTTGCGCACGCCGTCACCCGCCGGAACCGGATTTCCGCGAATTCGTTTGAGGGAATGCACGGCGGTTGTCGTTAAAGGGATTGTCGATGAAACCCCTCGCACTGTTCACATTCACCCTCGCCTTCGGGATTCGCGCGCTGCTCACAGCGGGGGACGAGGAGCCAAAACTTTACGTGCTCGAAACTGGCCTCGGGAAATTCGAGGTCGGCACGATGCCGAGTGAAATGCGGATTAGCCCGGACGGAAAACGTCTCATTCAGCTCGTGGTGCGGGACGAGCAGTATTTCATCGTCCTCAACGACCAGATGAGTCCGGCCTACGATGGCATCACGAAGGACAGCCTGCGTTTCAGCCCGGATGGCAAACGCTATTGTTACGGCGCGAGAATCGGCGACCGGAAGTTCGTCATTGTCGATGGGAAGGAGTATTCCGCTTTCGATGGCAGCGCCGCCGGGATGCCCGTGTTCAGCCCGGACAGCCAGCATTTCGCCTACGTCGCGCTGCGGGGCGGAAAACAATGCGTCGTGCGGGACGGCGAAGTGGGAGCGGACTTCGAGATGGTGAGCAGCGCGCCGCCGCTCTTCAGTCCCGACAGCAAGCGGCTCGCCTATCTCGCGAAGGACGGAGATCGCGGCCTCGTCGTGCTCGACGGCAAAGCCGGTGAACCCTTCCGCAACATCGCCGCGATGAGCTTCAGCCCGGACAGCCAGCACTTTGCCTACATCGCCATTTCGGTCACAAACATGGTCGTCATGCTTAATGGCCGCGAAGTCTATCGTGATGAGCGCTTCGTCAAAGACTCGTTGGGTTTCGATGGGTCGAACAGCCTCCACGTTCTGGCGCTGCGCGACAGCCAGATCATCCGTGCGCGGATCGACGTGCTGCTCGTCCCCGACGGGCGCTAGTGCTTGTATCGCGCCATGAAACGTCCCGCCTCGATTCTCGCCGTCCTCATTCTCGTTACGACGAGCTGCTTTGCCGCGCCCGTCGAAATCATCCCGCCCGAATTGCGCGGCGCGGTGCAGCCGCAGGTCGCGGTCGCGTCGAGTGGCCGCATCCATGTCGTCTTTGGAAAAGGCACTGCGATCTATCACACCGCGTCGGCGGACGGGCGCAGCTTTTCCGAGCCGGTGAAGGTCGCCGAACTGCAAAAACTCGCGCTCGGGATGCGGCGTGGGCCGCGGATTGCCGCCTCCGAAAAGGTCATCGCGATCACGGCGATTTCACATACGGGCGGTGATTTGGATTGCTGGAGTTCGACGGACGGAGGGGCGACTTGGAAGGAGGGCGCGAATATCAACAACTCCCCGAAATCAGCGCGCGAAGGTCTGCACGCGATGGCAGGCGATGGGCAGGGCTTCGTCTTCGCGACCTGGCTCGATCTTCGCAGCGGCGGTGCCGAAATGTGGGGTGCGAGTTCGTCGAATGGCGGCGCGACGTGGGGCGCGAATGCGCTGATCTACAAATCTCCCGAGGGACACATCTGCGAATGCTGTCACCCGAGCGTGGCGGTGGATGCAACCGGGCGGGTCGCGGTGATGTGGCGCAACTGGCTCGGCGGCTCGCGCGATCTTTTCCTCGCGACGAGCAGCGACCGCGGAAGGACTTTTGGCGCGGCGCAGAAGCTCGGCGCCGGCACTTGGAAGCTCAACGGCTGCCCGATGGACGGCGGTGCGGTCGCGATCAATTCCAAGGGCGAACCTCTGGCCGTTTGGCGGCGTGAGAAAGGCGTCTTTGCCAGCAATCCCACCGCGCCGGAGCAGCGCCTTTCGGATGCCGGGAATCAGGCGCTCGTCCTCAGCACGTCGAAGGGCACGGTCTATCTTTGGGAAAGCGCGGGTGCTTTGATGATTCAGCGGAACGATGGCCGGCCCGAGCGCTTTGCGGACGATGCGCGCATGGTGGCCGCGGCTGCGTTGCCCAAGGGCGGGGCCGTTGTCGCTTGGGAATCGACGGTGGGCGGAACGGTCACGATTCGCGCCGATTTGTTGCCGTGAGTCGTGCTCGCGCCGATTTTTCGAGGGATACGCCGCGCGGCATCGTTTAGAAGAGATATATGGACGACCGAAATCTTGACCACTTGCTCGCGCAGCGTCGCGACGCCCCGCTGCCCGCAGTCCCCGCGAGCTTTCAGCAAGA
>JANPHH010000603.1:0-2211 GCA_031424375.1 Chthoniobacter sp. | reverse complement strand
TGGCCAATGGGCGGGAACTTGCTTTGACGCATTTTCTCCTGGGACAATATTTTATATAGTCCATAATCGAAGAGATGAAGCCCCTTGGTTACCTAATAACGACCGTCCACGTCCGTAGTCACGCTTCAAACTTCATTTGTCCAACCTTCAATGTTCGAACTCCACCTTTCCGCTCCCTACTTCCATGCCATATAATCCTTCCTTGCCACTCGATGGCTCGCTGATGCTTGCGCCACAGATGCGCGCGCAATTTGCCGGCCTGAAGACTTTAATCGACAATGTCCCAGCCGGGCCTCCGGGCGCGCAGGGTGAGGCAGGGCCTCCGGGGCCGGCGGGACCATGGGGGCCGCAAGGCGAACAGGGGGTTCCGGGGCCGGAGGGCGCGGAGGGTGTGCCGGGACCGCAAGGACCGCCTTTTGCCAATGCCGTCGTGGATGGCGTGAATACTCTCGCGCCGGGCGACCCGGCGACGGTTGAGACGAGTTTCGACGGGACGAATGTGCATTTCACTTTCGGCATTCCGAGTGGTGTGCCGGGAGCGGAGGGTCCGGCCGGCCCGCAAGGAGGGGAGGGGCCGCAAGGCGGGGAAGGCCCGCAGGGGCCGCCAGGTGATGTGAGTCTGCAGCAATTGAACGATGCCGTGGCCACGAGCGCGCGGAATCCCACGTTGGTGGGGCCGTATGGGGGGACTTTCAGCGAACCGCCGACGCAGGCGGAGATGGAGGCTTTTGCCGCCTATGTGGAAAGTCTGCGCGCGGCCTTGGAGCGGTAGGTGTCCCATCTTGCGCCCGCAGATGTGAAGTAGGGACCGATAAGGCACCGGTGATTGAATCATGCCTATCCGGTTGCGTGAAAAAACAAATTTGGAAGGCAGGAAGGGAGAAGTCTCGGCCCTTTTTTCCTGATTTCCTGCCTTCCAAATTCAATGCTTCCTTCATTGGTCAATGAACCGGATAGGCATGGATTAAATCAAGGTTTGAAAAGGGAACCGCTAATCTCCGCTCATCTACGCTAATTCTTCAGAAGTAGTCCTGTGGAAGATTAGCGAGAATCAGCGCTGATGAGCGGTGCAAAACCGCACCTTGGATTATATCAGCGGTGCCATAGCCCCATACAAACTGGCGCAAGCCGGCGAGCATGGATGGGAGATGAGGGATTTCGAGGACTCTTCCCCCGCGTCTTATTTCCCGATTTTCGCGGCGAGTTCCTCATCGGGCGCGGCACCGAGTTCCATCGCCCTCGCATAGTGCCGCCGGGCGAGTTCCACGGAGGGTGGGACGCGCTCCATATAGATCGCGGCGAGATTATAGTGCGCATCGGCGGACTTCGGATCGAGTTCCACTGCGCGGCGCAATTCCTCCTCGCCCGCGGTGTACCATCCGCGCCGTCCCAATGTGACGCCGAGATACTGATGCGCCCGCGGATCTTTCGGCGCGTAAAGAACCGCCTGTGCGAGGTGCGCGAGCGCGGCGTCGAGGTCGTTCCGTTCGTAGGCCCCGATGCCCAGCAGCAGCCAGGCGGTCGCGTTTGCGGTGTCCTTTTGAATGACGCGGAACAGCCATTTTTCGGCTTCATCGTTGCGCTGCTGGCGTTGTGCGATGACGGCGAGATTGATGAGCGCGGGGGGATTTTCCGGGGAGATGGCGAGCACCTTTTGGAAAAGCACCTTCGCGGCGTCGAGGTGGCCGGCGGCGAAATCTCGCAGGGCCGCATCGTGGAGCTGTTGGGCGGTCTGGTGTTCCTGAGTGATCGGAGCAGGGGTTGCTGCCGTCGGCATCGCCGGCTTTGCCGGGACGGCTTTCGGCTTCGGCTCGGCCTCGGCGAAAATCGCGGACGACACCACGAGAGCCGCACAGGAAAAAAGCACGCGGCTCATTTTGTCGCGCCGAGAGCGGTCGCGCGTTCCGTTGCGGCGCGAACGGCGGCGATGAGCGCAGCGCGCAGGCCGCCGGCTTCAAGCGCCTCGATCCCGGCGATCGTCGTGCCGCCTGGGCTGGTCACCTGATCGCGGAGCACGGCCGGGTGGAGCCCGCTCTGGAGCACCATCTCCGCGGCGCCTGCGACGGTCTTGGCGGCGAGTTGGAGGGCGAGGTCGCGTGGAAGTCCCATCAGCACGGCGCCGTCGGCGAGCGCCTCGATGACCGTGTAGACATACGCGGGGCCGCTGCCACTCAGACCGGTCACGGTGTCGAGCAGGGACTCCTTCACCCG
>JANPHH010000602.1:0-2743 GCA_031424375.1 Chthoniobacter sp. | reverse complement strand
GCAAGACCGTCTATCAGATCGAACCGACCGCCCTCGCTCTGTTCCGCAAATCCGGAACGCTGGACTGGGCTCCTGCATTGCGCCGCTACCTCACCAGCCGCGAAACGCTCAAGCACGAGATCGCGCGGAAGCGTGACCTCGCCCGCGTGCCCGTCACGTTGCCCGATGGCTCCCACGTCGCGCTGTCACCCGGCGGCCAGAATCCGCTCATCAAGGCCATCATCGAACACTTCTGCCCCGCCTTCGCCCCCGGCGGCGTGGTCCTCTACATCGGCGACACCGAAAACAAGTTTGTCCATCTGGAAACCGCAGGCTTGGCCGCGCTCGGCGTCACCTTGGATTCCGCCGCCAAGATTCCCGATGTCATCGTCCACCACCGGGCCAAGAACTGGCTTCTGCTCATCGAAGCCGTCACTAGCGCCGGCCCGGTGGACGGCAAGCGCCGCAAGGAACTCAAGGGCCTATTCGCCGGCTGCAAAGCGGGCCTTGTCTTCGTTACCGCCTTCGAGAACCGCCGCACCATGCAGACCTTCGTCTCGCACATCGCCTGGGAATCCGAAGTCTGGATCGCCGAAGACCCCGACCACATGATCCATTTTAATGGTGAGCGTTTCCTTGGGCCCTATCCAGACGTGATTCCCACTAACTGACCACCATGCAATCACTCAAAGACCTTTTACGGGGCATCAAGCGTCACCCATGGAAAACCACGGGCTACGTATTCACTGCGTTCAGCGTTCTTTTCACGATCATCAAAGGTATCAACCAGTTCTTTCCCGGCGTGAAAGTCGAGGGACCTTTTGCATTCGCAGTTATCATTTTGGTCAGTGTCATCTTCGGCCTAAAAAAAGTTTGGAAGCCATCGAGCATCAAGATCAAGGTCGCCAATTCTGACACCAGGATTGAAGTGCTCTTCGGTGATCTTTTTGCCCAGGACGGAATCAGAGCCATCGCGGTAAACGAGTTCTTCGACAGCGCGCTTGGGAAACCTGTTTCCGAGAAGAGTCTTCATGGGCTCTTCTTGAACAAATGCTTTGGCGGTTACCCCCAGCCGTTTGACAAGCAGGTTGATGAACAGCTCGCCAACGAGCCCCATGAGGTGATTCCACGACCCGAAGGCAAAACGAAGAAATTCAAGATTGGCGCTACTGCGATGCTCAACGCCGAGAAGGACCGTTATCTTGCTTTCGCACTCACCCACACCGACGCGTCGAACTGTATGGCGACCGCCGACGTCACGATGATGTGGGTTGCCCTTCATCACGTTTGGCAGAGGGCACGGGCAGAGTGTGGTGGCAGCCCGCTCAATCTCCCGCTGGTCGGCGGTGGCCTTGCAAAGATCGGTCTTCCAACTCGGGACCTGCTCAACCTCATCATTCTCGCCGCAATTACGGAGACGAAGGAAAAGGTGATTACTCAACGAATCCGAATCGTTCTCCACCGCGACCGGTTTGAGGATCTCGACCTGCGCGACGTTGAAACCCATTGGAAGGAATAACTATGGCATACCGAAATGGCACATACGTCGCGTTCCACGCCCAAGGGACGAACCTCCCCGGCAAGTCCGACATGGACTACTACAACTTGATGAAGGCGTGGTCGGCGAAGACCGACGACGACTTCACCATGATTAACAGTCACGAGAAGGCTTCCTCTGTTCGCGACACAAGCAAGAAGGCAACGCTCCGCGCGTCGCTCCAGGAACGGCTCCGCAACTCGAAGAATTTGGTCCTGATAATCGGAGAGGCAACCAAACTGGATACGGATTGGGTCCCATTTGAAATCGAGCAAGCCATCGACAACTACGGCATCCCGATTATCGCGACATACACCGACTACAGCCCAATTTTGGAGCCGGAAAAGTTTTGGTCACTCTGGCCGAAAGCGCTGGCGGACCGAATCAACAACAAGACTGCACGGGTGATCCACATCCCTTTCAAGAAAGCCCCACTCTTGGATGCGATCGGTCAGTTCACTCATGACAATCTGCCGAAGGGACCACTGATCCCGCTACAGTGACGAAGCCTATCGCGGTTGGGACTTGATGAAATAGACCAGCATGAGCCCTCGAATGGTTCGGGGAGTCGGGGTATATGGTCGCGCATAGGCCGCATCTTGCGCCCAGTTGAAACCCGGTTTGGGCCTCTGATTCCAGGAGTCGCGCACCGGAGCCAGCATAGGTTTGGCGGCAAAGGTGAATGAGAAGGCCGGCGAGATGTCCTATGGCTTCGCACAGCAACCTGTGCGATGCCTTGCCGAATGCGTCGTTCGTCGGCTTCACCGGCACGCCCATCGAGAAGACGGACGCGAACACGCGGGCGGTCTTTGGCGAGGATTTCTGCGCCGTGCTTGTGGACCGTCACACACCCATGATCTGGATCGGTGGTGTGGTCTTCCACTTGCCCTTGGTGAAATCCGGGAAGTCCACGGGGCGGCTGCGGTCGGCGACGGATCTTTCGCTGAGGACGGCAATGGAACTCCAGGTGGCGGCGTCATAGACATCGAAGTCGGGGGCGACGCCGCTGCGGAGCGCTTCGACGAGGCGGTAGTCTTCGAGAAAATCACCCTGGCGCACGTCGGGGTCAGGAGCGTAATGCCAGACCGCGCCCTTGAGGATGGGGCCGAAGTCTTTCGCGATGCCGGGCAGTTTCGCGTGAACTTCCTTCGCGTGAGTCCGCAGCGCGCTCTCGTGGTCGGTGCGAAACTTTTCGCCGGGCAGCCAGGCGGGATGCGGGTTGCCGGG
>JANPHH010000601.1:0-3786 GCA_031424375.1 Chthoniobacter sp. | reverse complement strand
ATAATTTTGCCGCCGGGCGGGGCAAACCGCGGCACACGAGGCACAGGGCATGCGCCCGCCGCACGCTGCTCACTCAGAGAGCAGGTTGAGATTCTCCTGCTCCAGCTTACGTCGCTGGAGTTTCAGTCGCCCGATTGTCAGCGGGCTTCGGATCTTCGACGATTTCGAGGACTGCCTTCTCCCCATGCCGGGACGCCGCAGCGGCGAGGAGATTTCGGATGGCCACGATGGTGTGGCCATGCTTGCCGATCACCTTGCCCACATCACTCTGACGCACACGCAACAGAAAGACGGTTTTCTTTCCCGCCGCGTGTTTGCTCAGGATCATTTCATCCGGGTAATCGATAAGATTCCGGATGACGTAATCAAGGAATTCCTGCATGCGCGGGAGCCCTATCAGGCCCCGCGACGATTGACCAGCGCTACTTGGCGACTACTTCCTTTTTTCGCGCTTTCTTGATCAAACTGCGGACGGTGTCCGACGGGCGGGCGCCGTTTTTGATCCAATAATCGATGCGGGAGAGGTCGACATTGGAATTGTCGCCGGGCTTCTTCGGGTCGTAGTTGCCCACGAGTTCGATAAACTTGCCATCACGCGGACTGCGCTGATCGGCGACGACGACTTTATAATACGGGCGATTGAGGTTGCCTTCGCGGCGAAGGCGGATGCTGACGGCCATGATCTTGGTTGGTTTCGGGTAGGGTTGGAGAGTCTGGGTTTAAAAAAGTCTAGCGCTTGAGCCCGAAGCGGGACGCGGCGCCGGGACGCGACATCATCTGCTTCATTTTGCCCATGTTCTTCATCATCTTCCGCATTTGAGCGAAGCGATTCAGAAGATCATTCACTTCGGTGACGGTAACTCCGCTTCCACGGGCGATGCGCTGGCGACGGCGGGCATTCAAAATGTCCGGGTGAGTCCGTTCGTCCAACGTCATCGAAAGCACAATGGCTTCGACCCGCTTCATCTGTTTTTCGTCAACCGAAAACTCCTTGAGGTTACCCATGCCGGGGAGCATGCCAAGAATATTCTCCAGCGGCCCGAGCTTCCGCAGCATTTTGAACTGTGAAAGAAAGTCGTTCAGGTCGAACGACGCCGTGCGAAATTTTTCCTCCATCCGGCGCGCATCATCCTCGTCGATCGCCGCGGCGGCTTTCTCGACGAGACCGACGATGTCGCCCATGCCGAGGATGCGGCCGGCGAGGCGGTCGGGATGGAACGGCTCGAACTGATCGATTTTTTCCCCGAGCCCGGCAAATTTGATCGGCCGCTGCGTCACCTCGCGCATGGAGAGCGCAGCGCCCCCGCGAGCGTCGCCGTCCAGCTTGGTGAGCACGAGCCCGGTAATGCTCAGCGCCTCGTGAAAATGGGTGGCGACACTGACCGCCTGCTGGCCAGTGGCCGCGTCGGCGACGAGCAGGACCTCCTGAGGTTGGAGGAATTCCCGCAGCTTCTTGATCTCCTCGATCAACGCTTCGTCGATCTCCTGTCGTCCGGCGGTGTCGAAGATCTGCACGTTGCCGGGCGTTTCCTTCGCCCATTCGAGCGCGAGCTTTGCGACCTTGAGCACATCTTTCTCCCCAGCGGGCGGGATAAAAACCGGGACGCCCACCTGCTTCCCGAGCGTGGCGAGTTGCTCGATCGCGGCCGGGCGGTGCAAATCACAGGCGATGAGCAGCGGCGTGCGTCCTTGCTTCTTCAACCAGGCAGCGAGTTTGCCGGAGGAAGTCGTCTTCCCCGCGCCGTTCAGGCCGACCATCAGGATGCGCGCCGGCTTGTCCAGGTTCAGCGGGCTGGCGTCGCCCCCGAGGAGCGCGGTCAGTTCGTCGTGAAAAATTTTAACGATCTGCTGGCCAGGCGAAACGGAACGCAGGACTTCTTCGCCGAGCGCCTTCTCCTTGACCCGGGCAATGAAACCCTTGGCGACGTTGAAATCGACATCGGCTTCGAGCAATGCCATGCGCACTTCGCGCAGGGCTTCGGTGACGTTTGTCTCCGTGATCTTCCCGTGACCGCGGAGGTCCTTGAAGATGTCCTGGAGCTTGTCAGCGAGGAGTGAAAACATGGCGAAGGGGCGGCGACGATAGCGCAGAACGCCCGCTTGTCGAGGCGCAGCCCACGAGCTGGAAACCCGACCCGTGCGGACTACTTCTTCTTCCGAGCCGGGATGGGCGTGGTCTGCGGCACGGTCTCCGCGGCGGGCGCGATCCCGTCCGGGCTGAAATGAAACGTCCAGCCGGTCTCGACCGGCCGCCCCGCGGACTTCGCGGCGATGATCACGCGGTAGGTGCCCACCTTCAGGGGCTGCGGCGGCGTAAAGCTGATGTTGCCGGACGCGGCGTCGTAACTCGCTCCGACAAGGCCGAGGCCGCTGATCCGCATGGCCACCGTGCCGGCGTCGAGTTCGCCCATCGAGGCGAGGTTCGCCTTGATCGCCGGACGCGGCGTGGTGACGGTTTCGCCGTTCATCGGCTCGGTGATCATCGACACGGCTGCATCTTGCGCCATGACGGGCGCGCCGCTCGGCGCGGACATGCCGGTGAAAGAAATCGCCACATTGAAGGCGGTCTGGTTGCCCGGCATTTTCGCAGTCACGTCGTAGCGACCGAGGGTCAGTTCATTGGTCGCATAGCCGAGGCGGGCGCCGTAAGTCGTGAACGCCGCCTCGTAGCCCGCCGCCTTGGTCGCCGCCTGCACCTTTTCATTATGGTTGCCGAACGGGTAGGCGATAGTCGCACACCGGATCCCGAGTTGCTCTTCGAGGACTTTTTTGGACCGCTCCAGTTCGTCCTTGAGCCATGACTCGTAGTCGCCCGGCCACTTCGCCGGCTTATGTTTCAGGTCCAGATGCGAGACGGTGTGAGACCCGATTTCGTAGCCTTTATCGCGCAGCTCCGCGAGTTGCGCCCACGTGACAGACTTGCCGCCCTTGTTGATGTATTCGAGGTACACGAAGAAGGTCGCCGGGAAGCCATACTTCTCAAGGATTGGCACGCCCACGTTCACCTCCGAGACGTAGCCATCGTCGAGCGTGATCAGGATGGCCTTCGGCGGAATGTCCTTTTCCCCGCGACGCCAGGCCAGAAAATCCTGCATCGAGATGACCGGCACGCCCGATTGCTTGATCTCCGCCATGTGTTTTTCAAAGAGCGCGGGTTCGATGGAATTGATCCCGCCGGCTCTGCCTTCGAGACGGTGGTAGCAGAGCACCACGACCTCGGCCTGGGTGTTGATTTTCGGTTTCGCGGCGCGCGGCGGCGCAGCCGGTTGCTTCGGCGCTGGAGTCGCCTCCGGGGTCGGAGTCGCAGCGACCGCGACCACCGGCTCTGGCGTCGCCTTGTGCAGGCGCTTATCGGCGAGGTCTTTGACCTTTTTGCAGCCGGCGAACGGAAGGGTGCTGAGAATGAAAACGAGCGCGATTTTCCGAAGCATAGATCCCGTGGTACAAACGATTGGCGAGGTGGTGCGTGGCACCCTGAGATCGTGCGGGCACGGCGTCACGTTGCAAGTCCGAGCTTGCGAAAAGTCGCGTCGACGTGGGCAAAATGAATGTCGAGCGAGCACAAATGATCGATCTCGGCGCGGGTCAAGACGGCGGCAACCTCGGGCTCGGCGGCAAGGTTTTCCTGAAGGGAGATGTCTCCCTGCCACGTTTTCATCGCAGCGCGCTGCACGGCTTCGTAGGCATTCTTTCGTTCCAGCCCGCGTTCGGTCAGCTTCAGCAGGATGGTCTGGCTGAAATAGAGCCCCTTCGTGATCCGGAGGTTCCGCTCCATGTTTTCCGGGT
>JANPHH010000600.1:0-4441 GCA_031424375.1 Chthoniobacter sp. | reverse complement strand
ACCTCGAATTCGCCGATTTCCATGGCGATGGAGTTGGCGTCGCCGTAGGCCATGAGGCCGGCGGTCGAGCCGTGGCCCATCATGCGGAAGCGCCCGGAATTGTAGATGATGATCAGGTCGGCCCCGCCTTTCTCGATGAACTTGGCGCTGATGCCAGTGCCAGCGCCGCCGGCGATGATGGGTTCGCCTTTATCCAGCGTGGCCTGGAGGCGGTCGCGGACTTCTTGGCGAGTGTAGGGATTTCCTTTTCCGGTCCAGGGGTTGGGCATGAGTCGAGTGGGTTTGGGGTGAAAGTGAACGCGCATCAAAACGCGGCGGGCGGGCGATGGAAAGCGTTTGTGCTTTTGCGATAGCAGGATGTGCTGCGTGGACAGGGATACGCGGCGCGGATCGAAAAAACTGTCATCCTGAGCGAAGCGCCGCGCGGTGGGGGTGGGGATTTCGGGGGTGCGAAGGGCGGCGCGCAGTCGAGCCGAGTCTGCGAGACAGCCGAAGGCAACGACCTCTCGCTTCTCTTCGGTCGGAGGCAAGGGGGGGAAAGTTAGAGGTCCTTCGACTGCGTTCCGCTCCGCCTTCGCCCATGCGGAACTCCGCTCAGGATGACAGATTTTTTACGAAGGCGCTGCGCGCGGGCCGGCTTCTCGCAGCCGGCTCGTGCAGCGACCGTTCACCGCCCGGCGGTCCGCGCACCGGCGACGAGTGCCTGCACCGCAGCGGTGATCCCCGCGGCGTCGCTGGCGATCACGTTGACGGCGTCGCATTCCCCAACGAACGGCGAGCGGGTGTAGACCACCGTGGCCTGACCGGGCTTCGGCTTGGCGAGTCCGGCGGGGAAGATCTCGGCGCGCGATTGGTCGAGGAGCAGGACGTTGTCCGCCGGGGAACCGAACAGCACGAGGTCGGTCGGGGCCGTCTGCCACTGCGGATAGCGGTGCGGCGAGCGGAGCACCTGCAAGCTCTCGACGATCCCGGCCGGGCCGGCGAGACCGACGCGGGTGGCCGGACGACCCTGCTTCCGGTAAAAGTCCGCGAGCAACTGCGCCTGGCCGAGGATCGTGGCGTCCTTTTGTTGTTCCGCCGTGAGGGCGATGGTGAGCGGGATCTGCTTGCGCCGGGCGAAACGCGTGACCGTCGCCGGGTCGCGCACCCACACCGCGCTGGCCACCACGGGCTGCGCGGGCGGCGGTTCGATGTGGAGCTTCGTTTCGCTGCTCAGGCCGGTGAGCAACTCGCGCGCGGTGATGGTAAAATCGCCGCGCTCGTTCCGCTGATTGAGCGGGAGCCGGACCGCCTGTCCGGTCGCGCCGAAGACGCTCACCGTTTCACCACCGCCGGCGACGACGAACTCCACGGGGATGCCATCCATGCGCGGACCATTCTGGATCGTCGCGCGCGCCTCAAAGAATCCGCTCACGCCGGCGCTCACGCTGAGCTTAGGCGCGACGACTTCCGCGGGCGGAAGCGCGTACCACTGGAAGGCGTCACGGGTGAGATCCACCACGGCGGCTTGCTCAGGGGTGAGCTTGCGCCCGAGCCGCACGTCGTAGATCGGACGCTCGGTATTCCAGCGTAGGTCGGCGCGCTGCGGCTTCACGTAGAGGCTGGCGTTGGCCTTGGTCTTCCACACCTCGGGTTTGCTCGCGCGCGGGTCGGCGGGCCGCAGCATCGTCGCCGCGTCGGCGCTGTCGGCGGAGGCTTGATTGACCACCGTCACGTATTGCGTATCCGCAGCCTGCGTGGGAATCGCCCACACGGTCGGCTCTTCGGAGACGGCGACGGGCTCGGCCACGCCGTCCATTGCATCGTTCAGCTTCACGATGTTCTCGGTGTTGCGGGAGAAAAGCTGCGGGGTCGCGTCGAGTGCGCCGCTGCCCACGTAGGCGGCGACTTTCATCCCCGTGGGTTTGCTCGGCACGGGGCAGACCGACTCGTCGTCGGTGAGAATGCGTCCGCCATCGGCGAGGAACTGCTGGAGCGCGGGCTCGATGCCGGTGGCCCAACTCCAGGTGGAATCCGGCTGATCGAGGCCGACGAGCAGGATCGCTTTCATCGAGGTCGGCAACGATCCGCGGAGCAACTCCTGAAAGGTGATCACCCGTGCGGGCCACCCCGCGGCATGGCAGATGAAAAGCGCCTCGGTGACTTTGCCTTCGTGGGAACCGAGCGCGAGCTGCGCCGGCGTGGCATTGTCCGGAATCACGCGGCGCAGGGTGGCCTGGTGATGTCCGTAAAAAACGCCGACCACCGCGGCGGGCTCCGTGCGGGCGAAGACGCCGCCAAACTTGCGCGACCACGCATTCATTTCACCCTGCCAGGCCACGACCTCCGAGCTGTCGCCATCCGGAGCGGCGAGAAAATTCGTCCCGAGACCCTGGATGCCGCGGGAGAGGGCGAGGGCGCACGCACGCTGCCAGCCTTCGCGTCCGTAGAGGAAGCGGTTGTTGTCGAGCAAGGCCCACGTCTTCAACTGGGGACGGTAGCTGCGCAGGCGGTCGATGAGGGCCGTGTTGAGGAGCGGACGGGCGGCGTGGGTTTCGTTGAGGTCGTAGGCCTGCTGCGTCGTGAGGCCTTCGAAGATCTCGCGGCCCGAGATGCTCGCGCCCGGCCACCCGCCGCGGGCGCCGGCTCCGGCGGCATTGCAAAACGAGGCGGTGGTGAAAACGAGGCGCGGGCTGACCTCGCGCACGGCCTCCGCGAAATATCCGTATTGGCGGAAAGTGAGGTCGTAGCGGGAGATGTATTTGAGGAAGTCGTCCTGCGTCTTTGCGACCTGCTCGAAGGGCAGTTCCGGCGCGCCAAGGCTCGGCGCACGCGGGACCCGCGGCTGGGGCGAGCCGGCGAATTCGATCATGGCCTCGCCCCAGGGGCGATCCGGCCCCGGCGGTGCGGTGGGGAAGATCGAGGCGTAACCCGCGTGATCGGCACCGACATTGAATCCCGCGAAATTCGGCCACCGCGCGAAACGCTGCGCCGCGAGGGAGATGCTGCGGTAGAGCGGAGCATGCCAGTCCGGCAGCGTGTGGGCAAAGAGGGCGAGATTCGGGTGCGAAAAGTTGGGGCGGGTCAGATTCTGATCGTACTGGAAGCCGAGACGCAAACCGGTCCGCGCAAAGGCCGCCGCGCGCACCTCGAAACTCTCCTTTTCGGTCGAAGCGGGCAGCGTCGCGACCGGCTCGAAGATCGTGTCGTAGCCCGCCGCCGCGAGCGTCTTCGCGTAGGTTTCGACCGCGTCGCCTTTTTTGAAAAATCCGCCACTCTGCCCGCGCGGTAATCCCGCGGCGTAAATCGTGAGCGGCGAAACCGCCACCTCCGCTCCGAGGTAGCGGGCGAGTCCGGTGCCGCGGACGATCGGCGCGGCGGGCGGCGCGGGTCGCGCGAGCGTGGCGAGATCGGCCGCCCATTCCTTCGGATTCGGAAACTCCTCCGGGCGCGCGAGATTCTTCACGGAGATTTTCGGCCCGTCGCCCGGGAGCATGGCATTGAGCGGGATGACGCGCTCGCGGGGATCGCCGAGTTTCACCGGGGCGAGACCGGCCTCGAATTTCACCGGGCCGCGGCCGTCGACCGTGAGTTCGTAGGGGTGACTGCGTTCGTTGGCCGGCAGCAGCAGCGTGAGCGAGCGCCAGGGACCGTTTTTGCGGTAGATCGAGCGCCCGTCGATTTTCAACTCCACGTTCTTCACCACCGGTCCACCTTCGCCGCGGATGACGATCGGAAAGGCCCAGAGCTCATACGCACCGCTGCCCACCGGGCCACTGCCGGCGGTGCGCGCGGAGCGATCGCCGGTGTAGGCATGGGTGCGGCCGCGCGGCCACTCCACGAAGCGCAGCCAGTGACCACCGGGCTGGATCACGTCATCGGTCGGCAGGCGAAAGGGCGAGCCGGCCTCGGATGCACCGCGGACCGTGAGCGGCACGGTCGCTTCGCTGCCCTCGGCCCACAGCGGTTTGCCATTGAGCGTGAGGGCTGGCCAGTCGACGGGGTCGGCGCCCTCCTTGCGCACCGCGGGCTGGCGGGTCGGCGCAAAACCGTCGTCGAAACCGCGCGGCAGATCGTATCGCACCAGGGCAAGGCGGACCTGCGGAGGCGGCGGCGCGGGCTTTTCCTCCGCACGGAGAAAAGTG
Source organism: Chthoniobacter sp. (assembly GCA_031424375.1). Classification (GTDB taxonomy): domain Bacteria; phylum Verrucomicrobiota; class Verrucomicrobiia; order Chthoniobacterales; family Chthoniobacteraceae; genus Chthoniobacter. The sequence continues at coordinate 317 of JANPHH010000600.1, read as the reverse complement.
CAGGACAGGGCCAGCGCAACAGCGAGGGGGAAGATGCGGCGATGCATATAAACGCGCACCTGATGCATGCGCGTGTTTGGGGTGCTTGGAAAGCGTGAATCCGCGGCGCGAGTGCCGCGGGGTGTGATTAAATGTGGTGCAAAGCGTGATGCGCGCGGTGTCCCGGAGGGACCATTTAATTTAGCCGGTGGCGTCAGCCACCGGACCCGCCCGCCGACCGCACCCGCCCCGGAGGGGCGGTGGAGCAGCAGTCGCGACGGTTGAATTCCAACGCCCCTGCCGGGGCGGATTCATTTTTTCCGCGATCCGGTGGCTGA
>JANPHH010000599.1:0-6376 GCA_031424375.1 Chthoniobacter sp. | reverse complement strand
CCGGGAGGAGGATACATAATCAGGTTTCCATGACGGTCGGTTTCGATGCGCCCTTCGTACCGCGCCAACTCCCGACCGAGTGCTGTGTTTGCGAGGAGTTCCTTCCATCGGCGCAGGTTGAAGGCGGTTTGATCCGGACGTGCGGGAAGCTCAATGGTGAGAGGCGCCATGGGCCTACCCATACACCCGGCCGACTCCCGCGGACAGCCGGAAATCCTCGTTCAAATGCACCTCTGAGCGCCTCGGGTGCGGCCGACGCTGGCGCCCGTCGCGATTCGTGGCCAACATTCATCCCATGGAAAAAAAGCGCGTCCTCATCGTCTCGACCAGCGCCGGCACCGGCCACGTCCGCGCGGCCGACGCGTTGGAAAAAGTCTTCGCGCTCGACGCCCGCGTGGCACGGGTCATTCACGCCGATGCGCTCGACTTCACGAACAAGCTCTTCCGCGAGTTCTACTCCACGCTTTATACGAAGCTCGTCCGCAGCGCGCCCGAGGTGCTCGGCTGGGTCTACCGCGCGAGCGACGAGCCGTGGAAGGGCGAAGCCGTGCGCACCCAGCTTGACCGCCTGAACACGCGGAAGCTCGTAAAGTTCATCCAGGATTTCGATCCGCACATCACCGTCTGCACGCACTTCATGCCGGCAGGGATCATCGCGCATCTCATGGAGAAAGGGGAACTCCAGACGCAGCTCGCGATCGTCGTCACGGATTTCGACTGCCACGCGATGTGGCTTTCGCGAACGTTTCACCGCTACTTTGTCGCGATCGACGAGGCGAAGGCGCACCTCGAAGCGCTCGGGCTGCCCGCCGATCGCATCACCGTCTCCGGCATCCCGATCGACCCGGTTTTCGCCGAGCCGATCGACCGCGACGCCACGCGACTCGCCTACGGGCTCGACCCGCATCGGACGACACTGCTGCTCTCCGCTGGCGCGCTCGGCGTGAGCCCCACGGAGCTGATCGTGGAGCGGCTGAAGCACCTCCGCCACGACGTGCAAACGATCGTCATCTGCGGACGCAGCGAGGATTTGAAGGCTCGCGTCGAAGCCGCCGCCACCACGCACCTGGGGCGTTTCCTCGTCCTCGGCTACACGGATCGCATGCAGGAACTGATGCGAATGAGCGATCTCTTCATCGGCAAACCGGGCGGCCTCACCACCTCGGAGTCGCTCGCCTGCGGACTGCCGATGGCCATCTTCTCGCCCATCCCCGGCCAGGAGGAGCGCAACTCCGATCACCTGCTGGAAGCAGGCGCCGCGATCAAATGCAACGAGCTCACGACGCTGCCGTTTAAAATCGATGCGCTACTCGACGATCCGTCGCGTCTCGTCCGCATGCGCGCGGCGGCCACGGCGATCGGCCGACCGGATGCAGCCCGCACGGTGGTGGAGACGCTGCTCGCCGACGATCTCGCGCCGCTCATGCTCGACGACGAACAGCGCGATGCCATCGCGCTGGCCGCAGCGCGCACCGCGGTGTCATGAGCGAGTTCCTCTGGGGCGTCGCCACCTCGGCCTATCAGGCGGAAGGCGGCTACAACGGCGCGGGCGAACCGCAAACAAACTGGGCAAGCGCCGAAGCGCGTGGCGACGTCGCCAAGCTCGGCCGCTCCGCGGATTTCTGGTCACGCTATGCAGAGGATTTCGCGCGCTGCCGCGAACTCGGGCTGAGCGCGTTTCGGCTCGGGATCGAATGGAGTCGCGTGGAACCGCGGGACGGCGAGATCGATTCCGCCGCCCTGGATCATTATGCGGCGATGCTCGCGTCGTGTCTGGAGCACGGGCTCGAGCCGGTCGTGACCCTGCACCACTTCGTCCACCCCGCCTGGCTCGGCAGCGATCCGTGGCTGGCGCGCGGGACGGCGGAACGCTTCCTCCGTTTTGTTCGCACGGCCATCGCGCACGTGAACGAGCGACTGCCGCGACCGATCCGCTGGATCATCACGATCAACGAGCCGAACATGCTCGTGCTGAATACCTATTTCGGACGGCAGTTTCCCGCGCAGGGTCGCAGCGGTTTCCAAAACATGGTCGCCGCCTATAACGAACTGCTTCGCGCCCACGTCCTCGCCTACAATGCACTGCACGATCTCTACGCCGAGCGGGGCTGGCCGGAGCCGCGCATCAGCTTCAACAACTACTGCAGCGACGTCTATTGGTCCGACCAGCTCCTGCTCGACCTCGTCACCGCCCGCGAGCGTGGCGTCGCCCGCGAGGAGCTGGCGGCGCACGTCGTCGATCGGGCCCGCGCTTTCGACGCCGCATTCATCGCGGCGCGCATTCCGCTGCACCGGGACGCCGCGTACTATGTCGGCGCGCTGCTCAAGCGCGTGAGCAACTGGATCGGCTACCGCACCTTCGACGCGACGAATTTCGGCTCGCTGCTCGACACGATCTACGCCTCCCCGCGCACGCGGCTGCTGGATTACATTGGCCTCGACTACTACGACCCCTTCGCCGCGCATGCCGTGCGATTGCCGGTGCTGTGGGACCACGAGTTTCGCAACCGCTCGCTGCGCAGTTGGATGCTGGCGACGGTGAGCAGCAAGTGGTGGGACTGGCGCGTGCTGCCGCGCGGCCTGCACTTTTTCTGCAAGCATTACGCGGAGGCGTTTCAGCGCGAGGTGCTGATCGCCGAGAATGGGATGGCGCTCCGCCGCCGCGAAGAGGTGCATTCCATCCGCCGCGATAAGATGACGCGCAGCCAGTTTTTGCGGCTGCACGTTCACGAGGTGAACCGAATCCGCCGCGACGGCATCGCGCTGATCGGCTATCTGCACTGGTCGCTGTTCGATAACTACGAGTGGGGCACATACACGCCACGCTTTGGGCTCTACTCCATCGACTTCACCCACGGCACCGAGCGCCACGTCGAAGACTCGACCGGCGACCGACCAGCGGAGACCTATGCCGCGCTAATCCGGGAATCGCGGCCGGCGTCAGGCGCGTAGCTGCGCCAGAAGCGCCACCCCCGCGCTTGCGATCAAAAAAACCCTGTCATCCTGAGCGAAGCGCCGGAGTTGGCTGCCCAGCCGGAGAAAGCAACACGGCGCGAAGTCGAAGAACCTCTCGCATCATCGGGAGCGTGAGCTCCGCCCCACCTCCGCCCACGGAAGTCAGAGGTCCCTCGACAAGCTCGGGATGACAGGTGGGGGTCGCGCCTCATCGATGTTTCGCCGCTACCCCAGCGAATGAAACTTCGCGAAGAGCGGTTTGATCACGTCGTAGATCAACTGCAGGCGGGCGTCGAAGTCGATGAACGCGCTCTTCGCGGAGTTCATCGTGATCTTCTCGAGGTCGCGCAGCTTCAGGCCGAAGCATTCCACGGCGACGGCAAATTCCTTCGTCATTGTCGTGTCGCTCATCAGTCGGTCGTCGGTGTTGATCGTCACGCGGAAGCCGCGCTCATAGTAGAGTTTGAACGGATGCTCGGCCATCGAGGGCACCGCGCCGGTGTGCACGTTTGACGAAAGACACATCTCCAGCGGGATGCGCCGATCGAGGATGTATTGCGCGAGCGAACCCATCTTGACGATCTTTCCGTCGACGATCGTCATCCCGTCGGTGAGCCGCGTGGCGTGGCCGAGGCGATGCGCGCCGCAAAGCTGCAGCGCCTGCCAGATCGAGGCGATGCCGAACGCTTCGCCGGCGTGAAGCGTGGAGTAGAAGTTGGCGGCCTGGATCGCCTGAAACGCAGGCACATGCTTCTTCGGCGGGTAGCCGGCCTCTTCACCCGCGAGGTCGAAAGCGACGACGCCTCGATAGCGGAAGTCGATCGCCATTTCCGCCCACTCCAGCGAGTCGGTCATGTGCCGCATCGCGCAGATGATCAGGCCCCACTTCACTCCGTATTTTTGTTCGCCGCGGTGGAAGCCATCGAGCGCGGCCTGCACGACGGCCTCGGGCGTTAGCCCCTGCTCGGTGTGAAAGACGGGCGCGAAGCGGCACTCCGCGTAGACGACGCCGTCATTGAACATGTCCTCGATGAACTCAAACGCGACGCGCTCGATCGCTTCCTTCGTCTGCATCACGGCGATGGTGTGAGCGAATCCTTCGAGGTACTCCGGCAGCGAGCCTTTGTTCGCGCCGCGATGAAACCAGGCACCGAGTTCGGCGGGATCGTCGGTGGGCAGTGCGGTGTAGTGGCAGGCCTTGGCGAGATCGATGACGGTGGATGGGCGGAGGCCGCCGTCGAGGTGTTCGTGGAGCAGCACCTTCGGGAGCTGCTGGAGGATTTCAGGGGTCAGCTTCATGTGTGGAAGAGGATGCGTCGCGGAGATGGCAACCGCTGCGCTGGCGCAAGACTCGCAGAATTTCCGCGACCACGCTCACCGCAATTTCCGCCGGTGAGTCCGCCCCGAGGTCGAGACCGATCGGCGCGAACACCGACGCAAGCTGAGCCGTGGTGGCACCGCGAGCACGGAGTTCAGCGAACACCCGGCGGACTTTGCGCGCGCTGCCGATCATGCCGAGGTAGCCGTAGCCGCCGTTCTGAACCGCGGCGTGCAGGGCTTCGCGATCGAGTTCGAAGTTGCGGCTGACGATCACGAGCGCTTCATCGGCGCGCCAGGTTTTCGCGGCGATGAAGGCTGGCGCGGCAAGGTCGCTGATCGCGGTGTGTGCGGGAAAACCGGTGAGCAAGTCGGCGCGGTCGTCGAGCACGGTGACGTGCATGCCGCAGCCACTGGCGAGCTGCGCGATGGCCTGGGCGCAGTGCCCGGCGCCGACCAGGACGAGCGATTCGCGCGGAACATGCGGCTCGATGAGCACGGTCGCTTCGCCGCCACAGATCGCGCCGAAGGATTCCGCGTCGCCTTCATGCAAGGGATACGTCTTCAGCACGGGCAGCTTTCCCCGGAGCGCAGCGATCGCTTCGTCCGCGACCAGCGATTCAAATTTTCCGCCCCCGATCGTGCCGACGAGCCGCCGATCACCAAAGACGAGCATCTTCGCGCCCGCCGCGCGCGGCACCGAGCCGCGGGTGGCCGCCACCGTCACCAGCGCGCATGGCGTCCGATTCTCCCGCGCCGCGACCAGTTCATCGAGAATTCGTTGGCTCATCTGTGGCCGATCCTCGCCTGCGGGTTCGACGCCTTCAAGACGAGCCGCACCCCGTTGCCACGAACTGCTTGTCCGCAGCGTGCGTGGCGAAAGTGACTTGTACCGAATCCGTGCCACACTCGTCCGATGATCGCCGCCGAGGAAGCTCATGTCCGCGAGGTGGTCCGCGAATGTGGACCCCTGGAGGCTTACCGTCGGTTGATCGAGGAAAACAACGCGCTCATCCGCGGCGCTGATCTGGAGAATGGCCGGGAGATTGTCATCAAGCGGACGGCCATTTACACCGAGCTGGTCCGCGGATGGGCGGAGGCTCAGCAGCAGGCGCTCGGCTACGACAAACCCTTTGCCGTCGTCGCACTGGGGGGAACGGGCCGCGCCGAGGTCACGCCGTGCTCTGACCTCGACTTCGCTTTTCTTTTCGATGAGGCGATCGAAGGAAATACCTTCCTCCTCGAACTGCAGCGGCAGACCTGGCACACGGACGAGTTCCTCGCGCAGTATGGCTTCCGGTGCCAGGCATTCCCCTTCGGCCTGGATGACGTTCCTTCCCTCGCCGAGAAACAGCTCAACTCGTTTCTCGACATGCGTCCGGTGTTCGACCCGTCTGGGCTGGCTGGGCGCTTTCGGGAACTCATCCGGAAGACCTATGATTCCTTCGAACACTTCCTGCACCTGCGCGGCTTCTGGAAGGAGCAATGGGAGGCTGCGGCGAGCGGGAGCGAGCGACTGGATCGGTTCGACATCAAGAACGACGGACTGCGCGTCTTTCTCGGCGGCGTCTGGACCCGTGCCGGGAAGGACTTCGTCCACAGCCACGAAATCTACCGCTCGATCGAGGATTCGCGCGACCTGGCCGCGTATGAATTCCTGCTCCGCATCCGGGCTTGGGTTCACACCCGGCGTCCGCCCGGCGCCCGGTCGGATGCCTCGGGTAATCATCCCGAGGATATTCTATGCTTCGAAGATTCCGTCTCCTACGGGGAAATGCTCGGGCCGGAGTGCGACGCGGGAAGCCGCTTGGAATTTGCCGACGAGGTGCGCTCCCGGTTGTTATCCGCCCGTCGGCGAGTGGCGGCTTATGCCCGGGCGGTGATCGAGCGGGAGTTGCGCGCCGGCCGGCCGGTGGCGCCGGGCAGTCCCATCGTTTATGGCACCAGCGGCCTCTTTCACACGCGCTCCGCGGAATGCCAGACGGCGCCGGAGAAGAGCCGGGCGGCGCTCTCGCTGCTCCTCGCCTCGCAGCACTACGGGGTGTCGATCGATCTCTCCGAACTGCACGCCACCTTTCGCAACGCCGGCGACTGGCTGGTGCGG
>JANPHH010000598.1:0-1700 GCA_031424375.1 Chthoniobacter sp. | reverse complement strand
GCTGCGGGTGCGCATCCGCGACGAAGGCACGGTGCGCAACAAGGCCGTCTATCTGGCGCTGGGCATCGCGGCCGATGGCACCCGCGAGGTGCTCGGCATCTGGATCGAGCAGAACGAAGGGGCGAAGTTCTGGCTCAAGGTGATGAACGAACTGCGCAACCGCGGCGTGGAGGACGTGCTCATCGCCGTGGTCGACGGGCTCAAAGGCTTCCCCGAAGCCATCACCGCCGTCTTCCCCGAGGCCAGCGTGCAGACCTGCATCGTGCACCTCATCCGCCACAGCCTGAGCTACTGTTGCTGGAAGGAACGCGAGCAGGCCGCCGCCGCGCTCCAGCTCATCTACCGGGCCGAGACGGCCGAGATGGCCGCGCAGCGCCTGGGTGAATTCGAGGCCGGGCAATGGGGCCGCAAATATCCCACCATCGCCGCGAGCTGGCGGCGGGCCTGGGAACAAGTCATCCCCTTCTTCGCCTATCCCGCCGAGGTCCGGAAGATCATCTACACGACCAACGCCATCGAGAGCCTGAACATGCAACTGCGCAAAATCATCAAGACCCGCGGCCACTTCCCCAGCGACGAAGCGGCCACCAAACTCCTCTATCTGGCCTTGCGCAACATCACCGCCAAGTGGGTCAAGCCACCGCGCCACTGGACCGCCGCCGCCAACCAATTCGCCATCCAGTTCGGAGCGCGATTCCTTTTACCCCCGGCATGCTAAGCTTGCAAACACTCACCTTAACCACAACCTAACCAAACTCCCGAAACACAAACTTTCGGATAAGTCCGACTCGCCTCCGAGAATACGCCACCTCCCTCGCAACTCCCTCGACAATGGCCATTTCCCCCGTTCCAAACGCTTCCAGCCACTGGGACCGCCGATGTCCCCAATCGGCAGCCCTCTCTCCCCGCGCAGCGCCATTCCCTCCCTCAAAAGCCACCGCAGCAATCCCCTCATCGCACTTTCTCGTAAAAAAGCCGATTCAGCACATCGGCGCTCCCGGAATGCAGCGGCTCACTTCCGACTATCAGTCTGTCCCTTGTTCCTACTTGTTCCTGTCCCTTGTTCCGCCAGGACTGGAGCACCGACGACATGATTTTCGACATCCCGACGATCATTGAATTCCTGAGCGTCAGCACCACCCTGCTCCCCGGCACCCCCCACGACGTCGGCATGGCCCGCACGCCTCCCCGCTGGCTCCACCCCGGCGACATCGCCGAGATCGAAATCGAAAGCATCGGCACCCTTCGCAATCCCGTCGCCGAAGAGCCTGCGAGCGAAGGCGCATTCCGGCTCCGGTAGTTTTGCGGGAGATCCGGCACGAGGAACGGCCGTGCGGACACGATCGTCTGCCGCCGAAAGACGTGCACAGGCTTGTCCGAGTCCCGCCACCCATCCTCTCCAATGGCATGAGCTCAGAGGTGCTTGGCAGCGTGTTGGCAAACTGCTGGAACGCGCGCTCCGCCGCACGTTTCGGTAAGATCGCCAACTCTACCGCCGCAGAATGCTTGCTCGACGCTACAGAGGCTCCCAGAATTTCTCCGCCTCACATTTCTTTTACATCCCTTTGACCGGACGCTGACACAACGTCCCAGCGAACGCGCCACGATTCTGAACATGAAGACATCCATCCGTTCCATCCTACGATTCGCGAGCGCTGCCATGCCGACTATTACTGGAGTTGCCGCGCAAGCGAGTGGGC
>JANPHH010000597.1:0-10461 GCA_031424375.1 Chthoniobacter sp. | reverse complement strand
TCGAAGACCGCTTTCTCCGCGTTCTTCTTCGCCTTCGCCCACTTGCCGTCGCCGAGGGTGGAGAGTGCCGGGTTGCGCTTTCCGACGCCGACGTAGCGGGCGATGAGAAAGCTTTGCTCGAGCGGAACGTAGAGCCGGGCTTCATCGGCGAACGCGACCACGAGCACTTCCTCGTTTTTTCCGTCGGCCCGCGGGATCGACTTCATGCCCTCGTAGCGGCCGATGCCGTGTTCTAAGTGGACGACGAGGTCGTCATCGTTCAACTCGCTGATGTCGATCTGCGTGCGGCTGGCCTGATCGCGGGCGCGGCGCAGCGCGATGCGGCGGGCGCGGGTGTTGCGGTAGCGGCCGAAGAGTTCGGCGTCGCTGAGCACGGCGAGCTTCGCGGCAGGGAAGGTGAAGCCGGCCGTGAGGGTGCCGATGGTGAAAGTAAGCGGGTCGGATTCGACCGGCGGGATGAGGTCGTTGAGCCGCTCGATCTCACCCTCGTTGTTGCAGAAGACGTGAACGCGCCAGCCCTGCTCGCGCCACTCGCGGAGCTGGGTGAAAAAGCGCTCGCGCTTCAGGGCGTCGACCACGAAGTCGCCGGCTTCGAATTCGCCCAACCCATGATCGAAGAACGCGGCGGTGAAATCTTCGGCCGCGGCTTCCAGCGCGAGAGCCGGATGGGCCACGGATTTCGCGGAATCGGAATTGGGCGGGTCTTCCGAAGAATCCGGGGAATCGGCGAAACCCGCGGTGTCCGCCACCACGCCTTCCGAGTGCTCGATGATCCGGACGCGAGCGGCGAACCACGAGGCATCGGCGTCGATCGTGAGGTCCTGCTCGGCGATCAGTTCGCTGACGCGGCAGGAGGCGCTTTCGGCTGCCGCTTCACCGAGGAGCAGCGTGCAGGAGTCGAGGTGGCTGACGCTGATCTGCGAATCGAGATCGAACTCGCGGATCGACTCGATCTCGTCGTCGAACAGTTCGATGCGGACGGGCAGCGAATGGTGGAACGAAAAGACATCGAGGATGCCGCCGCGCACAGCGTATTGGCCGCGGGCGGAAACCTGTGGCGTGTGCTCGTAGCCGGCGGCGGTGAGTTGTTTGAGCAACGCTTCGCGGTCTAGCCGTTTCGTGCGCTTCAGCGTGAGTTCGAGCTGATGGAGCGTCGCGGCGGTGGGCACGACGCTGTCGAGACTCGCGCGGGTGAGCACGACGATCTGTCGTCCCTTGCCGCTGGTGAGTTTTTGCACGATGCCAAGGCGTTCGGCGACCGTCTCCGGGTCGGGCAGCGCACCTTCCACCGGTGCGCGTTCCACTTCGGGAAAGAAGAGCGCATCGGCAAACCACTGGAGCAGCTCGTTGTGAAAAGTTTCCTGCGATCGGATGTCCGCGCAGACGATCCAGACGCGGTGATTCGCGCCGCGCGCGAGCGCGGCGGCCAGCGTGGGCTGGGCCGAGCCGACGACGTGCTCGAAGGACACCGCCTCGCCATCACTGACCTGCGCCAGCTTTGCCGCCAAAGGCGCCGCGGAGGCGATTTGGTCGAGCAGGTCGGGTGGAGTTTTCACGAGGCGGGCGCATCTTCTCGCGCAAACCACGCCCCACCGCAACCCGTCGCCGCGCTAACGTCCCGTGCGAGCGTAGATGGCGTCGAGGGTGATCGAAAACTCGAGTTGCGGAATGCGGAGCAGCTCGCCTTCCTCGGGAAGAATCTCGCGCTGCCAGCCCTCGCGATCCCGCCGGTAGACCGTGAGTTCCCGCCGCTCCTGCGCTACGAGCACGTAGGTGTGCAGCGAGTCGATGAGTTCGTAGGCCAGCCGCTTCTCCAGCTTGTCGCGCCGTTCGGTGTGCGGCGAGGGCACTTCCACGATCACGGCCGGCGTGTCGCAGTAGTATTTCTGCTGGCCCGCAGGGTCGCAATTCACCATCACGTCGGGATAGTAAAACCACTCGTCGCCCCGCTTGGCGACGTGGGTTTTCATGTCGTTCATGAAGGCCTCGCTCGGCTTGCGGCGCAGTTGGGCGTGAAGTTCGGAGAAGATGTTTCCCGCGATGCGGTTGTGCTCCACGCTCGCGCCCGCCATCGCCTCGATTTCCCCATGCACCGGATACACTTCGCCGGCGCAATATTCGTGGCGCACCTCGCTGGTCAGTTCGTTGCGCAGATATTCTTCGGGGCTGATCCAGCTTTTGCGTTGGATGGCAGAACTCATGCGCGGAGTTTGCTCCCGAGGATCGCTGGTGTCAAAGGGCGGCGCGGCGCTGTTCCAGTTCCGCCGCCAGGCGCGGAGCGACGAAGCGATGCGCGAGGGCGCGGCCTTCGAGCGTGGCGACGGGGCGGATGCCGATCCAACTGTTGGTCAGGAAGATCTCGTCAGCATTCACCACATCCTCCCGGCGCAGGCGGCGTTCCTCGACCTTGCGCCGGCCGATGACCCACTCGCGGATCACGCCGGTTCGTGCGCCGCTGGAGCGTGGCGGGGTGAGGATGCGGTCGTCATGGACGAGGAAGACATTTGCCATGCTGGCGGAGACGAGTTCGGCGCGGTCGTTGAAGAGCAGCGTCTCGTCGAAGCCGCGGCGGCGGGCGCGCGCGTAGGCGTCGCAGTTGAACCAGTAGTTTGCGGTCTTCAACCCGCCGAACGGGGCGGTGTAGGATTCGTCGTGCAGGCCGATTTCCCACACGTCGTCGTCGGTCGGCGGCGTGCGATCTTCGAGGAAGACGACGAGCCGCGAGGCATCGGCGGCGGAGGAGGGCGCGCCGTCGCCGGCGGTGAGGTAGAGGCGGGCGAAGCCGGAAAGATTTTCGAAAAGCGCGGGGATCTTTGGGAGGGCGCACTCGTCGAGCGCGAACTCGCGGTCGGCGGCGGCCTGGAGGAGGCGGGCGGTGTGTTGCTCGAGGAACTCCGGGGCACCGCGGGTCACGCGGAGACTTTCGAAGACGGACATGCCGTAGCGGAAGCCGCGGTCGGTGAGCGGGATGGAGGTGGTCGGTTCGAAGTGTTCGCCGGTCCAGTGCCAGGCTTGGAGCGGTGTGTGGGGCATCCTTGCCGGGGAAAAATTAGAGGTCCTTCGACTGCGCTCCGCCTGCCGCCGCCCGCCGGAGCTTCGCTCAGGATGACAGGATTGTTTCGGGTGCTTCGCGCGGGCTGCTAGGAGATCGTCAGTTCTTTCGTGATCACGAATCGCTCGATCCGTTTGCGCAGCGTAGCGCGGGTGATGCCGAGCAGCTTGGCGGCGCGGACCTGGTTGCCTTTCGTCGCTTTCATCGCGTAGAGGGTGAACTCGCGCTCCAGCCACGGGAGAAGCTGTACGTCAGGGTCGGCCTGGGCGGCGGCGAGGAGGACCTCGATCGCGGCCTCCGTGGTCTGCGGCGGCGCGCCGGCCGGGCCGGGTGCTGCGAGGCCGGCATCGGGCGCGCTGGCGGTGCCGAGCGGGATATCCTTCGGGAGCAAAATGTCCGACGAGGCGAAGACGCACGCGCGCTGGATGGTGTTTTCCAGCTCCCGGACGTTGCCCGGCCAAGTATGGCCTTCGAGGACGCGGACGGCTTCCTCGGAGAGCTTCATCTGCGGCAGATGTTTCTGCGCGGCGACTTTTTGCACGAAGTACTCCGCGAGCAGTCGGATGTCTTCGGTGCGCTGGCGCAAAGGAGGGAGCTGGATGCGCACGACGTTCAGCCGGTAGAAAAGATCCTCGCGGAACTTCCGCTCGGCGACTTCCTGTTCGAGGTTTTTGTTCGTCGCCGCCACGATCCGCACGTCGCCCTTGAGCGTGTCGTTTCCGCCCACGCGGGAGAAGACGCCGTCCTGCAGGACCCGGAGGATTTTCCCCTGGAGCGACAGCGGCATGTCGCCGATTTCATCGAGGAAAAGGGTGCCGCCATGGCTCTGCTCGAAGCGCCCGATGCGGGTGCCGGTGGCGCCGGTGAACGATCCCTTTTCATGGCCGAAGAGCTCGCTCTCCAGCAGTTGCTCTGGGATCGCGGCGCAGTTGATCGCCACGAAACTTTTCGCGCTCCGCTGGCTGTAATGATGGATCGCGCGGGCCACAAGTTCCTTACCCGAGCCGCTCTCGCCGGTGATCATCACGGGCGCATCGGAGTGCGAGACGCGGCCGACCATTTTGAAGACCTGCTGCATCGCCGCGGATTTGCCGACAATCGAGTCCTGATGCTCCTCGACGGTCAGTTGCGGCTTGAAGGTGGTGGCCGCGCGCATCTCGGATTGCGCGGTGAGCGCGGCGTCGACCACGACCTTGAAATTGAACGGCAGTCCCTCCTTTCGGATGAAGTCGAACGCGCCGAGCTTCATCGACTCGATCACCGTCTGCGTGGTGCCGAAGGCGCTGGTGAGAATGACCATCGCATTGGCGTCGCGCTGCCGCATCTTGAGGAGCAACTCGAGGCCGCTAAACGGCGAGAGGTGGGTCTCGGTGATGACGAGGTCGGGATTCTCGCGGTTGAAAATCTTGAGCGCTTCGTCGGACGCGGTCGCCGTGATCACGCGCGTGGACGGCGTTTCGAGCTGGTGCGCCGCCCATTCCAGGAAGTCTGTCTCGGAATCGACGATGAGGATGGTTTGCCGTTGCATGGGCTACAAGCCGCCGAAACGGCGGCTGCGTTTTTTGAACTCCGCGACGGCGTCGTGCAAGTCCGCCTTCCCGAAGTCAGGCCAGAGTTTTTCGGTCACGTGGATTTCGGTGTAGCTGAGCTGCCAGAGGAGAAAATTGGAGAGGCGCATCTCCCCAGAGGTGCGGATGAGGAGATCGGGATCCGGGAGGTCGCGGGTGTAAAGGTGGGCGCTGATGGTTTCGACGTCGATCTCAGAGGATTGCAGTTCACCGACGGAAATCTTGCCACAGATCTCGCGCGTCGCATCCACGAGTTCGGTCCGCCCGCTGTAATTGAGCGCGAGGATGAGGGTCGTGGCGGTGTTGTGCGCCGTGGTGGCGATGGCCGCATCCAGCGCGCGCTGGCAGCTTTCAGGGAGTTCGTGCAGCCGTCCGATGGCGCGGAGTCGGACGTTGTTTTTCATGAGGGTGGGAGTTTCCTGAGCGATGAAGTGCTCGAGCAACGCCCACAACGCCGCGACCTCGGTTTCCGGACGCTTCCAGTTTTCGGTGGAAAACGCGTAAACGGTCAGGAACTCGATCCCGAGTTCGACGCAGGCCTCGGTGACGTTGCGCACGGTTTGCGCGCCCTGCTCGTGCCCGGCGATGCGGGGGAGTCCGCGTTCCTTTGCCCATCGTCCGTTGCCATCCATGATGATGGCGATGTGACGCGGGAGGGTCATAGAGAGCGATGCCGTCTCGACGGGCTGGCGAAATTGTGAAGGCAAAACCCGCGTGTCATCCTGAGCGCAGCGAAGGATCTCGCCGATTCGTTTGATTTCCGAAGTATGATGGCGCGAGGTCGTTCCAGTGAGGGTTTAGGGCTTCCACCAGCGCGTTCTTTTTGGCACGGGTCCAGCCCTTGATCTCCTTTTCGCGCGCAATCGCGTCCAGCACGTATCCGAAGCTCTCGGAGTAAACGAGACGGTCCACGTTGTAGCATTTCGTGAAGCCTTTGATCGCACCCGTCTGGTGTTCCCAGACGCGTCTGGCCAGGTCATTGGTCATGCCGGTGTATAAAACGACGCGGCTCGCGTTGGTCATCAAATAAACGTGGTAGGTGCGGTCCATGGTGTCATGCGAGGTCCTTCGCTCCGCTCAGGATGACACGCGTAATCTTGAGCAGCGCGGGTCTGCAGCGGAGCCGTGCGAGCCAAAGATGGAGCCTCGCGAATTCACAGCACGATCGTCTGGTTGCGGTTCGGTCCGACGCTGGCGATGACGAGTTTGCCGCCGCTCAGCTCGGCGATTTTCTTCAGGTAAGCTTGCGCGTTCTTCGGCAGCTCCTTCCAAGTCTTTGCCTCGTGCGTGGGGGTCTGCCAGCCGGACAGTTCGATGTAAACGGGCTCCACGTCCGCGAGTTGGCGCGAGTCGCTCGGTGGGTAGTCGAGCGTCTTGCGGCCGAGCTTGTAGGCCACGCACACCTTGATCGAGGCGAGCGCGTCCAGCCCGTCGGTGTTCGTGATCGCGATGTGATCGATCCCATTCACCAGCCCGGCGTAGCGTGTCGCCACGGCATCGAACCACCCGCAGCGCCGCGCGCGGCCGGTGGTGGCGCCGAACTCGCGACCCATCCCGTGCAGCATGTCGCTGAATTCCGCGTTCTCGGTGGGGAAGGGGCCTTCACCCACGCGGGTCGTGTAGGCTTTCATCACGCCGAGCACGCGGTCGATCCGGTGCGGCGGCACGCCGGAACCGGTGCAGGCGCCGCCGGAGGTCGTGTTCGACGACGTCACGTAGGGATACGTGCCGTGATCGATGTCGAGGTAAGTGCCTTGCGCGCCTTCGAAGAGCATCTCCTTCTTCGCCTTCAGCGCTTCGTGGAGGTAGACGACCGTGTTGCCGACGAAGGGCGCGAGTTGCTTCGCCGCGGTGGTGTATTCCGCGAGCACGGTTTCGTATTTCAGCGGCTTGGCGCCGAAAGCTTTCAGCACGGCGTTGTTCTCCTTGATCCGCGCCTTGAGTTTTTCCGCAAACCGCTCGGGATTGGTCAGGTCGCCCATGCGGATGCCTACCCGCGCGGCTTTGTCGCCATACGCGGGGCCGATCCCGCGTTTCGTGGTCCCGATCTTGCCCTTGCCCTTCGCCACCTCGCGCTGCTCATCGATCATCCGATGATACGGGAGCACCACGTGGGCGCAGTCGGAGATCAGGAGATTCTTCGGCGTGACCTTCACTTTTTGCGCGAGCAAACCGTCGATTTCCTTCGCCACGGCGACGGGGTCGATGACCACGCCATTGCCGATCACGCACATTTTCCCCGATCGCAAGATGCCGCTGGGGATCAGGTGCAGGACGTATTTCTTCCCGCCGACGATGACGGTGTGGCCGGCGTTGTTGCCGCCCTGGGAGCGGACCACGAGGTCGACGCGCTCGGTGAGGAAATCGATGATTTTGCCTTTGCCTTCGTCGCCCCATTGGGCGCCGACGAGGATGGTATTTGCCATGAAGTGTGTGAGGAATTGGGCTGGATGGAAGCGCGCCGACAGGAGGGCCGGCAGGACGCGGAGGGCGAGACTAGCCGCGAGGAAAAGTCGCGCAAGTGTGGAAAGCCTGCGGCCCGCACCGCCTCCGGGCGCTGCGGCTTGCCTCCCGCCGCGGAGTTCTTCACCCTCCGCATCGTGGCCACGGCTGAACTCCAATCCTCCCTCGCGCAATTCGCGACGTTCGCCCGCTCGCTGAAGGGCGACGAGAAGAGCGAAGCGCAGTCCTTCCTCGATCAGTTCTTCCGCGCGCTCGGTCATCCCAGCGCGATCGGGGCCGGCGCCACCTTCGAGTTTCGCATCGCGAAAAAGCCCGGCTCCGCGCAGCTCGAACTCATCACTGGCAAGGATGTGCGCGGAGGGCATCGCGCCGTCGATGCCGAGGGCCGGGGCACCGACGGCGCGGTGCCCTCCAACCGCCGACCAGCAGGCGGCAAGAAGTATGGCGATCTCGTCTGGCCCGAGCGCGTCCTCATCGAGATGAAAACGCGCGGCGAGAACCTCGAAAAACACTACGACCAGCTCTTCGAATACTGGACCCACATCGTCCCGCGCAAACCGGCCTCCGCCATCCTTTGCAACTTCGACGAGTTCTGGATCTACGACTTCAACTCCCAGCTCTTCGACCCCGTCGAGCGGATCTCTCTGCGCGACCTCGCCTCGTCCGGAAGTTCCTTCGGCTTCCTCCTGCCCACGCCGGAGCCCACGCGCTTCGGCAACAACCGCGTCGAAGTCACCCGCAAAGCCGCCGACGCCTTCGCCGAAGTCTTCCGCAAGATCATCACGCGCGGCGAAGACCGCTCCCGCGCCCAGCGCTTCATCCTCCAGCTCCTCGTCTCCGTCGTCTCCGAGGACATCGGCCTGCTGCCGGACAACTTCGTCACCGGTCTCCTCCAGCAATGCGCCGAGCGTCCGGCGGATTCCTTCGATCTCCTCGGCGGCCTCTTCCGCCAGATGGCCACCGCCGAACCCTCCCGCGGCGGCGTCCATTACTTGGAAGAATATGCAATATCTTGCCTGGTGACGATTGCGCCCTATACAAACGCACCGAACAAAGGTCGGAGGAATATTTGGAATTAAACTGAGATCGAAACATGGCTTCTGAATCTTATGAACTGAGAGGAATGGCAGAACGGCACATCGGGCTGACACCCGCAGTAGCCGACTACCTATGTGAGGCCGCACGGGTTTGCCTCGATCGTCACCATGCTCCGCCCGCACAATTCTCCATTCTAGACCACGACGCGGAGAGCACCGTGACGATCAATTGGGAGTCACCCGATGATCGCACCCGCAGCGCACATGCGAATGAGATCGACGCCACTGAAGCTGGCGCGTGCGCATGCGCGCTTGCGACGACGGAAATCACGCGCGGACTATTTGCTCTCAGCCGTGCACATACGCTCACGGGAGCAGACTACTATCTGGCCCCAGCAGGAACCGAGTTGAATGACTTGGAAGAGTGTATCCGGCTGGAGGTTTCGGGAACAGACAAAGGGGAACTCGCTTACATGTATGGGCGATTGGCTGAAAAGGTCGCTCAAGCGAAAGCCGGGCGGAGCAATTTACCAGCTATGGCAGCGGTCGTCGGATTTCAGGTTAAACACGTCTTAGTGCGGGAGGTACCCCTGCTATGAGTTGGGCAGAACACCACAGAAAAAGTGAGGAGCTAGCGGTCAGCGCTGAGGACGCGTCTCGCAAAGGACAACACTCTGAGGCCCAAGCATTGTACATCGCTGCTGCGAAGGCTGAGTCAGATGCTCTTGCCGCGCTTGACCCAGCGAAAACCCGGACTGTCGGAATCACTGCCGTTAGTGCCGCCAATTTCAGCGGCCGGTCTGACGTTTTCGAAACGTGACGTGCTCGTTTCTGTACGAGGCGGCGAAGTGGTCACAGGAGGCGCACCGCTCGACCTTATTCTTCGGAAGGTAGAAGAAATTAGGGCGTTGTTTTATCGGACTGTTGAAATGCTCATGGCGCGAAATTTCCGTTCACACGGCGGCCCGCCGATTGACCTTCAGCGGAGCTTTAGACCATGGCTTTTCCAAGCCGCTCCCGGCAGCTATCAGTTCGCAGTTCGTTTAGAAAGCACTGCTCAGCTCGAATTTCCCTTGCTCGGCGGAGCTCCCGTTCCCGAGGTAGAGACTGTGACCGCGAAATTCTTGGAGATCGTGAACGCGGCAGCAACGGACCCCGAGAATGAATTGCCCCGAGTAGTTCCGAGCGCCGAGTATCGAGGTGCATTTTTGAAACTGACTCGTAGTCTTGCTCCGACTGGCAAAGGCTTCTCAAGCTTGGAAATTCGGTCCGCAATAGATCCGTCCACACCAGTGATCTCACTCGCCACCGCGACAAGGAAAACACTCACCGATTCGATAAGGCGAACCCGCCCGCCTGAGTTGCCTTCCTCACCAGCGACGCCTGTGACCTTGAAGGGAATTCTCCGTGCCGTTCATCTCGATGAGGATTGGCTTGAAGTAACCGTGACCGACCAAGAGCGTGAACAACACATACGTGTGTTCAAGGCTGGTGACGCAATTGACGATGTCGTTGGGCCGATGGTTAACAGACCAGTGGCGGTCGAGACTTCCATGGTGTCGGGCGGGCGATACAACTTTTTGGATATTCAAGTGATTGAGTAATTTTGCGCACTTCGATCGACATAATCGGGCAACTGCAGACGCCGACGAAGGGTCAGATCGCGGAAGTGGCCGCCGCCGCCGTGGCGCTGCGCGCCTTGCGCCGCGAGATCATGGCCCGACTCGGCTACTCCCTGCGCGCCCTCTACCGCACCCTCGAAGAACCCGGTGCCAACCCCCTGCGCGAAGCCCACACCCGCCTCGACACTGCCGTCCGCGCCGCCTACGCAATGCCCAAAGCCGCCGACCCACTAGCCTTCCTCCTCGCCCTCAACCTCACCCTCGCCGCCAAGGAACAAGCCGGCGAAAAGATCACCCCACCCGGCCTCCTGCTGCCGGAAGCCGAGCGATCCGCCTTCATCACCAACGGCTGCGTCCGGATTGCCGAACTGGAATAGGCAAATGCTGAGCAAGAGGCACAATAAGTTTTGGAAACTCGGTAAAACAATTGGGGACGGACTAAGGACGCCGCGTTGGAAAATAACGTCGTATCTACGCGGTGCCTACGTTCGGTTGGCGTATGCTTGCGGGGTCACTTACCTTGCAGAATCAGTCAGCTCGGGCATCAACCTTGAGAATGCCGACCTAACGAATGCGGACCTTAGAGCGTGTCATGCACTTTTCTTTGAAAAAGAGCTGTACATTATAAATACCATTACGCATCAAGCTTGGGATGCCAAACAAGAACCAAGTCACCAAAGCCAATTATCCCACCGATGTTAGCGATGCAGAATGGGAGT
>JANPHH010000596.1:0-13563 GCA_031424375.1 Chthoniobacter sp. | reverse complement strand
CGTCCCTCCGCGTGGGGCGCGCGCGGCGGAGGCCGAGGAGGAAGGCGCCGCCGAGCGCGCTCAGCAGCAGAGAGCCTGGCTCGGGGACCGCAGCGAGGAAGTCCACGGCGTAGCTGTCGCCGATGGAGGCGCTGGAGTAGGTGAAGTTGATCGAGAGATCGAGCGCGCCGGAGACGCCGGCATTGGCCGCGCCGAAATCGAGGACACCGTCGTTGAAGAACGCGTTCGCCGTGGCGAGCGAGGTAAAGGTCTGATCGAAAACGGAAATGGATTCCTTGAGGATCTGCAACCGCAGGGTGGCGAAGCCATTTCCCGTCGCCACCGGATCGAGGAAGCCGAAAGTCAGCGGCGCGCTGGGAACGATCTGCGTGAGGTCGATCGAGAGGGTGAAGCTGGCCGTGTGCGTGCGCGCCGCGCCGGTGCCATCTGGCGCATAGCCGCCGGCGAGCACGCCGAGGAGGAGCGGGCCGCCGCCATTCGCGGCGGTGGCGTTGGGATTGCCGGCGAGCGCGGCGGCCACATCGGCGGGGAGCGGCGCGCCGGTGAGAAAGGCGGCGGCTTCCAGGCCGCTCGCGAGCGAGAGATCCGGCGCGGCCTGTGCATAGAGCGCGCGGGATTCGGCGTTCACGGTGCTGCCGACCTGGGCGAGCGCATTGGCCTGCAGCGAAGTGACGATCACCCCGCCGGAACTGGCGCGGGCAAAGGCGGTGCCGGAGGTGCCGGTCGAGTTCGCCCGCGCGAGCGCGGAGCCGTTGATCGAGCCGGTGAGGGAGTTGAAAACCTTCGCGCCGCCGGTGGCGGTGGCACTGGCATCGCTCTGGCCGAGGCCAGCGCTGTTCGCGGTGGCGGTGGCGTTGCCGCCTTTCCCATCGAGGGCGGTGGTGCCGCCGCGCGAGCCGGCGTCGCCTCCGCTCGCGGACGCCGTGGCGCTGGCGGCGCTGACGCTGGTGGTGTTCGCGGTGGCCGTCGAGTTCGCGATGCCGCCATGGCCACCGCTGCCGGTGCCGCCGGAGAGGCTCCCGCCCGCGCCGCCTTGGGCGGAGTCGGTGGCGGTGGCGGTGCTGTTGCCCGTGGCCATGGCGATCGAGGTGCTCGTGCCATTGCCACCATTGCCGCTGATGCTGTTGTTGCCGGAGAAGGTGCTGTTCACCCCGCGTCCCGTCGCCATGCTCGTCGCACTCGCCGCATGCCCGTCGCCGCTGGTGTCCGCGCGCGCCGCGCTCGTGGCGCTGCCGCCGGCGCCGGAGTTCGCACCGCCGCTCCCGAAGCCGCCGCCGCCGCCGGTCGCCGCGGCGCTGGAGTTGGCTCCGGCACCGCTGTTGCTCGCGAAACTGTTGGCGCTGGCGCTCGCGCCCGCCGCGCCGGCACCGGTCGCGGAGGTCTGGCCCCCGCCGTCTCCGCCGTTGGCATTCGCCGTCACGAAAAGCAACGCGCTCACGTTCTTGGTCCGGCTCAGCGAACTGCTCCCCGTCCCCGGCGCCCCTGGGTTGCCTCCCTGCGCATGGCCGCCCGCGCCGCCGACTGCGATCTGGGAGAAGAAATTGAAGCCGCCGGGGCCGGAGAAGGTGCCATCGACGACATCGGTCAGCGTGACCGAGGCGCCCGTGCCGCCGTTGCCGGAGCCGCTGGTGACATGGCCGCCCGCGCCGCCGGTGGCCGTTCCGGAGATCGATCCGTTGCTCGTGGTCGAGGTCGCGTTCACCACGCCGAGCGAAGCGGCGCCGCCGTTGCCGCCATTGCCGCCGGTCGAAGCACCGCCGGCGCCCCCGGTCGCCGACACGCTTCCACTCGCGGACCCGTTGTTGGTGATCGTCACCGCGGCGGTGGCGGTGCCTCCGTTCCCGCCGCTCGTGCCCTGTCCCTCCCCGCCCGCGCCGCCGGTGGCGCGCGAAGTTCCCCCGATACTGCCGCCTCCGGGGTTGCTCGCGGTGAGCGCAGACGAGGCGTTGCCGCCAGTTCCCGAGGTGCTCGGCGCGCCGATGCCCATGCCGCCGTCACCGCCGTTGGAAGCCTGCGTGAGGCTGAGATTTCCGGCGGTGCTCCCGCTGAGCTTGTTGGTCACGGAGGAATTCGCGCCACTGCCGGCCGTCGCGCCGCTGCCGCCGGTGCCGCCATTGCCACCCCGCTGCGCGCCGGTGATCGTCACGTTTCCGCTCGTGGAAGTCCCGCTCACGCTGTTCAAAATTCCCACGCCGCCATTTCCCCCGAAGAAACTCGCACCCTCGCCGCGTCCGCCATTTCCCCCGAAGCCCTGGATCGTGCCCGTCACCGCGAACGAGCCAGTGCTATTGCTGCTGCCGCTCCCGCCCGAGGTGCCCGTGCCGCCCGCGCCCCCGGAGCCGGTGCCCCCGGAAAAAAAGCCCCCGCCCGTGCCGCCGGTGGCCAGCGTGTTGATCACCGCCGTGCCGCTGCCGCTCGCGGTCACGGTCACATTTGCGGTCGCCGCGCCGCCCGCCCCGCCCGTGGCCCCGGAGCCACTGGAAAAGAAGCCGCCCGACCCGCCGGTCGCTGTCGCGCGTCCATCGCCGCTATTCGCCGCGAGCGTGCCGCTGGCATTCGAGATCGCCGTGGAGGTCGCCGCGCCACCCGCGCCGGGCGTGGTGCCGCCGATATAGATCGTCCCGCCCTGTCCGCCGTTGCTGCTCGCGGTCGTTTTGGTGGGGCCGGTGTCATTCGTCGCGTTGCTCGTCGAGGTCGCATCGCCGCCGGGCTTGGCGCTGTTTGCCGGGCCGTATTGATCGCCGCCGCTTCCTGCGGTGGCGGAGTTGGAAATCATCAAGCCGGAGAAGCCGCCGAGGCCGCTTTTGCTGCGGGTGAGCGAACTCGTGGCCGAGCCTGCCAGGCCCGAGTTGAAGCCACCGCTGCCACCGCTCCCCGCAAAGACGATCTGGGTAAGGGTAACGCTTCCCGTGCCGCCGGTGCTGTCGCCGTCGATGCCGTTAATCAAACTCACCGACGCGCCAGCGCCACCGATGCCGAGCGCACCGAGCGGCCCGAGGATCGCGGAGCCGCCGGAGCCGCCATTCAAGCCCGCCTGCACGGTCACGTCCTTCCCCGCCGTGGAGAGGCCCGTCACCGCGCCGATTGTCGGCACGGCACCGTTCCCGCCGGTGCCGCCGCTGCCGATCGAGCCATTGATCCCGCCGCCGCTGCCGGCGGTGACGTTGGCGAGCACGGTCACAGTGCCGGTCCCGGAATTCGTCGCCGTCGCCACGCCGTGCGCGGTCCCGCCATTCGCGCCCACCCCGGCCGCGCCCGGCGCGCCGTCGCTGCCCGTGCCCGCGCGGAGTCCGCCTCCGCCCCCGCGTCCCGCCGACCCCGCGCTGGCTCCGGTCACATCCACCCGCGCATTCGCGGTGGTCGAAAAATCCCCCCCCGTGGTGGCCGTCGCCGTCGCATCGCCGCCCGCGCCGCTCGCCGCGCCATCGCCTCCGGTGCCGCCATTGCCGTTGAGGGGAACGCCGGAGCCGCCGCTTCCACCATTGCCGCCCGCACCGCCGACCCCGCCGGCCGCGCTCGCGGTATTCGAGGTGTCCGTCGCGGTATTCGCGAGGGCCGTGGCGTCGCCGCCCGTGTTGCCCGCAGTGCCGTTGCCACCCGTGCCGCCGCTGGCGGGTGGGGCATTCGTGCCGGCGGTGCCGGCAGTGCCCGCGGCGCCGTTTTGGTTATCGTTTGCCGCGAAGCTGCGACCGGCAGCGGTGAGAAAAATGAGGACCGCCAACGCGAATGACCGCATGGCCCGGAGTCGAACGCATTTCGTTTCCATGAAGAGAAGTCTCGGACTTCGTGCCCGACTTCCCAGTCAAATTTTCGAGGCGAAAACGGAGACGCTGAGCCGGAACGATGCCGTTGGCGGGCGACAGATTTAACGCAAAGGCGCGAAGAACGCAGAGGGGACGCGAAGAAGGCGTTGAGGAAATGGATTCACCATTCGGTGCAGCCATTTCTGTTTCGCCTTCCTTTGCGTTCCTCTGCGTTCTTCGCGCCTTTGCGTTTCAAAACTCGACCGACAATTGCATACATACGGCTGAGCTGGGTGGGGCTGAACGGATTCGAGGCTTGGCGGGGAATCCGCGGTGCCATGAGGGCAATCGAAGAATCCCGCGAGGGCGACTACGGCGGCGGGCCGCCGACGTATTGCACCGAAGCGGAAACGGTCAGCGCGGTGATCGTATCTTCCACCGCCTGCGCGGCGCCGAGGAAGACGCGGTAAAACTCGGGATCGGTCTTCGGGAGAAGGCCGGTATTGCCCGGTGCACCGCGTGCGATCAGGACGCCTGCAGCGCACGCGGCGATCGGGAGGCGGCGCGGCGGCTGCCCGGCGACGGCAGGCGGCAGGACGATTTGCGGGGTGATGTTCACCACCAGGGAACTGCCGGATAACTCGGGGCGCACGAGCAACTCGGTGCCGGCGGTCGCCCAGGCGGGCTCGGCCTCGGGGACGGCTCTGTACTTCAGCGCCAGCGCCCGCAACGCCGCGGGGTCGGGCACCTGGCGCACCACGCTGAGCATGACGGGTTTGCCGGGCACCGACGAAGCAGAGAAGCGGCGGGCCACGGAAGTCGTCGGGATGGTTTCCGTCATCCGCACTTCGGAGTTCTGCGTCTGGTAGCCGGTCGGCGAGGGATTGACCACGGTGCCGGGGCCGACGTTGCGGGTGCGGAAGTCGCGGGGCTGGCTCGGGATCACCGTGAAGCCGCCGGCGCCGTTGGCGATGATCCGCGGCGGGTCGTAGCGATCCGGCACGGGGATGCCGCTGCTCACCACCGGCGGCTCGACGGGCAGCCGCTGCACCACGCGGCGGGCGGTGGTGGCAAAGCTGATCTCCAGCGGGACCACCGCGGGGGCCTTTTGCATTTGCTCCAGGGTCTGTCTGGTCGCGTCGATCTTTTCTCCGGAAGCGGTGATGCGCACGGGGCCGGTCGGGGTGACCAGGACGGAACGGCCCTCGGGCGGGAGCGTCTTGCGCAGCGCCGCGTTCACCCACTCCAGCGGGAGGAAGCCGATCGGAAGTTCTTCGGTCACCACCGGCGGAGCGGCGGAGACGAGGAGGCTGCCAAGGGCGAGAACGAGCGACGCGGGGAGGAACGTTTTCACTCCTCTGTTTACCCCCGGGCTCCCCAAGAGGCAACCGAGGTTCGCCCCGCCCTGCGGCGAGCGACGGCTCGTGGCCTGCCCCCTGCTAGGTGCGGAAGCAGACTTGGCACGCTGCCCAGCGTCTTTCTCTGAGACGGAATCCCGAGCGAGGGTGCCGCCGCGGGGATCGTGCCGGGCCGTCCAATCCACGATCCCACATGAAAACTGAACCCCTCCAACGCCCCAGTCGGGCAAGCTGGCGGCGCCCGCGCGTCCGCTCCGTGACGGGCGGCGCGGCGGCGATGCTCGCGCTTTTCGTCTCCACTTTCGCCTGGGCCGAACCGGCGGCCCGACTGCTCAGCCTGGATCTGGAGGAGCTCGGCGCGATCAAGATCGACACGGTGTTTGGCGCGTCGAAGTTTTCCGAAAAAGTGACCGACGCACCGTCGTCGGTGACGATCCTAACTCGCGACGAGATCGCGCGGCTGGGCTACCGCACGCTGGAGGATGCGGTGCGCGGGGTACGCGGCTTCGATGTGACCAATGACCGCTCCTACGACAACACGGGCGTGCGCGGCTTCACCCAGCTCGGCGATGCGGCGACGCGGGTGCTGCTGCTCATCGACGGGCATCGGGCCAATGACATCATCTACGATCAGACGATGCTCGGGCGCGATTCGCTGGTGGAGATCGACGAGGTGGAGCGCATCGAGTTCATCCGCGGACCGGGCTCGGCCATCTATGGGAGCAATGCGTTTTTCGGCGTGATCAGCGTGGTCACGCGGCGGGGGCGCGACGTGAATGGCGTGGAGGCGTCGACCAGCGCGGAGACCTTCGATGGCTACAGCGGGCGGCTGACGATCGGCAAGCGGCTGGCCAATGGGCTGGAGTTCAAGGTGGCCGGCTCGACCTATGCCTCGCGCGGGGCGCCGGGGCTTTATTACCCGGAATATCGCGAGACGAACCGCGGCATCGCTCGATACCGCGATGGCACCCGCGCGTTCAATCTCTCCGGCACGGTGAGCTACGGCGACTTCACGCTGCGCGGCGGCTACGTGCTGCGCAACAAGGACGTGCCCACGGCCTCCTTTGGCTCGCTTTTCAACGAGCAGAATGACGCGGAGGACATCCACGGTTTCGGCGAACTGGCCTACGCGCACACCACCTCGGGCGGCTGGAATCTCTTCGCCCGCGGCTACTACGACTACGTGGATTACCACGGGCTCTCGCTCTACGACAATGGCACGCCCGGCGACCGCGTGCGCAACAACGACTCGGGCCGCGCGAACTGGTGGGGCGGCGAAGCGGGCGTGAGCAAGAGCTTCCTCAACGGCTTCCGCTTCACCTTCGGCACGGAGTATCGCGAGACGCTCGCGATGGGGCTGCGCAACTACGACGAGCGCCCTTACTCGAAAAACCTCGACGTGCGCGGCGATCTCTCCGTCTTCGGCATCTATCTCGATGCCAACTACGACCTCAAGAAATGGCTGAGTCTGGTCGGCGGCGTGCGTTACGACGACTACAGTTCCTTTGGCGAGACGCTGAATCCGCGCTTCGGTCTCATCCTTCGCCCGGCGGAGCGGACCACCGTGAAGCTGCTCTACGGCCAGGCCTTTCGCGCGCCGACGCTCTACGAGGTGACCTACGCGGCCACCGGACAGAAGGCCAACCTCGCACTCCAGCCCGAGCTCGTGCGAACCGTGGAACTGATCGGCGAGCATTACTTCGACCGGCACTGGCGGGCGTCCGTCTCGCTCTTTCAAAATGACGTCAGCGACCTCATCCAGCAGGTGACCGACGCCCAGGGATTCGATGTCTATGTCAACGAAGGCGACGCGCGAGTGCGGGGCGTGGAGCTGGAGGCGGAGGGGAAATGGGACAACGGCTGGCTGGTCCGCGCCAGCTACGCGCACCAGGTGAGCGAGGACAAGCTGACCGGAGGGAAGCTCAAGAATTCGCCGACGGACGTGGTGAAGACGCAAGTGCTCGTGCCGCTGTGGCGCGACAAGCTCTCGCTCGGCCTCGAGGGAATCTACAACTCCAGCCGCGAGACGCTCCAGGCTCGCGACAGCGGCGACATCTGGCTGCTCAACGCCACCCTGCTCAGCCGCGAACTGCGCCCCGGCCTGGAAATCTCCGCGTCGATCTACAACCTGCTCGATCACCAGTATCGCTACCCCGGTGGACCGGCCGAAGCGCAGGACACCATCCCGCAGGACGGCCGCACCCTCCGGCTGAAGGTCACTTACCGTTTCTAAACCAGGAGCCCGGATTTGCCCTCGCACGCTCCTCCATCCCGGTGCCGGCGCCCCGGCCTGTCGATCAGCCTCCTACTGCTCTGGCTGCTCGCTCCGCTGGCGTGCGCGGATTCGGAGTATGACGTGAAGGCGGCCTATCTGGTGAACTTTGCCAAGCTCGTCGAGTGGCCGGCGTCGGCGTTCGCGAGCGGAAAGAGCGCATTGATCGTTGGCATCGTCGGCCGCGGCGGGGCGGGCGAGGACCTCGCGCGAATGATTTCGGGAGCCAGCGCGGGTGGCCGCCCGATCGAGGTGCGGCGCGTCTCCGCGGGCGATACCGGCGCGCTGGCCGCGTGCCAGGTGCTCTTCGTCACGGAGTCCGAACGCGCCGACGCCGTGATCGCCGCGGTGCAGGGCCGGCCGGTGTTGGTCGTCGGTGAGGCGGAAGGCTTTGCGCACCGCGGAGGAGCGATCGGTTTCGTGAAGGATGGCGGGACGGTGAAATTTGAGGCCAACCCGAAGGCCGCCGCGCGCAATGGCCTCACGGTCAGCGCGAAACTCCTGCGGGTGGCACGAACCGTGGTAGACCGATGAAGGCAATGCCCAACCTTCAGTCACGTTTTCGCGACCTTTCCATCAAACGGAAAGTGATGCTGGTCACGATCACGGCGAGCCTCGTCGCGCTCTTCGCCGTGGCCGGTGGGCTTTACGCGTTTCAGCTCCGCAATTTCCGCCACACCTTCCAACGCGAACTCCAGACGCTCGCGCAGGTCATGGCCGATAACTGCGCCACGGCCCTCGCCTTCGACGATGCCAAGACCGCCACCGATGTGATGGCCCCGCTGCACGTCAAACCGGAGATCGAGAATGCCGCGGTGCTCGGCAAGGACGGCAAAACGTTCGCCGCCTTCGGGGGCAAAGATGAATGCCCGCCGCCGCGGCCGGGCGATCCCGCCGGCATCGTGGACCGCGGCGGGTCCTGGACGGTGGTCCAGCCCATCGTCCTCGATGGCGAGCGGATCGGCACCTTCTTCATGGACGTGGACTACGCTCGCCCCCGGGGCGAACTCCAGAGTCTCTATCTCAGCGTCACCGCGGCGGTGCTCGGCGGATCGCTTTTGCTCGTCGTCCTGCTCACCCTGCGGTTGCAGGATTTCATCCTGCGTCCCATCCGGCTGCTCGCCGGTGCGAGCGAGGCGGTGGCCAGCCGGCACGATTACTCCGTCCGCGTCCCCGAGGTGAGCCGCGATGAGCTCGGACAGCTCAGCAGCGCCTTCAACCAAATGCTCGCACGGGTGCAGGAGCAGGATAAGGCGCTGCGTTTCGCGGAGCTGAAGTTTCGCAGCATCGTCGAGCAGTTGCCCGCGATCACCTATGTCGCGGAGCTGGGGCTGCTCGCGAAATGGTCCTTCGTCAGCCCGCAAATCTCCTCGCTCCTCGGCTACTCCCCCGAGGAGTGGCTGACGCAGGGATCGCTGTGGCTCGAGGCGATCCATCCGGACGACCGGGTGATCGCCGAACGCGCCGAGGCCGAGGCGCACGAGACGGGGCACTTCCTCGCCGAATACCGCATGCTCACCCGCACCGGCGAGATCCGCTGGTTCCGCGACCAGGGGGTCCTCGCCGGCACGGCCGAAGGCGAGAAGCAGGCGCTCTACGGCGTGCTGATGGATATCAGCGAGGTCAAGGCCGCCGCGGCCCATCTCGCGGACCTCAACCGGCAGCTGGTCGAAACCTCGCGCCATGCCGGCATGGCCGAGGTCGCCACGGGCGTGCTGCACAACGTCGGCAACGTGCTGAACAGCGTGAACATTTCCGCCGGCATCCTCCTCGACCGGCTGCGCGGCTCAAAGGTGCCGAACCTCGCCAAAGCCGCCGCGCTCCTCACCGCGCAGAACGGCAGCCTCGCGCGTTTCCTCACTGAAGATCCGCAGGGCCAGAAACTCCCCGGCTACCTCGCCAAGCTCGGCGAACATCTGATCGCCGAGAATACCCTGCTCCTCGGCGAGGCCGATCACCTCGGGCGCCATATCGAACACATCAAGGAAGTGGTGGCCATGCAACAGAGCTACGCGAAGGTCAGCGGCGCGTTCGAGACCCTCCCGCTCGACCAACTCGTCGAGGATGCAATCGCGATGAACTACGGCGCCTTTGAGCGGCACGGCGTGAGCGTCGAGCGGCGCTTCAGCCCGGCTCCGCCCGCGCGGGTGGACCGGCACAAGGTGCTGCAAATTCTGATCAACCTGATCCGCAATGCGAAGTATGCGCTCGATGAGGTGGAGGGCCCGGATAAGAAGATCACCATCTCCATCGAGCCCGCCGGTGAGCACGTCCACATCCGGGTCGCGGACAATGGCATCGGCATTCCGCCGGAAAATCTCGACCGGATCTTCGCCCACGGCTTCACCACGCGGAAGGAAGGCCACGGCTTCGGCCTGCACAGCGGCGCGAACGCCGCGCGGGAGATCGGCGGCACCCTCACCGTGCAAAGCGACGGCCTCGGCCACGGTGCCACTTTCACCCTCGAACTGCCGGCCGTGACAGAACCAAACCAAGCATGAACGCGCTCACCAATCCCGACCCCGGGAACCATCGCATCCTCGTCATCGACGACAATCCATCGATCCACGCCGACTTCCGCAAAGTCCTCGGACCCCTCGCCGGACCGCTCGGTGCGGACCTCGACGCCGATGAAGCCGCGCTTTTCGGCGACGCTCCCGCCCCCGGACGGCAGTGGAGCTTTGAAATCGACTCGGCGATGCAGGGGCAGGAGGGCCTGCAGATGGTCGAGGCCGCGCTCGCGGAGGGCCGACCGTATGCCACCGCGTTTGTCGATGTGCGCATGCCGCCGGGCTGGGATGGGGTGGAGACGATCCAGCATCTCTGGAAGTGCGACCCGGATTTGCAGGTGGTGATCTGCACCGCCTACTCGGATTTTTCCTGGGAACAGATCATCGGCAAACTCGGCGCGACGGACAAACTGCTCATCCTCAAGAAGCCATTCGACAACGTGGAGGTGCTGCAATTTGCCCACGCTCTGACCGAGAAATGGCTGCTGAGTCGCAAGGCCAGCCTGCGCATGGAGGAGCTCGACGCGCTGGTGCGCGAGCGCACCGCCGCGCTCCAGGCGGCCAACGAAAAGCTCTCCCTCGAAGTGCAGGAGCGCATCCTCATCGAGGCCGCGCTGCGCGTCTCGGAGCACCGTTTCTCCAAGGCCTTCAACACCAGCCCGATCGCCATGGCGATCGTCTCGCGGGTGGACTTCCGCTTCGTGGACGCCAACGAAAGCTTCTCCCGGCTGCTCGGCTGGTCGCGCGCCGAGGTCCTCGCGGATAATCTTGCGACGCTGAGCATGTGGGAGGATCTCGGGATGCTCTCGGATCTCCTCGGCCGCTTGCGCCGCGAGCTTTCCGTCGTCGGGATGAGCTGCGGGCTGAAGACGCGGACCGGCGAGTTGCGCGAGGCGAGTGTGATCGCCGAAACCTTCGACCTCGACGGCGTGCCGCACGTTCTGCTCCTCATCGAGGACGTGACCGAGCGGAAGCAGCTCGAGGCCCGCCTGCGCCAGTCGCAGAAGATGGAAGCGATCGGCCAGCTCGCCGCCGGGGTGGCGCACGACTTTAATAACATCCTCACCGTGATCCGCGGCCACGTCAGCCTCCAGCTCGCTGGCACGCACCTCCAGACCGCCAATCGCCACTCGCTCGCCCAGGTGCTCGCCGCTGCGGAGCGCGCCTCCTCGCTCACCCGCCAGCTCCTCTCCTTCAGCCGTCGCCAAGTCGCCCAGCCGCGCGCCATGCAACTGCCCCGCGTGATCGAGCAAGTGGGCGACATGCTCCAGCGGCTGCTCGGCGAACACGTGGCGCTCGAAGTCGCCTGCCCGGACAACCTCCCGGGCATCGTCGGCGATGCCGGCAATGTCGAGCTCGTGCTCATGAATCTCGCGGTGAATGCCCGGGATGCGATGCCGGAGGGAGGGACCGTGCGGATCGAAGCGGCGGCGGTGAATTTCACCCGCAAGGAGTGTACCCACTTTCCCGAACGACGCACCGGCGGCTTTGTGCGGCTGAGCGTTTCCGACACCGGCTGCGGGATGTCGCCGGAAGTGCTCGCGCGGGTCTTCGAGCCCTTCTTCACCACCAAGGAAGTGGGCAAAGGCACCGGCCTCGGGCTCGCCACGGTGTATGGCATCGCCCGGCAGCATGATGGGTGGATCGAGGTGAAAAGCGAACCGGGCGTGGGCACGACCTTCGATGTCTTCTTTCCCACCAGCGCCACCGCGATCGAGGAACCCGCCGCGCCGGAGATCGAACTCCAGCCCGCGACCGGCGGCACCGAGACCATCCTCGCCGCGGAAGACGAACCCGATCTGCGCGAACTCGTCCAGGTGGTCCTGGAAAGCGCCGGCTACCGCGTGCTCCTCGCGGCGGATGGACCGGAGGCGCTGGCCCTCTTCGAGGCGCACCGCGGCGAAGTCGATCTCCTGATCACCGACATGATGATGCCCGGCGGGGTCACTGGCCGCGAACTGGCCGCGCAGTTGCAGGCGCAGCAGCCGGGCCTCCCCGTCGTCTTCACCAGCGGCTACAGCTCCGACCTGATGAGCGAAAGCGCGCCGGATACCGACGAGCTCAACTTTCTGCAAAAGCCCTACGACCCCGACGCCCTCCTGCGCGTGGTCCGCGCGAGTCTCGGCGCGTGCGCAGTCGGCGCAAGCTGAGCGGCATTCGCCAGCCAGGGACACGCAGGAGCGGGTCCCTCCGATCGGAGGGACGCGCTCCCGCGCGTCCCACTTACCCCGGCAGGCATTCCAGGCCGTGTTCGCGAATCCTGGAGGGCGGAGCTCCTGCGACGCTGCACGCGGCCCGCGCGGGGCGACCCCAGCGTCTCATGCCCGCCTCACCGCCGCAGCGCGAGGAGCAGTTCGTTGAGCTTCAGGCGCAGTTCCTCGTTGGAAGGATCGGGCGTGTCGAGCGTGTCCACGAGGTTGCTGTTGCTCGAGGTGCCGTCGATCGCCGCCGCCAATGCGGCCTCCGTCACCTCCCCCGGCGGCCCCTGCGGACCCTCCGGTCCGAGCGGGCCAAGTTGTTCGCTCCTCGTGCCGAAGCTCCTGCTTCGGCACGCGCGTGTCTGCGAAGCTCTGCTTCGCGGGGTGGCGATGACGAGAGGTTCGCGGCTCAGCCTGTCGGCGCAGCGCCGAAGCGGAGCTTCGCAGACAAATTCGCTCCCAAGCTGGAGCTTGGGAGCGAGGGGCGAACATCTCCGCAAGTCGTTACCGGCTGGCACCGCCCGCGCCGCCGCCCGGGGCCCCGCCAGCTCCGCTGGCGCCCCCGCCGGAAGTGGCGCCACCGGTGGCCCCGTTCGTCCCGCGAGTTCCAGCCTTGTTCGTCTGGTTCCCACCGGTATTCGGAGTGCCCGGATTGCCGTTGCCGTTATTCTGCGTCCCGGTCTGAGAGTTCGAGTTCTGTCCAGCAGGCGTTCCGGTGGAACGCTGGGTTCCGCCGTTGGCCTGGGGATTGACGCCGTTGGTTTGCTGATCGGAAGTCCCCTGCGTCCCTCCGGGGTTCGCGCCCGTGCCGTTGCCGGTTTGCTGGCTCGTCCGTTGATTGTTGGGGGCGGTGCGAACGCCGTCGGCTCGAGTAATGGTGCCATCGGCGTTCACGGTGCCAAAGGTCGTGGTGCCATCCGGGCCAAAGGACACGGAGCGCACCGAGCGATCGGCCTGGACGGTCGTGCCATCCGCCCGGGTGATGGTTCCATTGGGATTGAGCGTGCCCATGAAGGGAGTGCCGTCGGCCCCGAGGAAGAGGCCGTCGCCGCCACCGTTTTGGCGCTCGTTCGGCATGCTGCGGCTGCTGCCGGGCTGGCCCCCGCGCAAGGTCATTTGCGTTCCCGTGCTCCCGCCTCCGGTCGTCCCCGCGGTGGATAGAGGAGCGTTCCGGTCGCCGGCATTCGTATTCGGATCAGGAGGGAGATCCACGATCACGCCGGCAAAGGTGAGCAACTGGGTCGGGCGCAGGGTCACCTGCGTATTGTCCCCCAGCGTCACGGTTCCATCCGGGCGCGCAATCACTCCCGAGGGCAGCAGCAATTCTTTGGTGAGCTTTTCGGTGGACCCATTCCGAGTGACGACTGCTTCGCCTCCCGAGACGGTGATGCCATCGGTCTTGGCGACGCCGATCTTCACGCCGTCGCTGGCGAGAGCGGGATTCGTGGTCACGGGGGTTTCGATCAGGGGAGCTTGGGCCGA
>JANPHH010000595.1:0-4573 GCA_031424375.1 Chthoniobacter sp. | reverse complement strand
CGGCGTCGATGACCGCGGCCAGCCCTTTTACACCATGAAGATGGTCCGCGGCATCACGCTCGGGAAGGTGCTCAAGCTGCTCGCCGAGGGGGTGCCCGCCACGGTGGCGAAGTATCCGCTGCCCGTGCTGCTCACCATTTTCCAGAAGGTCTGCGACGCCCTCGCCTTCGCGCACAGCAGGGGCGTCATCCATCGCGATCTCAAGCCCGACAACATCATGCTCGATGACTTCGGCGTGGTGCTCGTCATGGATTGGGGTCTGGCGAAAGTGATCGGAGGGACGCGGTCCCCCGCGTCCCCAGCAGGCGGGGAAATGCGCTCGATCGTGGCCCGCGCCCGCGCCGCCGAACCCGAGTTCGGCGGAACGCTGGAGGGCACGATCATGGGCACGCCGCAATACATGGCACCCGAGCAGGCCCGCGGCGAGATCGAGACCCTCGACGCCCGCGCCGATGTCTACGCCCTGGGCGGGATCCTCTACACCATTCTCTCGCTGCGCCCACCGGTCACCGGCCGGCGGATCGCCGAAGTCCTCGACAAAGTGCAGCGCGGCGAAGTTGAACCCCTTGTAGCGGCGGTCTATGACCGTCGCACTTCTCGCTCAGCAGCCGTCAAGAAACCCGCCACCTCCGCCCGCGAAGTTGGCGACGGTCACAGACCGCCGCTACAGCACCTCCCCGGCGGCCGCATCCCCGACTCCCTCGCCGCCGTGGTGGCCAAGGCGATGGCCTTCGACCGCGAGCACCGCTACCCCTCCGTCGCCGCCCTCCAGCACGACATCGAGGCCTACCAGAACGGCTTCGCCACCGGTGCGGAGAAGGCCGGTCTGGGCAAACACTTTCTCCTCGCGGTGAAGCGCAACAAAGCCGCCTCCATCGGCGTTGCGGCGGTGCTGCTCATCGGCGGCGTCCTCGGAACGAAAGCCGTGCTCGAAGGTCGCCGCGCCGAGCGTGCGCTCACCGACTTGAAAAAGAGCGCCCCCGCGCTGCTCCAGCTCGCCGAGAGCGAAGCCGACTTCCAGCACTTCGCCAGCGCGCTCGGCAAGCTGGACGCCGCCCTCGCGCTCGACCCCGCCCTCCTGCGCGCGCGGTGGCAGCGCGCGTGGGTGCTGCTCGCCCTGGAACGCTGGAGCGAAGCCGCCGACACCCTGCACCTCGCCCGGCAGCACGACCCGGTCGGCGCACCGCTCGCCAGCATCCTCCCCGTCGTTGAACGCATTGCGGCCAACGGCAATCTGGCGGGTGTCAGCAAAGCCGATGCGACTCTGCTCTTGCAGCATCTCCAGACCGTCGGTGCCAGTGGAGCGATCATCGCGCTCACGCAAAAACTGGGCATGAGTGGCGAGGAGAAAAAGAAGCTCGTGCGGGAGCGCGTGACAGCGTGGCTTGGATCCACGAACGGGGCGACTATCGAAGTCAAGGCTGGGAGTTTTTTGAGAGTCCATTTTCTCAACTCGTCATTCACGACGATTGCCCCGCTGAAAGGGCTGCCGATCGAAGACCTCGACATCTCCGGAGCGAAAGTGGACGCCCTCGAACCTATCCGGGGCATGCCTTTGACCCACCTCGACATCACAAAAACCGGCGTTTCGGACCTTTCACCGCTATCAGGCATGCCGCTCACGTATTTGAATGTGGATTCATGCCCTATTTCCGACTTCTCGCCCCTGCGTGGCGCACCGTTGCGCAGTCTCAAAGCGTCACGCAGTCGGCTTCGCGACCTTAGCTTCCTCGCGGACACGCCTATCGAAATACTGAAACTCAACGAAACTCAGGTCGAAGACCTTTCCATTCTAAAAGGAAAGCCTCTCCGATCTCTGACTCTCAATTCGACGAGGGTGCGCGACCTAACTCCGCTCATCGGAGCGCCTCTCCGAGAACTCGGCATTCCCTATATTCCGCCGCGCTTCGACCTCTCGATCCTGCTGAAATTCTCGCAACTGGAGAGCCTCGGCATCTCCGATGAGTGCATCAATCTTGAATCACTCCGGCATCATCCGTCCCTCAAATTCATCCAGCGCTACGGCAAATCCGGAGCGATCGGAGATGCGCGCCCGGTGGCCGAATTTTGGGCTGAATACGACGCAAAGCAGGCGGCAGGGAAGAAGTGAGGGCGCCCCCACAAGGAGCGGCGAAGTCCACTTCGCCGAACCCCACAACGCGCGAAGCGCCACTCCAAAAAGATGGGCGCCCTACCGCCCGACCAGCCCGTGCACCGCACCCAACTCTTCGACATCAATTCTGACCCGCATGAGTTGAAAAACCTTACTGACAAGCCGGAGCACAAAGCGAAGCTCGCCGAGTTGACCGCGCTGCTGTCCCAGAAAATAGCCAATCATGCGGACAACTTCCCGTTGACGGTTGCCAATGCAAAACCGGCTGAGTGGACGCCGCCAGCAGCCGCGGTGAGCTGCCCAAGAAAATCCGAAAGAAAGCAAAACAGTGAATTACACGCTCCCCCTTCTCACGATCCTGCTGCTCACACGCGCGTCGTTCGCCGCCGAACAGCCGTTAGCCAAGACGGATTCCCCGGCGCAGCTCCTTGACCCAATTCGGATCAGCCCGGACGGGACACAC
Organism: Chthoniobacter sp.; assembly: GCA_031424375.1. GTDB lineage: Bacteria > Verrucomicrobiota > Verrucomicrobiia > Chthoniobacterales > Chthoniobacteraceae > Chthoniobacter. The sequence continues at coordinate 1,997 of JANPHH010000595.1, read as the reverse complement.
TTTGTGCTGAAGGGCTCGGGCACGCGCTTCAAGCCGTGGGGATTCAATTACCTCGGCGAGCAGGAAACAATTCTCGAAGAGTATTGGGCGGAGAAATGGCCGGCGATCGAGGAGGATTTCCGCGAGATGAAAAAGCTCGGAGCGAATGTCATCCGCGTGCATCTGCAACTGCCGGTCTATATGTCGGCGGCGGACGAAACCCGAATGGAGGAACTGCAGCGATTGCGCCGGCTGCTCGACCTGGCGCAGGACTGCGGACTCTATCTCGATCTCACTGGCCTCGGCTGCTACCGCCTCGCGCAAGTGCCCAAGTGGTATGACGAACTGGACGAGGCTCGTCGCTGGGATGTGCAGGCGCGTTTCTGGCGGGCGATCGCGGAGACGTGCAAAGGTCATCCCGCAGTCTTTTGCTACAACTTGATGAACGAGCCGGTGATCGGGGCCGCGAAAGCCGGCGAGCCCCCGTGGCTCACGGGCGAGCTGGGCGGATTCCATTTCGTCCAGCGCATCTCGAACCAGCCGGGCACGCGCACGCAAATGGAGATCGCCGCCGCGTGGGTCGAGCGCCTCACGAAGGCGATCCGGCAGGTCGATCCCGATCATCTCATCACCGTGGGCGTAATCCCGTGGGCGCAGATCTGGCCGGGCGCGAAGCCCGTATTCTACGCCCCCGAGGCGGCGAAGCACCTCGACTTCGTGAGCGTCCATTTTTATCCGCAGGCGGGCAAGGTGAAGGAAACGCTCACCGCCTTGAAGGTTTATGACATCGGCAAACCGATGGTCGTCGAGGAGACGTTTCCGCTGAGCTGCTCGCTCGCGGAACTCGACCAGTTCATGCAGGGCGCCGACGGCACCGTGGAAGGCTGGATCAGCCATTACTTCGGCAAAACGATCGCGGAGCACCGCAAGGAAAAGGATCTTAAGAACGCCATGATCGCCGACTTCCTCGAGTTCTGGCAAAAGGAAGCGCTCGTGCGTTGAAACCCTCACCGGATCGTGAGTCAGTCTTCTCCTTCATTCGTTGCTGCCGGCTCCATGAAAAACGTGCTCACCCTCGCCATCATACTGCTCGCTCCGCCTGGCAGGCTCCCCGCCGCCGGGCACTTGAAAATCATCGTGTGGAAGTGAGACCAGTTGCTTACTTATTCACCGGGAGCGCTACCTCGATGCTCCTGGCAACGGCTGTGGCGAGCACTTCGTAACCCTCAGGTCCGAAATGCACATCGTTCGGCTTGCCTATTTTTTCCTGCACAGGGAGTACCACGGCATAGAGATCATTGATCGCAACGTCACTTTCGCGCATGAGTTTCGCGGCGAGTTCGTTGCGCGCGGAAATGCTGTCGAACTTGCGCGTGGGCGAGAGCACGCCGCCCATGGGAACGGGGGTAGTCGTCGCGAAAATCAGCTTCGCACCAGTGGCCTTCATCTGTGTGATCAGGGTACGCAGGTTCTCGACGTACTGCTCGCGCGAAGCGCGCTGCCTGGTCTCCGTGGCAAACTTCGCATCATGCAGGCCGAAGTTGAAATGGATGACATCCCAGTGGCCGTCGCCGAGCCAGCTTTTCATCTTCGCAAGCCCGACTTCCGTTGCACCACCGTTGACGGGAATGCGATGCACGTTGGCTTTGCCCGTGAGCTTCTCTCGCACTTGCAGCGTGTAACCAATGGAAACCGAATCACCGATCAGCAGCACGCGTGGCAGACCAGGCTCATCCTTGATCGCACGCACGGCGGAGTTCTTCAGCGAGGCGGAGTCTGCAATGGTTTCGCCCTCGTTGATCTTGCGCTCGCCGAGTTTTGCGGCTTCGCGTTGCTTCGTTCCGCCAGGCGTCACGGGCTCGACGGCGGTGAGCGGAGACAGAACTCCGAACAAGAACAAGATGGGGAGTAGAGGCCATTTCATGAGAGCAATCATTTTGCAACACTTCACAGCGACTCTTCGATAACCAGGATTACGGCTCCAGCGAAGGCCGGATGAGCTTCGCTCGAATCTGATA
>JANPHH010000594.1:0-35732 GCA_031424375.1 Chthoniobacter sp. | reverse complement strand
CCGAGCGCTTTCTCCACCAGTGCGATTGCCGCACTGTGATCAGGAAGGACGGCCGTGCCTTTCTGCTCCGCTTCGTTGCTGACCTGATACTTATAGGTCGATTCCGCGCTGCCGATCCGCTCAATGCCACCCTTCGCCAGCACGCGCTCGGAGGGCATTTCGATCAAGCGAAACTTGAACGAAGTGCTGCCGATGTTGGCGACAAGGATGGTGTTGGGAGTCATGAATGTAGTTTGGACTTCAGTCCAAAGCTCGGCGGGGCGTTTCGAGCTAAAGCTCGAGCTACTTTGCGTTTGCGACCGGCTTCCCGCCGAGGAATTTGCCCAGACCGTGCAGGTCGTCGTGCGGACGCGGGATCACGTGCACGGCGACGACTTCGCCGATCGCGCTGGCGGCCGTCGCGCCGGCTTCGACCGCGGCTTTCACCGCTGCGACGTCACCTTTCACGAAGACGGTCACAAAGCCCGAGCCGACTTTCTCCCAGCCGATGAGTTCCACATTCGCGGCCTTCGTCATTGCGTCAGTTGCTTCAAACTGCGCGACGAGACCCTTGGTTTCGATCATTCCGATTGCTTGTCCAGCCATATAGGTAAGTAGGTTTCTGAGGTTAGGAGGTGAAGAACTTCAACAGCTCCGGCGTGGGCCGGGCGATGACGTGGGACGCGACGAGATTGCCGACGCGTTTGGCGGCTTCCTTCCCGGCTTCGACGGCAGCTTTGACGCTGCCGACATCGCCGCGGACGATGGTGGTGATCAGCGCTCCGCCGATGGGGATGGATTTGACCAGTTGCACATTCGCGGCCTTGACCATGGCATCACTGGCTTCCACCAGGCCCACGTAGCCGCGAGTTTCGATTAGTCCGATTGCTTCGCTCATTTAGTTATTGGTTTGGGTTTTGGGTTATTAAGACTTGAAAAGTTCGACCTTGGTCGCGCGTTCGAGATCACAGGCGTTGGCCTTGTCGGTGTCCATGTGGACTTCGAGTTTGAAGCTCGGATCCACGCGCACGATCATGTCATCGAAGCGCGTATTGCAGGCCGGCGAGGTGACTTTGAGCGTGATCCGATCGAGATGCTTCACCCCGTAGAATGCCGCGTCAGCAGGCGACATGTGGACGTGGCGCGCGGCGCGGATGAGGCCTTCGTTCATTTCCAGCATGCCTTTTGGTCCCATGACGTAACCGCCTGGAGTGCCTTTAATGTCGCCCGACATTTTCACGGGCAAATCGACGCCAAGCTGGATTGCGTCGGTGATCGCGAGTTCGATCTGCGTGAGATTGCGGCAGGGGCCGAGGATGCGGAGATTCGGAATGACGCGGCGCCGCGGCCCGATCAAGGTGACCGTCTGCTCGGAGGCAAACTGACCTTCCTGATACAACCACTTGTGGACGGTAAGCTTGGCGCCAGGGCCAAAAAGCGTTTCCAGATTCTCCGGGGAAATGTGCATGTGCCGCGCCGAACTGTTCACCACCAAGGTCGGGGCCGGCTCCGTCCGCACTTCTTTACCGATCTGCCGGAACAGCGATGAGCGAACGAGCGCTTCAACGACGGGGCGGCTGGGGGCTGGGGAGAAACTCATTTTGCGACGCAGAAACTTATATGACTGAGACCGATCATATAAATGTTGAGTGCTTGGTCAATGACGAATTTCACTTTTTTTACGATCGACTTGGTTCATAAAATTTGGATCGGGAATTCGACCTCTTCCGACACTTCCACCGGCAAGTCCCGGTCCGCTGGAACTTCTGCTTGGGTGGGCTGATCAGTCCCGGGAACCCGTTTGTTTTCTGGAAGGTTGATCCCCGCACGGACGAGTTTTTCGTTCGGGAGGTCGGTCAGGAGGAAGTCTACCTTGTCCCAAGGAAGCAGGAAATGCGGGGCCTGACGGTTCAGCTTGGAGCCGTCGATGCAAAAGACGTTCCGCTTTGAACGTTGGAGGACAACCTTCTGTTGTTCCACGATGGCTGCCTGCGAATTCCAGAGCCCTGCCGCATCCATTCCCTCGGTCGAAAGGAATGCTACGTCGAAACTCCAGAATTCGAGGCTTTTCTGGGCCGTTTCCCCGAGAAGGGTCGATTGCAGATGGAGAAGTTGACCGGCGAGTTGGAAGACTTTTACGCCAGGAATCGAGGCGAGCATCTCCCCTACCGGCAGATTTGAGGTGACGATCGTCACCGGCGTCACTGGATGGTCGCGAAACGCCTCGGCCAGCGCAAAGATCGTCGTGCCGGAATCGAAAAAGTAAGTCTTGTTCGGTTCAAACATGCCGAGCGCTCCCTTGACTGTTTTGGCCTTGGCGCGGGCGGCCTGGCTCCGGCGTTCCCTAAATGACGGGAATCGATCATTAAATTCGTGAAGAGCGCCGCCATAGGTGCGCGTGATCTTCTTCTCCTGAACCAGCGCCGCCAAATCGCGCCGCGCCGTGGCTTCGGAGACCCCCAGACGCCGGCAAAGTTCTTTCACGGGCAGATACCGGTGCTGCTCGATGAGTTGCGCGAGCCGCTCTCGCCGCGCCCGGACTACGTGCAGAGGGACTTTCACGCACCCATTCTACATCTTTATGAGCGTAGTCAATCACGAAGGCCGCTGCCTTCCTCCAAGCACTACGACGCAGTGTGGCCCTTTCTCGTCGCGGCAGGCATCGCTTGAGATGACAGTCTCTCCGGCGCCCGGCGGCCGAGCTATTTGAGGCTCACGAGAAACTCCACGAGATCGAGGAACTCCCCCGGCGACATCGCCGCTGCGAGCCCTTCCGGCATCGAGCTTTGCATGATCGCGTCCCGTTTCTTCAGCGCCGTTTTTTTGAAGTCCTGCGTCGTTCCTCCGGCGATGCGCAGAGTGAGCGTGTCGTCTGTCTCGGCGGCGACGAAGCCAGTGAACGCACGGCCATCATTCGTCTCCACGTTCGTCGTGACAAACTTCGGATCGATCTTCGCGTTCGGCTCGAGGATCGACTCGATGAGGTCCTCGCGCTTCAGCCGCTTGCCCACGCCGTTCATGATCGGCCCGTATTCCACGCCCTCGCCGCCCCATTTGTGGCAGGCGATGCAGATGCGGCGGAAGACCGCTTTGCCGGTGTCCGCGTTGCCTTTGCCCTTCGCGATTTCCTCGATCAGCGGCCGGCGCGCGTCCTGCCGCAGATCCGGCGTGGTGAGATAGCGCTTCAGCGCGATCGTCGCCGCACCGATCGGCCGGAAGCTCTCTTCCATCTGCTTGAGTAAATCGACGCCTGCCGGATTCGTCGCCGCCAGCAGTCCGTGGGCGAAGTCGTCCTTCCACACATCGAGCAGCGCCGTGAGCGTGACCTCGAAAGTGTAGTCCAGCCAGTAGTCGCGTGGTTTCGTGGCGGCGAGGAGCAGCGTCTCCACGCTTTCCTTCGTTCGCACAAAGCTTAGTGCCCGCACCGCTTCGAGCCGCGTCCGGGCGAAGTCGTCGGTGACCTGTGCCTTGATCAGCTCCATCGCATTGGGAATGCGGTCCCATTCATCCGCGAGCACGTGGGTCGCACCGGCGCGTGCTTCGCCCGTCTTGCAGCGCAGCACCTTGCGGAGGAGTTGCTCATTCACCGCATGGTGACCCTGCTGCACCCAGAGCGCTTCGAGCAGCCAGCGGTCGTATTCCTTGTCCGCGGGATCGAGCTTCGGCGTCCACGCGGTGATCGCCGCGAGCACGTCGGCGGTGGGTAGGTCGCGCAGTTCGCGGCGGGCGCGGTAGCGGGTGCGCGACTCGTATTCCCGGAGCTGATCGAGCAGTTCGGGGATGGATTTGCCAAACTGCGTAACCGGCGTGAGCAGCGGCTTCTTTTTGTAAACGAGGCGGTAGAGGCGGCCGTGGGTGTGATCGCGATTCGGGTCGCGTTGCGAATACTGCATGTGCCCGATGAGCGCCGCGCTCCAGTCGCCGAAGTAGAGCGCGCCATCCGGCCCGATCTGCGGATCGACGGGGCGGAAGGTCATGTTGTCCTTCGCCGTGAGCAGGTCGTCGGGGATCATCTTCGGCTTGCCCGTCGCGCCACGCACCGCGGCCTTCAGCGTATCGACGACGCCTTCACCCACGATGGCCTCCGGCTTCTTCTTCCGCGCGCCTTTGTAACCCGCCCCGTCGTCGCCGATCGTGAACCGCGTGAGCCCGTTCATATTGATCACGCAGGCAAAGATGAAATCGCCCTGCACGTCATCGGGAAACTGCCTCGTGGTGAGAAACTCCGTGCCCACGTTCGGCCGCATGCCTTCGCCGTCGAAGATCGTGTTTATGCCCTTGCGGCCCGCGTACTGCGCGCCGCTGAGTGGCGAGTCCCAGTGCTGCTGCGGCGTCGTGCCATCGCCCACGATGCCCTGCCCCCATGCGTTGAAGACGTAGCACCACGGATTGCCGTAACCGGGCGTCACAAAGTGCCGCAGCTTCATCGTGCGCGGATCGAGCACGTGAACTCCCGGTTGGCCGAAGGTGCGATGCGGTCCCCACGGCGTCTCCACCGCCGTCGCCAGCGACACGCCTTCGAGCATGTGCAGCAGCCCGCCCGGCGACCACTCGAACGCACCGATCGTGTGATGCGTATCATCCGTCGCCCAGCCATCGCTCAGTTCCACCACCACGTCCGCCTTGTCATCGCCATTCGTGTCCTTCAGCCAGAGCAGCCGCGGTTCATCCACCACGATCACGCCGCCATTCCAAAACTCGAACCCCGTCGGGCAGATCAGCTGGTCATAGAAAGTGGTGCATTTCCGCGCGCGGCCGTGCGCGCCGAGATCGGAAAAAATCAGCAGGCGATCGTTCGGCTTCGGCTGCCCGGGCTGCCACTGCGGGTAGTTCGCCATGCACGACGCCCAGAGCCGTCCCCGGTTGTCGAAGTTGATCTGATTCACCTTCGCCAGCTCCGGAAACTCGCGCTCGCTCGCGATGAACTGCACTTCGAATCCCTCCGGCACCTGCATCGTTTTCATGCTCTCCTCGGGTGTCGGATACTTCAGCGTCGGCGGTTCCTTCTTCGGCTGCGTGCCGTACATCGTCTTCGGCGTGAAGAGTTCGCCCGTCTTGCGGTCATCGGGTTTTGCGGCCACGCGTTTGCCCTGCGCGAGGTCCCACACGGTGCGGTCGCGCACCGCGGTCATGTTGCGGATTTTGGCGAACTCCGGCGGGAATACTTCGCGATCCCACGTGTTGCGGCCGCCGTAGACGTACCAGCCATTCAGCATGCGGTAGTCCTGCGCGTGCACCCATGCCTTGTCGTTCACCGCCGCGCGGAGTTTTTCGTAAGCTGGCCAGCCGGGCTGCGCGGAGGTCGTGGTGCCGAAGAGTTCGCGATCGAGGATCTGAGCCACTTCGCGATCCCCGGCCTCGTTCAGCTTGCAGCCGAAGTGGGTGAACTGCGCGCCCGGCTCCTTCTCAAAGAGCGGCTGCGTGCGATCGAAAAGATCCACGAACGCCAGTCCGCGTTTCTCCGCCACCACCTTCACCGCCGCCGCATAGAGCGCGAGGTCCGCGTTGCGGCGCTGCGTGTCCGGCAGCATCGGATCCGCCGCGTCTTCGCACGCGATCGGCGAGACGAGCACGAACTGCAGCTTGCCCTCCTTGCCGTAATTCCGCGCATACTCATCGAGCGCCTTCTCGTAATCGGCCTGGAACTTCTTCACCCCCGCCGCGCCCGCGAACGACTCGTTCGCGCCGAAGAAACACACCAGCGTCTGCGGCGCGAAGACCGCGAGCGGATCATCCAGCTTCGCATAATCCGCGGGCCGCTGCCGCACCGCCACTTCATCCGCCGGCCGCGAGAAATTGCGCACCTTCAACTCGAGCTGCGGGAACCGCGCGTGCAGCAGCGTCTCGAAGTTTCCGTAAACGCTCATCCGCTCGCCAAGCGCATTGCCGATGAATCCGATGTGCTCGCCCGGCTGCGGGCGATACTCCACCGCGGCGAGCGCGGAGGCGGCGAGGCAAAGAGCGACGACGAGCGGAAGAAGGCACGGCAACATAGGCACGAGAGGATGTCGGGACGGGCGGGGAAGTAGACGGGAAACTTCCGTGGGCCGCCGCCGAGTCGAGCCAAATCTGCGACACCGGAGGAGGGAACGACCGCAAAGATGGCTGACGGACCAGCAGTCCTGGTCCGCTCCGCAACAATCCCTGCTTTATGGAGTTTGTTATAATCTGGTCCCCGAGCCGTTCGTTCTCTATGACCCGCTGAGCTTGGGGAAAGGCTTTCCTACTACCTCCCCGTCAACCCTCAGCCCACCACCGTCTACCAATTCTCCCGCCAGCCCGACACCCACTCTCGCTCGACGGCGGCCATTCCGGCCGCTCCGGGCCAGCTACAGACAAAAAACAAACCAAACACTACGTGAAACTAACTCAAACCCTCGCCATCCTCGCCGCTGGCCTGCTCGCCCTCGCGTCGCAAGCCCAGGCCCAGACCATCACGGAACAAACCGTCCAGGTCGCCACCATCGGAGGCCTCGCTTACAAAGGAGGGATTCCCGTTCTGAAAGGCAAAGTCGATCTCAAGACCGTGCTCGCCAGCGCTGGCGTGACCGCCCCCAAGAGCCGCGTGCTCGTTCTGTCGACCTGCGAATTTAAAAACAACGGCAAGACGGCGACCCGCTACCTCCTCGCGCTCCGCAAGGTCCCCGGTGGCACCCTCACGGACGATATCAACGTCCTCGATCTCTCCAGCATCAACGACTACCTCGATCCGGTGAACTCCACGCTGCCCAGCGCATTCGACGCGAATGGCAACGGGTTTGCCTTCGACAACGTGTCGGTTCGCTCCGGCGGCGGCACGACGATCCAAGGCTCCACCATCTTTTCCGGGAGCGGTGGAGTGTCGTTGACCAAGTTCAGCAAAGGCATCCCCTTCAAGGCCGTATTCGACATCCGCATGGAAGGAACCATCAACGGCGGATCCGCGGTCCTGCTCTTCAAGGTCGGCGCCGGGAAGCTCTACGTGCCGAAGCCCTAATTCCAATTCTCCTTCAGGAGACTCGTTCAAAGCCCCGCGCGGAGTTCCTCTGCGCGGGGCTTTTTCGTTCGCGCGCTAATGCTTGCCAAGCGCGATGACCGCGGCTCTCTTCTCCGCGTCCATGCGCCTGCTCCGGGTCATCTTCGCACTGCTCCTCGCGTCCGCGTTTCCGCTGGCGGCGAATGAGTGCCTGCTCGCCGCGACCTTTCCCGCGCAGATCGAAGACTGCTGCGGCGGGCATGCCGCACCGGTGGAGACCGGCGCCGGCGAAAGCAACTGCGCGACTTGCACGGTGATGGAGACCGGCGTGAATCCCGCGGCCGCACCTACGTTTGCTGCGGGTGCCGTCGAGTGGCGGGAAGAGGTCCTGCTTTCCGAGCATCTGCGGATGGCGCAGGTGTCGGTGGAAAATGAGAGCCCGGTGGTGGTGCCCGAGGGTCCGCCGGAAGTGCGGCCGCTCTGGTCATTCGTGGTTCGCACGGCCCTGCCCGTGCGCGGTCCGTCGTCCGTTTAGATCAGACCCGCTCGGGTCTGGTCGTTCCGTGTCGTCGTGCGCATTCGCGCGCCCGCTTTTCACCGCTCTCCTTACGTCCTCATGCTTCGATCCCTCATTCTTCTTCTCACCTTTGCTTCCTGCGCCTGCGCTGGCGGTCTGCCGCTCAGCGTCGAGGGCGCCGCGGCATTTGCGCTGGCGCACAATGCCTCACTCGGTGCCGCGCGGCTGCGCATCGACGAAGCGCGCGGGCGTCTTCTCCAGGCAGGGCGCCTCGCCAATCCCGAGGTCGACGCTGACTACCGCCAGAACGTCCGCTCCCGCGAAAACAGCGTGGGCATCGGGCTCGCGCAGAAATTTCCGCTGACCGCGCGGCTGCGGTTGGAGAAGGCGGTGTCGCAGGCCGAACTCGCCGCCGCGGAAGCCGAGGTGCGCAACGCAGAACGCAAAGTCGCCGCAGACGCTCGCATGATCGCGGTGAAACTCCTCGCACTCGCCGGCCAGCGGCAACTGCGCGACCGACAGGTGGGGAACAGCCGCGAACTGGGAAACTTCACCCGGCGGCGGCTCGAAAGTGGCGAAGCTTCCGCGGCTGATGTTTCGCTCGTCGAACTGGAGACGCTGCAGCTCCAGACCGAGCTGTTGCAGATCGAGGTCGAACGCATCGCCCTCATCGGCGAACTGCGCCCGCTCCTCGGCAGCGCGGCGAACGATGAGCCGGTCATCACCGGCGAACTCACCGCTCCGGCGCCACCGCCCCGTGGCGGCGATCGCGCGTCGCGCCCGGATTTCATCGCCGCGCAAAACCTCGCGGAAGCCGCGCGGCAAAGTGCGGAACTGGCGCGGGCGCAGCGCTGGGAAGATGTAAGTGTCGGCCTCAAGCTGGAGACCGAACTGGCCGAGGACGCGCCCGACGGCTTGCAGCGGGATAATTTCGTCGGCTTCCGTTTCAGCCTGCCGCTCCCATTTTGGAACAACAACGCCGGCCGCATCGCTGAGACCACCGCCGCCGCCGCGCGCGGACAGAAAGAAACCGAGGCGCTCGCACTCGTGATCGATGCCGAATCCGCTGCCGCCCGCGACGCAATGAGCGCGCTGAGCAAGGTCGTGACGGCGCTCGACGACTCCCTTCTTCCCAAAGCCGCGCAACTCGAGACCCAACTGCGCGACGCCTACTCCGCCGGTCAGACGCCACTGCCCGAAGTACTCCGCGCCCGCGATCGCCGAGTCGCTCTCGAACGCCAGCGGCTCGACGCCCTGCGCGACTACCACCTCGCCCGCGTCCGCCACAGCGCCGCCACGGGCACCATCCTGCCGTCTTCGAAATCCAGGTAACGCACCATGATCAAAACCCTCGTTTGCATTGTCTGCCTCGTGACCACCGCCCTCGCTGCGGTTTCGCCCGAAGAAGCCGCCGCCACCGTCATCCTCGACGAGACTGGCGCAAAAAATCTCCGGATCGAAACCGTCGAGGTGGAGGAAACCGAGTTTGAGGAAACCGTCTTCGCGCTCGGCCGGATCAAGGTCGCGCCGGGGCATCGCGCGGCGGTGAGCAGTCGGGTGCCGGGGCGCGTGCTGAGCGTCAGCGCGCACATCGACACGAAGATCGAGAGAGGCGCCGAAGTCGCCGTGATCGAGAGTCGTCAACCCGGCGATCCACCGCCGTCCATTCGGCTCATGGCCCCGCTCGCCGGCATGGTTTCGGCCGTGAAAATTGTGGCCGGACAGCCGGTGACGCCGGACGATTCGCTCGTCGAAATCATCGACCTGAGCGAGGTCCACGCGATCGCCGCAGTCCCCGAGCATCTCGTCGGAAAACTCCAGCCGGGGCAGACCGCGCACATCCGCGTGATGGCCGTGCCGGGGCGCGTCTTCGAAGCGACGCTCGCGCATCTCGGCGCGGAGGCCGATGCGAAGAGCGGAACGCTGGAAGCGGCCTTCCACATCGAGAATCCCGACGGGCTGCTCCGTCCCGACATGCGCGCGGAGTTTTCCATCGTGCTGAGCAAACGCGAGGGCGTGATGAGCATTCCCCGCCTCGCGCTGCAAGGCGATGCAACCAGCCGCACCGTCTATCGCAAGCACTACGACGATTCGTTGAAGAACACCTTCGTCCGCGTGCCGGTGCAGCTCGGTGCGATGAACGACCGCTTCGTCGAGATCACCGCCGGGCTCATCGCCGGCGATGAAGTCGTGACGACGGGCGCCTATTCGCTCGGGTTTGCAGGCAAGGGCAGCGTGTCGCTCAAAGCCGCGCTCGATGCCGCGCACGGCCACGAGCACAACGAGGACGGCAGCGAAATCACCGCCGCGCAGAAAGCGACGGGCTCGACCGGCGGTGCTGGTCACGACCACGGCGCGGGCAGCCTCTCTCCGCTCACGCTCTTTTCCCTCGCCTCAAACGTCCTGTTGCTCCTGCTGCTCCTGCTGCTCGTACGTAGTCCCGCCTTCAGGCGGAATAAACCGCAGCCAGCCAAATGAACCTCCCCAAATGAAATTCCACGCCGCCGCGGAGGAGATTCTCCCGAATGAGCACCCGAACTAAAATCCAGCGTCTCCCCCGCGGGCGGGAGGTTTTTTCCGCCTGAAGGCGGGACTACGTACATGCTCAACAAGCTGATCCACTTCTCGCTGCACAACCGCGCGATCGTGCTCGCGCTGGCTCTGCTCGTCCTCGTGCTGGGCGTGCAGACGACGATGCATCTGCCGGTCGAGGTGCTGCCCGATCTCACCAAGCCGACCGTGATCGTGCTCACCGAATCTCCCGGCCTCGCGCCGGAGGAGGTCGAGGTGAACGTCACTCAACCCATCGAACGCGCGCTGCTCGGCGTCGCTGGTCTGACCCGGTTGCGCTCGAATTCCGATGTCTCGCTTTCGCTCGTCTATGCGGAGTTCGGCTGGGGCACGGACCTCTACAAGGCGCGGCAGTTTGTGCAGGAACGGCTCGCTGGAGTGCGCGGCACCTTGCCCGCAGGCGTGGAGCCGTTCCTCACCCCCGCGGCTTCGCTCATGGGCGAAATCCTTCTCGTCGGCGTGAGCAGCCGCGACGACAAGACGCTGCCCCGCGACGTGCGCACCATCGCCGACTGGACGATCCGCCCGCGGCTGCAAAGCATCCCCGGCATCGCCGAGGTGCTGAACATGGGCGGCGGCATCAAGCAGGTGCAGGTGCAACCCGAGCCGCACCGCATGGCCGCAAATGAAGTGACGCTCGAGGAACTCGAAACCGCGACGAAGGAAGCGGCGACCAATTCGACCGGCGGCTTCATCAACACCGGCACCACCGAGATCATGGTGCGCAACCTCGCGATGAGTGTGCAGCTCGAAGACATCGCGAAGACCGTGGTGAAAAAAGTGGGCGACCGCGCGATCACCATCGCCGACGTGGCGCGCGTCGAGTGGGGCGTCGAGCCGATGCGCGGCGACGGCAGTGTGAACGGCAAACGCGGTGTGGTGATGAGCATCACGAAAGCGCCCGGCTTCGACACGCTCTCGCTCACGGGGAAAATCGAAGAGGCGCTCGCGGAGCTGCAAAAGACGCTTCCCGCCGGAGTCGAGGCGATCGTGCTTTTTCGCCAGGGCGATTTCATCGAGCACGCGATCGGGAATCTAAAGGAGGCCATCCGCGACGGCGCGATCATGGTCACGATCGTCATCTTCCTCTTCCTCCTGAATTTCCGCACCACGTTCATCACGCTCATGGCGATGCCGCTGTCGTTCGCCATCACGATGCTCGTCTTCAAGTGGTTCGATATTTCCGTGAACTCGATGACCCTCGGCGGGCTCGCCGTCGCCATCGGCATGGTCGTCGATGACGCCATCGTGGACGTGGAAAATGTCTTCCGCCGCTTGCGCGAGAATGCAAGTAGTCCCGCCTTGAGGCGGAACGAACCGTCGTCGGGGTTGGCGGGTGCGGTTTCCGAATCCACGTCACTTGTTTCCTCGGATGGTTCATCCCACCTCAAGGCGGGACAACTTGCGGTCATCGCACGCGCTTCCGGCGAAGTGCGTAACTCGATCCTCTACGCGACCTTGCTCATCATCCTCGTTTTCCTTCCGCTGCTCGGCCTGACCGGCGTGGAGGGCCGTCTCTTCTCGCCGATCGCCATCGCCACGATCATCTCGATGGTCGCTTCATTCATCGTATCGCTCACCGTGATTCCGGTGCTGTGCTCGCTGCTGCTCGTTCGTAGTCCCGCCTTCAGGCGGAATAAGACGTCCCACGAAGCGGGCGACGAGCATCTTAATACCGCACGCGAAAACGCGGACGACGGCTCCTTCCGCCTGAAGGCGGGACTACGTACGGGCGGCCCAGTCACCCGCGGGATGAAGTGGCTGCTCGAAAACACGCTGCTGCGCCTCGGGCTCAATCAGCCGTTCCTGCTCCTCGGCATCGTCGGGATGATCGTCATCGCGGCGTTCCTGCTCTATCCGCGGATGGGGAAGGATTTTCTCCCGTCGTTCAAGGAAGAGACCGCGCTCGTCTCGATGACCGCTGCGCCCGGCACTTCGCTGGAGGAGACGAATAACATCGCCGACGTGATCGAGCAGCAATTGCTCAGCATTCCTGAAGTCCACAAAGTCGGCCGCCGTCTCGGACGCGCCGAGCGCGGCGACCACGTCGTGCCGGTCAGCACCGCGGAGTTCGACGTAGACTTTCGCCCGACCGGAAAAAGCCAAGGCCCGCAGCGCACTCGCGCCGCCATCCTCGCCGACGTGCGGAAGAAAGTGCAAAGCGTGCCTGGCACTTTCAGCGTGGTCATGGGTCCTCTCGCGGATCGTATCGGCCACATGCTCAGCGGGGTCTCCGCGCCCGTCGCGATCAAGATCTTCGGGCCCGATCTTGACCGACTGCGCCAGCTCGGCATCCAGGTGCAAGCCGTGGCAAAGAGCTTTCCAGGATTCGAAGACTGCAAGCTCGACCAGCAATCGGTGATCCCGCAGCTCCGCATCGAAGTCGATCGCGACCGCGCCGCCGCGTATGGCATTACGCCCGGCAGACTCAACGCCACGCTCTCCACTCTGCTCGGCGGGGAAAATGTGGCCGCCCTCCGCGAGGGTCAGCGCGAGATCGATCTCGCCGTGCGCCTCCCGTTGGAGTGGCGCGAATCGCCGGAAAAGCTCGCCGAGCTCCCGATCGAAATTCACGACCAGGAAGGTGGCGTGCAGCGCATCCCGCTTTCGCTGATCGCCGATGTCCGCGAGGCCAAAGGGCCGAACGTCATCTTCCGCGAAAACGCCCAGCGCCGCTTCGCGCTCGCGATCAAACCGAACGTACGCGACGTGAGCACGCTGGTCGTCGAACTGCAAAAACGCGTCGCGGAAAAGGTGAAGCTGCCCGAGGGCTACTTCATCTCCTACGAAGGGGAATTCCGCGCGCAAGCCGACGCTTCCCGCCGCATTGCGCTCCTCAGCGGCGTGGTTTTCGTCATCATCGCCTTCCTGCTCTACGGCTACTTTCGCACGCCGTTCTTTGCCTTCCAGGTGCTATGCGACATTCCGCTCGCGCTCGTCGGCGGGCTCGTCTTCACCTGGTTCAAGCTGAACAACATTTCGATCGCCACGCTCGTCGGCTTCATCGCCGTCGCCGGCGTCGCCGCGCGCAACAGCATCATGCTCATCTCGCACTACCTGCATCTCATGCAGCACGAGGGCGAAGGATTTACCAAAGCCATGGTCATCCGCGGCACTCAGGAGCGGCTCGTCCCCGTGCTCATGACCGCGCTCGCCGCCGGCATCGGCCTGCTCCCGCTCGTCCTCGCGGGCGATCAGCCAGGGAAGGAAATCCTCCATCCCGTCGCCGTCGTCATCGTCGGCGGTCTGATCACCTCCACTTTGCTCGGCCTGGGCGTCACCCCGACCGTCTTCTTTACGTTTGGCCGCAGGGCCGCGGAGAAGGCGCTCGCGAATGAAGCTCCGGCCTCGCATTAACCAAAAAACCAAAACCGAAATATGAAAATGAACCCGCACGTAGTCCCGCCTTCAGGCGGAATGAACCGTCTCGCCCGCGCCGCAACCGCCAACTTTCACAAACTCGCCTCCCGGTCCGGGCGAGGTTTGTTCCGCCTGAAGGCGGGACTACTTGCGCTCTCGCTCGTGCTCGCTGCGGCATCTGCCTTCGCCCACGGCGAAGTCGAAGTCGGACCCAACGGCGGACGCATCCTCGAATTCTCCAAAGACGAAACCATGCACGGCGAAGTGATCGTGAAGGATGGAAAATTCCAGATCGCCGTCCTCGACAAGGTGATGAAACCCGTGGCGCTCGGCCAGCAGGTGCTCACCGCGACCAGCGCCGACCGCGCCAACCCGGCGAAGCTGAACGTGGAAATCAAAGACGGGAAGTTCGTCGTCCCGACTGTGAAGGAAGGCGAATGGATCGTCTTTCAATACCGCGAAAGCGCGAAGGCCAAGCCGATCACCGCGCGACTCCAGTACGACACGAAGCCGTGCGGGGAGTGCAAGAAACCCGAGTGGCTCTGCATCTGCGCCGCGGAGAAAGGCGCGAAGAAGAAGTAGCGCGTTCCGCTCGCGTCCGGCGATTCGCGGAACTCAGCGCTCCACTTCGTCGAGCAGCGCGTCGAGATGCTCGGGGCGGGTGAAGGGATTCATCAGCGCGGTGCGCAGCCAGGTGCGCCCGCGGAGCACGGTCTGGACGATGTAGAATTTTCCCGACCCGATGATGCGGCGGCGGATCGCGGCGTTGAGCGCATCGACTTCCGCGTCCGCGAGGCCGGGGGGGCGGAGGCGGAAGCAGACGATGTTCGACTCGGGCTCGACCGCGACCTCGAAGGGCGGGCGCGCGCGGAGGCGCTCGGCGAAGGTGCGGGCCAGTGCGTGAACGATGCGCAGATTTTCCGCGAAGAGTTCCTCGCCGTGGCAGCGCCAGAGCGCGGCGATCTTCACGCTCATGCTCAGCTTGGTGCATTCAAAGCTGCGGCGCCCGACGTTGTGCCATTCGGCGGTGACGTTTTCGTCCCACAAGTATTGCGCGCGCTGATGGAATGCGGCCCACGAGTCGGACCGCTCGCGGAAGATCACCGCGGTCGCGAGCGCGGGTGTAAGGAGCAGCTTGTGGAAATCGAGGATGACGGAATCCGCGCGTTCAATGCCCGCGATGCGTTCGCGCAGTTCGGGGCAAAACGCGACGGCGGCGCCGTGTGCGCCATCGACGTGAAACCACAGCCCGCGCCGCGCACAGAAATCGGCGATGGCCGCGAGGTCGTCGTAGGAACCGGTGGACGTGCTGCAGGCGCTGCCGACCACGGCGATCGGGGTGCGCCCGCGGGCGACTGCTGCCTCGAAAAGCGCGTCGAGCTGATCCACGCGCATCCTGAACGCATCGTCCGTGGGTACGGCGATTACCCCCTCGCGACCCCAGCCCATGACCTGCGCGGCGCGAGCCACGCAGTAGTGCGCCTCCTCCGAGGCGAGGATCGCCCAGCGCGGCTCGGTTCCAATGCTTTGCACATCTTCTCCAAGCTGCCGCGCCCGCGCGCCGAGCAGCGCGGTGAGCATGGCGAGCGTTCCGCCGGACGTGAGGAATCCGTCGCCCTCCGCGAAGCCGAAACGCGCCGCCGTGCGCTGGATGACCCACCGCTCCAGTGCCGTCGCGGCAGGTCCCATTTCGTAGACGGCCATGCCGTTGTTGAGCAGTTCAGCGGCGAGTCCCGCGAGCGCCGCAGCAGGCGCGGGCGCGCAGACCTGGTGCCCCATGTAGTGGGGGTGATGAATCTGAATCGAGCGCGCCGCAAACTCCGCGAGGAACTCCGACACGGGCTGCGGCTCCGCATTCATCCGCGACTGCCAATGCGCGAACTCATCCGCCGGCGGGACCGTGGAACAGACGTCGCCATTTCCTCCGAGCGAACTCGCGAGCCGATCGGCGAGCGCATCGACGAGCCGGTGGCCTTGCGCGCGGAAGGTTTCGGGATCGAAGGCTGCGTCGAGCGGATTCATGGCGCGGAATTTCTCGCCTGCTCCCGCGCGAAACGCGACGGGGAAGACGAACGGGAGTGAGGCAAGCGGCGCGACGCGCCTCCAAAAACCAACGCTGTCATCCTGAGCGGAGCGCCGCGTGGAGGGTGGATGGGTGTGGCCGTGGCGGTGGGGTGTGTGGTGCGGCGCGGAGTCGAAGGACCTCTAACTTTTTCTCCGTCAGGCCCCCGGCAGAGAAGCGAGAGGTCGTTGCCTTCGGCTGTCTCGCAGACTCGGCTCGACTGCGCGCCGGACCGCACACCCCGCCCCCACCTTTCCCCTTCCGCCAGCCACGCGGCGCTTCGCTCAGGATGACAGGTTTTCGATGGGGCGCTTCGCGCTCACGACGCGCTCCAGCGCACGGCCGATGGCGGGCAGTGAGTAGGTTTCCGCAACGTACTCGCGCGCCGTGGCCCCGAGCGCCGAACGCGCGGCGGGATCGTCGCGCAGCCGGCGGAGTTCGCGCTCGATGAGCGTGCGATCGGGAAGGTCGACGATGAGACCCGTGCGACCGTGGTCGACTTGCTCGAGCATGCCGCAGTCGCGATTTACGAGTACGGGGAGCGCGCTGGCTTGCGCCTCGAGCACGACGTAGGGAAACGCGTCGAGATCGGAGAAGTGGATGAAGACATCGTGCTCGCGATACAGCGCCGCGACCTCGCGGACGAAGCCGAGAAAATCCGCGCTCGCGGCGTAGTGTTCGCGGAAGGTTTCGAGACTGATGCCCACGCCGGCGACAGTGACGCGGAAACCTTCGGTGGCGAGGAATGGGCCGTAGTCCGCGAGGAAGCGGCCGAGGGCGGCGACCTTCTGCGGGAAGTTGAAATTCGTCACCGCGAGGAGGCGGAGCGGCTTTTCGTTGCGCAGCGGAGCGGCGGGAAAGTCTTCCAGCGGCACGGGAATGCGCACGATGCTGCTGCGCGCGGCGATACCGAGTCGGCGGACGATCCACTCCGACACGGGAACGAAGTGATCGACGAACGCGAACAAGCGCGCATCGAGCAGCCACGCGACCGCGACTCGGGCGAGTTGCGGCCACTCGCGCTGCTGCCAGTGAAAGGCGAGCTGCCCGCGCGTCTCGGCGAGGGGATCGCCGCGCAGCCGCAGGAGCACGCGGCAGCCGTGCGCCTTCGCCACGAGGAGAATTGCGGCGAGGAAGGCGGAATTCATGTCGGTGAAAACGGTCGCGCCGCGATGCGACCGCACGAGGCGCCATAGCTCGCGGATGAAGCGCAGATGCGGCTGTCCGGGCTGGCGAACCAGTTCCTCCAGATCGAGGACGTGGCATTTGACGCCGACGGCGGCAAGCGGGCGGACGATTTCCCGGTGGCCGCGTTCGCCGGTGATGATGGCGATCATTTCGTCGCGATGGCCGGGCAAAGGTTTGGCCACGGATGGACACGGATTTTCACGGATGTCGGATTCTTCGGATGACTTAATCCGTGTTCCATCCGTGTTCCTCCGTGGCCAATTGTCAGGCGTCATAAACGGCAAAGAGGGCGCGGCGAATGGCGGCGTCGGAGCTGGTTTGATCTTCGGTGATCGCGGCGGTGAGGCGGGCGCGCAGCGGGTCATCGGCGAGGCGCTCGAGCGCGGCGGCGAGTGCCGCGGGGTCGCCGGGCGGAATGAGCAGCCCATTCACCTCATGATGCACGATGTCGGGAAGCGCGCCGACGCGCGTGGCGACGACGGGCCGGCCGAAGGCGAAGGCCATCTGCGCGACGCCGCTCTGCGACGCGGCGTGATACGGGAGCGCGACGACGTGGGCGCGCTGGAAGTAAGCGGGCAGGCGGTCGTCGGTGACGAAGCGGTTGTCGATCTCGACGTTCGGCGCGGTGACGGCCGGCACTTCGCCCTCACCGGCAATGAGGAAGCGGAAGCGTGCGGGATCGAGCAGGCGCGCGGCGGCGAGAAGGACGTCGAGTCCTTTGTAGGGCAGGATTCGGCCGAAGAAGAGGACGGTGAGCGGCGGCGCGGGGGGCGCGGGTGTGGCGGCGCGGGCCCAGAGGCCGTAGTTCACATGCGGGACGATGTGGATGCGCTCGCGCGGAAAGCTCGCGGGCAGCGCATCGCGGATCGCTTCGGAATGGACGATGACCTTGCGCACGAAGCGGCGGACGAACTGCAGATGGAGCTGGTGAAAGGCGCGCTTGGTGAGGCTCTCGCCGGTGTGGGATCGGGCGTCGTGAATCGTGATGACGGAATTGTAGCGGGCGAGCTGCGGGTAGATCGGGAGCAGCGCGGGCTGCTCGTTATTCAGATGCACGGCGCGCGGCTGAAGCTCGCGGAGGAGCGCGGCGACCTGGCGGATGGCGGGAAAATTGCGCGGGCGTAGCGGATGAAAATCGATGTCGAGCACGGGACCCGGGGCGCCGGTGTCGCCGGGGTAATTTCGCACATAGCAGAGCGGCGCGGCGGGCTGCAGCGCGTGGACGACCGACTCGGAGTAGTGCCGCATACCGCCGTCGCGCCAGAAATTGATGAAGACGATCGGACGCTGGGAGCGGGGATCATCGGTGGGCATCGCGGCAGTTAGCCGCAAGACCGCGGGAGGAGGCAAGGGAGGTCCACGAAAGACACGAAAGGGCACGAAAGAAGAGTTCTGCGTTTCGTGTTTTTCGTGGACACCCTCCGACGCGCCGAATGAACGTCGCGCGGTGAATGCTTCCACAGACCCGGCGCCGCCGGAGACGCCGACGATTGAGACCGATGTGCAGGTGATGTTCTTCGACACGGACTGCGCGGCGGTGGTGCACAATATCGCTTACCTGCGGTTCATCGAGATCGCCCGCACGCTGCTCGCTGAGCAGCTCGGTTGGAGCCTCGCGGAAATGGCGCGCACGCAACTCTATCCCGTGGTGGTGCGGACGGAGATCGACTACCGCCGCGCCGCCCGGCTCGGCGACAAGCTGGTCGTACATGGCCGACTGGAAGGCGTGGATCGCATGCGCTTTTGGTGCGCGTTCGAAATTCGGCGGCCGTCGGATGGCGTGCTGATCGTCTCCTCGCGCCAGATGCTCGCAGTGGTGCAAATGCCCGCGGGGAAACCGGTGCGGCTGCCCGGCGACTGGACGACGCGCTTTGCCCATCTGCCGGTCGTGCGACCGGCGACGCGGTAGGACGGCGCGAAGGCGGCGGGCTACTCGGGCACCACGATCCACTGCTTCTCGAGCGTGATGACGCGCTCGCGCATCGCGGGGTCGAGGAACTTGACCTTCACGGTGGTGACGCCGTCGCGGATGATCCGGGCGCAATCCTCACCGGACCGGCCGGCGACGGCTTCGCCATTGATCTCCGAGATGATACAGCCGGGGACGAGTCCGGCGCGGGCGGCGGGCGAATCGGGGAGGACGATTTTCAGCGCGACTCCGGCGAGGGCGCCGCTGGGTTCGAAGCCGACGCCGATGCCGAAGATGCGCTGGCGCCGGCTGGCGGCCGGCGCTTCCAGGCCGGGCTTGGTCGGCTCAACGCCGCGCGGGAGCTTGTCGGTCTTGGTCCCGCGCAGAGCGGCGGGCGCAGCGGGTGCGGCGAGGAGGAGCGCGGTGGTGAGGAGGATGAGGAAGCGCATCACGAGCGGCGGATGATCAGGGATTTCAACTCGGTCATTTCTTCCATCGCATAGCGCACGCCCTCGCGGCCGAAGCCGCTGTCTTTCACTCCACCGTAAGGCATGTTTTCCACGCGGAAGGTGGGCACTTGATTGACGAGTACGCCGCCGACATCGAGCACCTCGTAGGCGCGGAGCGCGAGCTGGAGGTCGCGGGTGAAGAGGCCCGCCTGCAGGCCGAAGTCGGAGTCGTTCACGAACGCGAGCGCTTCGTCGAAGTCGCGATAGCGGTGGAGCGTGACGATCGGCGCGAATGCTTCCTTCGCGCAGAGATCTAGCGTGGGGGCGACGTCTTCGAGCACGGTGGCTTCGAGGCAGCGGCCAATGGTTTGCCCGCCGTGAACGAGCTGCGCGCCGGCGGCGAGCGCGGCATCGAGGCGCGCCCGAATCGCGGCGAGCGCGTCGGCGGTGATCATCGGGCCGACGACCGTCGCGCGGTCGCGCGGGTCGCCGGTTTTGATCTTCGCGCGGATTTCCGCGACGAGCCGCTCCTTCACCTCCGCGTAGCGCGACTCGTGGATCACGATGCGCTGCACGCTGATGCAGGACTGGCCGGCGAAAGCGAAGCCGCCCAGCGCGATCGCGGGCACGGCGAGATCGAGGTTGGCGTCGGCGTGGACGATGACGGCCGCGTTGCCGCCGAGTTCGAGCGTGATGCGTTTTTTGCCGGCGTTGGCTTTCAGCATCCAGCCCACGGCGGGGCTGCCGGTGAAGGTGATCTTCTTCACGCGCGGATCGCTGATCAGCAGCGCGGCGTCGGTGTCGGAGCAGGTGACGAAATTCATCTGCCCGGCGGGCACACCCGCCTCCACGAGCACCTCCGCGAGGAGCAGCGCGGTGAGCGGCGTTTTGCCCGCGGGCTTCACCACCATCGTATTGCCGGTGGCGAGGGCGGGCGCCACTTTGTGGGCGACGAGATTGAGGGGAAAATTGAACGGTGAGATCGCGGCGACGACACCGAGTGGAAAGCGGCGAACCAGGCCGAGATGCCCGGCTCCCGTCGCGAAGCCATCGACATCGAGCAACTCGCCGTGCTGTCGGCGGGCTTCTTCCGCCGCGACGGTGAAGGTGAGGATCGCCCGCGCGACTTCGCCCTCCGCGAGCGTGATCGGCTTGCCCGCCTCGGCCACGATCGTGGCGGCGAACTCGTCGCGCCGCCGCTCGATCGCGTGCGCCACCCGGAGGAGCAGGGCCGCGCGTTCATGCGGAGCCGCCGCCCGCGCCGCCGGGAAGGCCGCGGCTGCAGCGGCGAGGGCGCGCTCGATTTCCTCCGGACCGCCGAGTGGGACACGCGCGATCTCTTCACTGGTGAACGGATTCACGACCGGCAGGGTCGCGCCGGTGGAGGCGATCCATTCGCCACCGATGAGCAGAGAGGAGGGAGCAGGCATGATGCGGCGGCAATGTAGCGCGAGGTCGGTGCGGCGCGCCAGCGGATCGCGCGTGGACCCTTCGGCTCAGTGCGCTACGGCCATGCCGAGCCAGCCGACGAGGTGCGCGCAGAGTTCGGATTTGTCGGCGCAGTGCACGAGCGGCGTGGCGGGTTCGATGAAGCCGAAGCCGGGGCCATAGGCGCGGCCATTGACCACGCAGACATCGGTGCGGTTTTCATCGATCTGTCGGGCGGCGGCCCGGAGCACGTCCGCGCGCTGGCCATTCAGCTCGTACTTCCAGCCCACGATCCGGCTCACGGGAAAGAGCCGGCGGAGGTGCGAGATCACCTTTTCCGCGGGACCGAGCCGGATCGTGAGATCGCCCTCGCGGGACGGAAGCTTCAGCGCGGCGATCTCCGTGCCGTCGGCGCGATGCACGCTCTTCACGCGGAAGTCGGAAAGCGCCGCGACATGGAAGACGGCCGTGACCGCCTCGCGCTCCGGGAGTGTCTCGAGCGCGGAGAGGAGATGGTCATTGGTGCCAAAGGGAATGGCCTGCGCGCCGACGAGCGGGCGGGTGCAGGAGGCGCCGAGGCCACGGAAGCACACGACTTCATAGCCCGCGCTCGCCAGGGCATTCGAAAGCAGAATGCCCAGCTCGCCGGTGGAAAAATTCGTCAGGCGTCGGACTTCATCGATCGGCTCAAAACTCGGTCCAAACGTCACCACTACTCGCGTCATACGGCGGATGATTGGCTGATCGCGATGGGGATGGGAAATGAAATCTCCTTCACGTTTCCGCGCGTTGCCGGGAGAGTGCCCGCCAGCCACCCATGGACCGACCGACCGCCATTCAGCAAATCCGCGACACCTGCAACGAACTCTCCAGCGGCGTGACCCGCCTCCATCCGCTGCTCCCCGCGCTGGCCGACGAGCCGACAAAAACGGAGATCATCAAGGCGCTCTTCGAACTCACCAAACAGGTGGAGGTGGTGAAGAAGCAGGTGATGCGGCTGGAAAAACGGGACGATAGCGCGCTGCTCTAGCGCCCGCGTCGGTCTGGGTTGTCAGGCTGGCGACGGCGATTTCTTGCGGCCCCGCGGCCTATTTCCCCGCGGGCGCGGTGAGCAGGGCCTCCACCGTGCGGACGCGGCCGAGCGCCGCGACCGTCCAAATGAGCGGGTAGAGGCGCTCGTAGTACCAGAGCTTCGCGAAGTAGAAGCCGATCGGCGCGGGTTCGCGCCAGGTCCCGCTGGCGACTCGCGCGACCAGAAACGCCGCGCCACGATCGGTGGCCGCGACTTCCGCCGTGCCGGCGAGGGCTTCGACGGCGAGTGCCGTCTCCTCCGTGGTCGATGCGATGCCATGCGCGCCGCCCCAGCCGCCGTCGTCATTTTGTGCCGTGGCGAGATACTCGGCTCCGCGGTGAAAAAGCTCGCCCGTCTGGAACCCGCGTTCGTGCAACTCGCGCAATGCAATCACCACATGCGCCGTGCCGTAGAGCGGGTTTTCATCGTCGCGCGCGTGCTCATTGCCGAACCACAGCGGCAGCCACGAGCCATCGGTACGCTGCCGTTTTTTTAGGAAAGCGAGGCCGCGCTGAATCGCGCGGAGAGTGCGCTGTTCCGCCGCGCCTTCGAGTTGCGGCAGCCACGCGCTCCACGCCCGCAGCGTGTGTGCGGTGAGATCGGGCGAACTGCGATCAAACGGCAACGCGCCCCAGCCGCGGCAAAACGTCGGGATGCCGCCGTCGCGATTTTGCAGATCCACGAGCCAGCGCACGCCGGCCAGCCCGGCCATGCGTGTCTCCGGCTCCACGGTGCCCAGCGCGAGCAGTGCGAGTAGCGCGCCGGGTGTGTCATCCGCATCCGGCACGCCGCCCGGCAGATCGGTCCACGCCCAGCCGCCGGGCGCCGCGTGGGTGTAGGGATGTTCCACGCGATACTGCTGGCCGAGCAGCCATTCGCGCAGGGTGAGCCGCTGCTCCGGCGTCAGCGCCGCGGGCTGATGCGCGAGCGCCTTGATCGCCAGCGTGGTCGCCCAGGTCGCGAGATTCGTATCGATCGGCCAGCTTCCATCCGCCCGCACCGAGCTGCGCAGAAAGATCGCCCCGCGCCGCGTCACGCGATGATCGATCTCGCCCATCGCCGCGAGGCTCATCGTGACAAAGCTGGTCAGCGGCGTGGCCTCGAGAAAGCCGCCATTCGGCGGCTGGATCGACTCCAGCACCCGCAGCGTTTTCCCGCGCGTCAGCCGGCGGAGAAAGCCGGTGAGCGGATTCCGCGTCGGCCGATGATGCTCGATCGTCTGCCCGATCGCGATCAGCGCCGGCAGCGCGTAGCTCACCACCGGCAGTTGCAGCGCACCGAAGAGCTGATGCGGCAGCGCCGCAAGTTCGTAGGGCAGCGCAATGACGTGCTCCCAGCCGATCCGCCCGCTCAGCGCCAGCGTCATCAGAATCGGCACGGAGAACGTACGATCCTTCCCATAACGGTCCGCGATCGCTGCCGCGAGCAACCTTGGAGGGACACGCTCCGTCGTGTCCCCATCTCCCGCTTCGTCGTCGCGCAAAGGGAAGTCAGGGACCCGCAGGAGCGCGTCCCTCCGAAGCCACACCACCGCCCGCGCCACCGTCGCCCCATACTCCGCATCGGCGCAGCTCGCTCCGAAGGCCGCCCAACCCAGCGCCGTGGTGCTGATGTTACTCTTGCTCTGCACCGTATCGCCCCAGCCGCCGTCCGCATTCTGCGTCGCGGCCAGCCAGCGCAGCCCACCCGCAATCAACCCCGCATGCTCTGCTGCGTCCACCTTTCCCAACGCGATCACCGCCGTGGCCGTGGAGAGCGCACTACTGGAAAGCTCCCCCTCCCAATGCCCCGCCGCATTCAGCTCCGCCAGCAGCGCCGCCGTCGCCTTTTGCAGGGCCTGCTCCAGCGCCGCCTTCTCCCCCCTCACGCCAGCTTATCCTGCTCCCGCTTCCGCGCCGGCAGCAGCGCACACGCGTCCTTGCAGCCGAAAGCGCGGCTGAGCAGTTGCCGATTCGCGCTGATCCAGCGGTAAACGATCTCCGCCACCCAGATCACCCCTGGCAGCCACATAAAGAGCGCGAGTGGCACCAGCAGCGGCAGCCGCATTCCCAGAAACCGGATCGCCCGCGCGCCGCGATGCACCCGCCCCGCCGGCGTCACGCAGTGAATCGCCTCCTGCAATTCCTCCCGCCCGAGCTGCGGCGCGATCACCTGCACCCGCGGATCCGAGAGGGGCATCAGCGCCAGCGCGTGCCGCCAGTCCAGCCACGTCAGCACCTTCATCTGGAAAGTGCAGAACATACACTCGTCGTCATAGAGCACGGTGTGCTGGGTCATGAGCGAACGGTAGCGGCGATGCGCCGGGGCGCCAGCGGTGAGGTTAGGGACGCGTCCGCGCGCGCGGGCCGCGGCGGCGGAGGCCGAGCCCGACCAGGCCGCCGGCGACCAGGATCCAGGTCGAGGGTTCGGGCACGACCGTGACGGTGAGGTCATTGCCGGTGCCACCGACGTAGGAGATTCTGAATTGGGCGCCGTCTTGGGTGAACACCGTGTTTTGGGCCAGCGAGGCGAACGTTCCGCTCACGGTCGTCGCGGGATTTTGCAGGTCGACGAGCGTAAAGACGGTGCCCAGCGCCGGGGCGAAGTTCAGGTCGAGCGTGAGCGTGCTCGCGGCTCCGAGGGTGAAGGTCCCCGAGTTGGCGGCGTCCAGGCGGAGTTGATCGTAGCCGCCCGCCGCGCCCGCGGCGGTGCCATCGAGCAGAAAGCTGAGCCCCCCGTTCACCACCACGCCACCGAGCGCCAGGGTGAGCCGTCCGCGGGCCGCTTCGCTGCCCGGAGCGAGAGTGCCACCCGCATCGATCGTGACGAGATCGGCGGCGCTCGCGAGGGTCTCGGTGCCGATGCCCGCGAAGGTGCCCGTGGTTTTGACCGTAATGTTGTCGCCACCGGTGTGGGTCCCATTTTGCTCGAGACGCGCGTTCGCACTGCCACCGCCGACTTCCGTGGTGCCGGCGTAGGTCGAAGCGCCGGAAAGCCGGGTCTTCCCGGAAAGCGCTTTCACGACCTCGAAATTCGAAATCGCGCCGCTGTAGCTGAAGACGTTGGTCGCGGAGCCGAGATCGAAGTTCAGCGTGTCGGTGCCCACTCCGCCATTGATGGAGCCGGAGATGTTCGCCGTTCCGCTCAAGACCGAGAGTGTGTCATCGCCGCCTTCCAGGGAAACGGCCCGGCCATTGGAACTGGTGATCGTGCCATGATTCTGGACCAGGTCGGCGCCCTCACCCGTCTGAATGGCGGCGCCGTCCCCGCGGATGAAGCGAGCCGAACCCGTGCCGGTGTAGGTCACCCCATCGAGTGTGCCCACCGAGTTTCCATCCACTTCACCGTATTGACGCAGCACGATGTCGCTGGGATTCGGGATCGCGCCGGTGCCGCTGATGGTTCCGAAGTTGATGATCGTGTCGCTATCCGCCGGAGTGCCGAGCTTGTTTTCGAAGCGGATCGCATACCCGTTGAGACCGGTAATGGTTCCGGTGGCCTGGTTGGTGATCGAGGTGGCAGTCGTCCCGCTCCGCGAGATCACGGTGTCGTTGTTCACGATGATCGCCCGGCCTGCGCCTTCGATCAGGCCGTTGTTGATGATGTTCCCGCCGCCGATGGAGATCGCCTCGCTGTTGTTGGCGCGCCCGAGCGAGTCGAACCCGCCAGCCCCCGTGGAACGGATGATCCCCGAGGCGCGGTTGGTGATCGTGGCGGCGCCGTCGATGTCGACGCCGTCCCCATCTCCATCGATGCTCGGCGTGCCGCTGCGGTCCACGATGTTTCCCACGCCACCGTAGTCGCCACGGATCAGGCCGAAGTTGTCGATCGTCACGTTGCTCGCGGTCGCGGAGGTCGCGTCGCCGCCCACCCCGGATCCATTTTTCCCGATGATGATGCCCGTGGCGTTGTTGGTGATGCTGATATTGGTCGCTCCCGTGTCGCCGTCGACACCGTGGCGGGTGCCGGAGATCGTCCCGTTGTTGATCAGCGACGAGCCGACGGCATTTTCGAACGACACACCCTCGGACGTCGGGAAGGTGTTCGTGGCCGTGTAGGTCGAGTTATTGTTGTCCGCGCTGTCGTTGATTTTGCCATTGCCGATGATGGAGGCGTTATTCGTCAGCGTCATGCCGCTGCCCAGGCGGACCGCGTCATGCCCATCGGCTTGAATGAGCGCGCCCGTATCGTTCACAACGGTTCCCGCCCCGGCCGAGGCCAGGTCGAGTGCCTGCCCCACGAGTGTAGTGTAAGGCGCGTTCGGCACGGGATTCAGACCGAGGATCTGCCCGTTATTGGTGAGATTGAAGACCGTCCCCACATTGCGAGCCTGGAACGCATCGTTGGATGCGGCACGCACGATTCCATTTGCTCCGATGGTGACCGTGTAAGTGCCGCCGGTATTCGCCAGCCGCACGGCGCGCGCCCCGCCCGTGAGATCGGTCGTTTCCAGGATGCCGTTGATCACGAGTGTGTGCCCGGGATTGAAGGCCACCGCCTCGACGGTGCCGGTCATCGTATGGGTGTCCCCCGCGTTCAGCGTATTGGTCCCCGCCACGGTGCTGTAGGTCGTGGCGGTACTTCCGGCCGGGATGGTCTGTGCGGGCGAAGGCGCCGCGAGCGCAGTCAGGAGTAAGACAGAAGCGATGCGTAGTTTCATAAGAAATGCCGGGTATGAACGAAAGGGGTCTCTACCGAGGACGATACGGAATTCGCACGGTTAGAATGCTGCGCGGGTGGCTCGTCAAGCGTAACAGTCGCGGCGGAACTCCCCGCGACCGCAAGCGAGGACGCGGCCGCTGCTTTCCGACCTGGCTTCAGAGGCTCAGGTGACCCAGCGCCAGCAGTCCGTAGAAGGTGTATTCGGCGTCGAGGTGGTCGTCGGCCCAGTGGCCGTGGAAGCCCCCGTCGGCGCTCCAGAGGGTGTCGATGAAGTCGAGGCACTTTTCGCGGGCGGCGTCGGGGAGTTCGCGTTCGAGGCAGGCGAGGGCGTGGAGCGTGGTGGCGGTGGAAAGCAGGTCGGGCAGCGGCGCGTTCGGCATGGCCAGGAATCCACCGTCGCGGTGGGTCTGCGCGAGGAGCCAGTCGCCGACGCATTCATTCACCGGCACGCCAAGCTGATGGAGGAGCGTGACCGCGGCGGCGGTCGCATTCGTCGAGCCGAGTTTCAGGCCGCGGGCATTGGCCCACGCGCCGTCGGGGGTTTCGAGGAATTTGAGGCACTGGACCATGCGGAGCGGCTCGGGGAGTTCACGCCCGAGGTCCTGGTAGGCGCCGAGGGCGACGAAGCAGCCGTAGGCATTGCCGTGCGGGGCGCCGGGGTCGGCGTCGTAGCCGCCATCGGCGGCGCGATGGGTCGCGATGCGGGCGAGGATCGTGTCCGCGAGGCCACGTGGCATTTTCTCCAGACCCACGGCGGCCCAGCAGCGGGCGAGCGCGCCGAGGTGGACGAAGTCGAGTCCGGCGCCGTCGGCGAAGGTGGAGAGCCAGGCGACGGTTGAGGGTTGAGGGTTGAGCGTTGAGAGGGCGGAATTAGCTGGGAGTGCTTCGAGGCCGGCGAGGGCGAAGATGGTGTAGTAGAGGTCGGGCCGCCCAGAGCGATCGACGCCGGCGCCTTCCGCGGTGAGCTGGCGGTGGAAGAAGGCGCGGACGAGGTCGGTGGCGTCGCCGAGCAGCTTCGGCGCGACCCGCGCCACCTGGAGCATCTCGAGGCGCAGGCTCATCGGAGCGCGTGGATCGGTGCGGAGGTTGGGCAACTCATGAGCGGAAGCGACTGTGGGATGAAAGCGCGATGCGTGTCGAAGCGGAAGAGGTGACCGGCGCGACGCGGGCTCGTCAAACCCGCGAACGGCGTGCAGCCTTCCGCGGATCAACGAATGAAAACCGTCCTCTGCTTCGGTGATTCCAATACGTGGGGCTACGATCCGGAGGCGACGGCCGCGGCGCTCTACGCGGTGCGGCATGCGCCTGCGGTACGTTGGACGGGGGTAGTCGCCGCGGAGCTGGGCGCGGAGTGGCGGGTGATCGAGGAGGGGCAAAATGGGCGGACGACCGTGCATGAAGATCCTTTCAATCCGGCGCGCTCGGGCCGCGAAATCCTGCCCGCGCTCCTCGAAAGTCACACGCCGCTCGATGTGGTGGTGATGATGCTCGGGACGAATGATCTCAAGCACGTCTACTCCGCTCCGGCCGGCGAGATTGCGACCGGCGCGACGATCCTGGCGCGGATGATCCTGCAAAGCGCGGCGGGTCACGATGCCCGACCGCCGAAGCTCCTGCTCGTGGCGCCGCCGGCCGTGGGAAATCTCGCGCACGTGGCCGAGCTGGATGAAAAGTTCGCCGCCGCGGAAGCGAAGTCGCGCCGCTTTCCCGAGCTCTATCAACGCGTGGCCGAACAGCTCGGCTGCGCCTTCCTCAGCGCGCAGGATTTCACCTCCCCGAGCGCGGTCGATGGGCTGCATCTCGACGCCCACAGCCACCGCATGCTCGGCGTGGCCATCGCGGCCGCGGTGCGCGGGCTCTGATCGGCGGTTGTTGTTGTCGCAGCGCGGTGGAGCGGCCTAGTGTCGCCGCCCATGCCGCTCCGACTCGTGAGCTTTCTCGGGCTTCTGGCGTTCCTCGCGATCGCCTGGACGCTCTCCAATAACCGCCGCCTCTTCCCCTGGCGCACCGTGATCTGGGGGGTGGCGCTGCAGTTCGTCTTCGCGCTTTTCATCCTCAAGACATCGATCGGAAGGGTGCTCTTCAACGGCGCACAAAACGTCGTGGCGCAGCTCAATGACTTCGCGAGCGAAGGCGCGGCCATGGTCTTCGGCCCGCTCGCGAACCGCCTGGCGATGGAGGGCGCGTTCGGCGCGGGTCAGGGCGTCGTCTTCGCCATCCTCGTCACCGCCACCGTCATCCTCATCTCGGCGCTCTCCACCCTGCTCTACCACTGGGGCGTGCTCCAGCGCATCGTGGCCGGCGTGGCGTGGGTGATGCAGCGCGTGATGAAGACGAGCGGCAGCGAGACGCTGGCCGCGGCGAGCAATATTTTCCTCGGGCAAACGGAAGCCGCCCTGCTCATCAAGCCCTACATCCAAGGCATGACGCGCAGCGAGATCATGGCGCTGATGACCACCGGCATGGCGACGATCGCGACGGGGGTGATGGTCGTCTACTCCGGCCTCGATGGCATGAACGCCGGCCACATTCTCACCGCCTCGGTGATGAGCGCGCCGGCCGGGCTGCTCATTGCGAAAATCATGTTTCCCGAAACCGAGCCGAGCGAGACCGGAGAACGGCATCACTTCGGCGTCGAGCGGCGCGCGGTGAATTCCATCGACGCGCTCTGCCAGGGCGCAAGCGAGGGCGTGGCGCTGGCCATCAATGTGCTCGGCATGCTCATCGCCTTCGTCGCTGTGGTGGCGCTGGCGAATGCCTTGCTCACGTGGCCGCAGCGCGCGCTGCACGTCGCGGACCCCGTCACCTTTCAGCACCTCCTCGGCTGGATCAATGCGCCCGTCGCCTGGCTGCTCGGCATTCCGGTGAAAGACTGCGGCGTGATCGGCCAGGTGCTCGGCGAACGCATCGTGCTCAATGAATTCGTGGGCTACCTCTCGCTGTCCGAGCAGGTGAAAGCGGGCGCGCTCGACGAACGCAGCGTGACGCTGGCGAGCTACGCGCTTTGCGGCTTCGCGAACTTCTCCAGCGTCGCCATTCAGATCGGCGGCATCGGCGCGCTCGCGCCGGAACGTCGCGGCGATCTCGCGCGGCTCGGTCTGCGGGCGATGGTGGGCGGCCTGCTCGCGTGTTACCTCACGGCGACGGTGGTCGGGGTGCTGACGTAGCGCGGAGCGATGGATTCCTGGCTGACGCCGTTCGCCCGCTGGGCGCTCGATTTCCTCGATCCGCTGGTGCTGCTCTGGCTCGGGCTGATCGCGCTCACCCTTGCGCTCTGGCGGCGGCGGCATCTGCGTTTCGCCGCCGCGGCGGGTGCGGCCGTCGGGTGGATCACGCTGTTGTGTGGCACGCCGTTTCCCGTGTGGCTCGTCGAGACGCTGGAGCGGCCGTATGCCGGGGTGAAACCGGCGGCGCAACCGGCGGCCGATGTGATCGTCATGCTCGGCGGCGGAGTGGACCCGGCGGTGCATGAAGTGGGCAACCTGCATCTCACCATTGCCGGCGATCGCGTGGTCATGGCGCTGGAGCTGGCGCGGCTGGCGAAAGCGCCGGTGCTTTGCGTGAGCGGCGGGCATGCGAAGTTTGGCCGCTACCGCTGGATCGAGGCGGATCTCGTGGCCAGGGCGATTACCGACCGCGGACTGACCACGGCGGAGGTGGTGAGTTTCGGCGGTTGCACCGATACGCATGACGAGGCGATGCGCCTGCGCCAGCTCGCGGTCACGCGCGGCTGGCGGCGCGTGCTTTTGGTGACGTCCGCAGTCCACATGCGGCGGGCGGCGGCGACGTTTCGCGCCGAAGGTTTCGAGGTCATTCCGGCGCCGTGCAATTTCCTTACCGCGCTGAGCGACGAAGCGAAACCGCCGATCGCCGGGCTGCCGACGCCCTACGGCTTCACGCTCTTCTCGGCGTGGCTGCACGAACAAATCGGCTGGCTGGAATACCGCCGCCGCGGGTGGATCAAGGAGTAGGGGGCACTCGGAAAATCGAAACGACGCTGTTTTCCCGAGCGAGGCGTTCCTTTGAAAAACCCTGTCATCCCGAGCGGAGTGTAACGGAGCCGAGGGACCTCTGCCTGCGGGAGATCGTGCAGTTCCCGGCAATCCGAGGTCCCTCGGCTGCGTTCCGCCCCACCTTCGCCCCCGCGGAACTTCGCTCGGGATGACAGTTCTTTTTGATTTTCCCGGTTGACCCTCGCAACCGGAACGATGCCGCTGGCGGGAGCGCGCGGAACGTAGGATGGATTTTCAATCCGTCTGTGCACGCGTCGCAAGCGCTCACACCGCGCGCACCGGTGGATGCCGGATTGCAAATCCGGCCTACGTTTAGCCGTTACTTTCCGCCGAGTTCTTCGATCACGATGTCCTTGTAACTCGCCTGTGCTTTCCCCCCGCCGTGGATCTGCACGGCGATGAATCCGGTCTGTTCGATGGCTTCATCCGGCTCGGTGTAATCCACGGTCTGCACGCCATTGATCCAGAGCTGAATATGCCTGCCTTCGGCGCGGATGCGATAGTCGTTCCAGTCGTCGAGCTTCAGCACCTTCGCGAGCGCTTCCTTGTCGGCCGCGACGAGGATTTTTTTGCGCCGCGACTCGTCGTAGAGCGAACCGTAGTAGCCTTCCCCGAGATCGGCCTGGTAGCCGATCATCTCGAAGTGATCCGCGATGCGTTGACTGCGAAACTGCACGCCGCCATTGATCTGCCCGTCCGTGCCGGTGAGCTTGAATTTCAGCCGCAGCTCGAAGTCGCCGTACGGTTTCGTCGTCGCGAGAAATTCATTGTGCGGCACCTTCTCCGCGAGTGAACCGCCGACAAGTGCGTCGTCTTCGATCCGCCAGGTTTTGGCGGTGTCGACTTCCCAGCCGGTGAAGGTCTTGCCGTCGAAAAGCGGGACGGGT
Source organism: Chthoniobacter sp. (assembly GCA_031424375.1). Classification (GTDB taxonomy): domain Bacteria; phylum Verrucomicrobiota; class Verrucomicrobiia; order Chthoniobacterales; family Chthoniobacteraceae; genus Chthoniobacter. The sequence goes on along the minus strand of JANPHH010000594.1, from coordinate 4,701 downwards.
CCGGCGAGCGCGGTGGAGGCGAGGGCGAGGAGGACGAGGAGCGAAGTTTTCATGGGGAGTGGTGGTGCGACAGGATGCACGAGAGCGGGGAAATGAAACCGCGGATTTCACGGATTGACGCGGATTTCTGCATGCGAAAATCCGCGTCAATCCGTGAAATCCGCGGTCTCTCTGCGACCGGAAGGTGCAACCGGCCTCTCCCGCGCCGCTTCCTTTCGCGGATCTTCAGCTCACCTGCGCGAGCGTGAGCCGCCGCGCCTCGGCGAGCAACGCGCGATAGGGCACATGCGCGGGTTCCTCGAGCCGCGGGTCGCGCTCAAGGATCAGGAATGCAGCATTGCGCGCGAGCTGCATCAGGTCGCGATCGGCGAAGACGTCGCCGATCTTGAGCGGCGGCAGACCGCTCTGCGCGGTGCCGAGGATGTCGCCCGGGCCGCGCATCCGGAGATCCGCCTCGGCGATTTCGAAGCCGTCGCCGGTGCGTTCCAGCGTCGCGAGTTTTTCTTCCGCTTCGGCTTTCACGTCGGCCTTCATTTTTGCGGAACGCAGGAGGATGCAGTAGCTCTTGTGCTCGCCGCGCCCGATCCGGCCGCGGAGCTGGTGGAGCTGCGCGAGGCCGAACCGCTCGGCGTTTTCGATCAGCATGATGTTCGCATTCGGCACGTCGATGCCCACCTCGATGACCGTGGTGGCGATGAGCGCCTTCGTCTCGCCGCGCCGGAAGCGCTCCATGATCCTCTCCTTTTCCTCCGCCGGAATGCGCCCGTGGAGCAGTTCGCATTTCATCGGCGCGAGCAGCTCCTGCCATTTTCCAAACTCCGCCGCCGCCGCCTTGCTCTCCACCTTCTCCGACTCATCGATGAGCGGATAGACGATGTAAGCCTGCCGGCCGGCTTCGAGGTGTTCGCGGATGAATTTCGCGGCGTCGTTCAGCTTCGCCGCGTCGCGCACGGCGGTGACGATCTTGCCACGGTTGCGCGGCAGTTCGTCGAGCGTGGAGACATCGAGATCGCCGTAGACGGTCATGGTCAGCGTGCGCGGGATCGGTGTGGCGGTCATCACGAGGACATCCGGCGCGGCACCCTGCGCCCGCAGCCGCGCGCGCTGGAGGACGCCGAATTTGTGCTGCTCGTCGATCACCGCGAGCCCGAGGCGGGTGAAGCCCGCGCCTTCGTACAAAAGCGCATGCGTGCCGACGAGGAGGTGCGGCTCGGAGTCGGCGATCCGCGCGGCCGCAGATTCCGGCTCCGGGTGGAGCACGCGACCCGCGTGCCGTCCGCCGCGACCCGCGGCGGACGCCTCGGTTGACGAGGATTGCGAGTCCCACGCCCAACACCAGCGGTAGCTCTCTCCTTCCCGCGCCACACCGGTCGCCCACGGGTTGTTGAGAATGTAGCGATACTTTTCCGCGAGATCCCGGTCCGAACGCGTGAAGCGATCGAACCATTCCTTCTGCCAAAGCCCGCCCTCCTCACCTTGCAGCCGATTGATCTCATGGGCGGTCCACGACTTGATGCTGTGCATGATCTCCGTGAGGGAGAAAAACTCGGCGCTCCCATCCGCGGCATTGCCCTTGATCATTGGCTGGATGAGCAGGTGGACGTGATCCGGCATCACGCAGGCGGCGAAGAGTTCGTAGCGCTGGCCGCGCCAGTGGAGGATCGAGTCGAGGACGATGTCGCGAGCGGCTTCGGTCAAATGACGCGAGTCGAGGACGTTGAAGGCGATTGCGTAGATCGCCCACGGGAATTCGAAATGAGGGAGTCGTCCGCGCGAAAAACGCGCCCCGGACGCACCCGGCGGGTCGCCGGCTGCGGCACTCGGGTCGAGTGCTCCACCCGGAACCGGCGCCGTGGCATTCGCGAAGAGCGGGAGCGGCGCGCTGTCCTCGCGGCGCTCGCCGGTGCGCAGCGCGACGCGGAGGCCGAGCGGTTCGCAGAGGCGGTGGAGATTCAGGTAGTGCTGCTCGGCGAGGATCTGCGTGGGCGCCATGAGCGCGGCCTGGTAGCCGGCTTCCACGGCGAGGAGCATGGCGCTCAAGGCCACGAGTGTTTTGCCGCTGCCGACGTCGCCGTGGAGGAGGCGATTCATCGGACGCGGGCTGGCGAGGTCGGCGCGGATCTCGCCGATCGCCCGCTGCTGTGCGCCGGTGAGTGGAAAGGGCAGCGCTGCGTGGAGCCGGCGCATCAGTTCATCGGAGCCGGCGTGGATGGCGCCGGGCTGAGCGAGTTGCTCGGCGCGTTTCGCGGCGATGCTGAGCTGCATGCCGAAGAATTCCTCGAGCACGAGATGGCGGCGCGCTTTGGCGAGGGCATCGGCGTTGTCTGGAAAATGAATCTGGCGCAGCGCCCAGAGGCGCGGCGTGGCGTCGAGCGAGGCGGGCAGGCGCGGCGGGTTGGCTGATTCGCCGACGTGCGCGAGCACGTCCCACACGATCTGGCGGATGAGGCGCGGCGACAGGCCTTCGGTCGCTCGGTGGATCGGCACGATGCGGCGGAGGTGAATGGAAACTTCCGCATCCTCTTCCACCACCTCAAACTCCGGATGCGCGATGACCACCGCGCCCGCGCTTCGTTTGGGCCGGCCGTAAACGACGAGTCGCTGGCCGTGCACGATCGTCTTCTCGACCCAGTGCACATTGAACCACCGGCAGAGCAGCGGCTCACTGAGCGCGTGCGGCTTCTCCTCCTCGAGCACCACGTCGAACATCTTCTGCCCGCCGCGAATCCGCCGGATCGAGGTCTTCTTCACCAAACCGCAGACGCACACGGGATCAGGCGTGTCGCCGGTCGGGAAGCGGTCGAATTGCGAGCGATCTTCGTAGCGTTTCGGGTAGTGCGCGAGGAGGTCCTCGACGGTGCTGACGCCCACGCGCCCGAGCTGGCGAACGCGCGGTGGCGCGAGCCAGTCGAGAGCGGCAAGCGGCGTCGAGAGATCCATGCGGCGCGTAGCTAATCGGCTCCGCGCGCCGCTGTCGAACGCGCTGAGGGTTTCTACCGATGGGTGCTGAGGGAAAGTCCCCGGCAGGGCGGGCAGCGATCCTGCTAGGGAGGGTAGGCGCTGTTACGAAGTAGCGGTTGACCGACCTCGATCCTCCACTAGCGTCCGCGCCTTCAAACCCCCCATCCCGTTTAATGTTATACCGTCTGACCTTCCTTTTCCTCGCGCTGATCTTCGGCGCTCTGTCCGCCCGCGCCGCCGAACCTTCACTCCTCCGGAAGGATCAGGCGCGGTCGCTCAAACCGGAGGAGGCGGCGATGTTCGGCCCCAACGCGGGAAAGTATCGTTACGACGATCGAATGATCCGCGCGGCGGCGATCGCGCAGGCGCGGGCGAAGCAGCGCTCGACCAGCCTGTGCTGGCGTTATGTGAAGACGGCACTCCTCGCCGCGGGTGCGGTCGATTCCTATCCGAAATCGGTCTACGCGAAGCAGGCCGCGCAGGAGTTGCCGGCCAGCTATGGCTTCAAAAAGATCCGCTGCCGCGACCCGTATCGCGCGCCGCTCGGTTCGGTGCTCGTCTATGGCGGCGCGGATGCCGGCCATGTGGAAATCCGCACGGCGAGCGGCTACTGCAGCGACTTCATTTCGCGCACGCCCTACTTGAAGCGACCGCTCGTCGGGATCTTTGTGAAGCCGGGCGTGTGAACCGGCGGACGGCACGTCCCCCAGGGCGTGCAGCGCCTCATCGAAAAACCCTGTCATCCTGAGCGCAGTTCCTCATGGGCGAAGGTGGGGAGGAACGGAGTCGAAGGACCTCTTACTTTTCGCGGGCGGCGGTGGTGCGGAGCAGAGCCGCCGAAAGAAGTTAGAGGTCCTTCGACTACGCGCCGGACCGCACGCCCCCCCGCCGTCTTTCCTTCCGCCACTCGACCACGCGGCGCTTCGCTCAGGATGACAGGTTTTTTTCGCTCCGCGCCGGCCGTCGGGCATCCTCCGTCCGCGCGAATTGAACATCGGCCCGTCCGTCGTGTCTATCGCACCCACGTCCGATGATGCTTCTCACCTGTTTCCTCATGCTCGCCGCGCTCCTCGTGCGCGTGCCGGCCCAGCCCGCTCCCGTGGCCGTCCGCGCAGGCCGCACCTTCCCCCGCTAAAATGTCCGCCGCTTCCGCCCTCCCCCCCTCCGCCGGCTTCGGTCTCTGGCCCGCCGTGCAATCCGCATTCCCATCGACCGCGGCCCCTGTTACGAAGCCCCGAGGAATGCAGGATGAGCAAAGCCGCAAGCAAGACGACGAACTGATCGCCCGCACTCAAGCGGGCGATGCCGCCGCATTTGACGAGCTCATCGTGAAATACAGCCCACGGCTCTACGGCCTCGTCTACAACATGACCTCGAACCACGAGGACACGAACGATCTGCTCCAGGACATCTGGGCCAAAGCGTTCCGCTCGATCAACGGCTTCCGCGGCAAGTCGTCCTTCTACACCTGGATGCACTCCATCGGGGTGAACATGAGCATCAACTTCCTCAAGAAGCGGAACCGTCGGCACCACGTGAGCCTCGATGACGTCGATTCTGGAATGCAGAACGACAAGGAGTTCATCGAACTCACCGCCGGTACCACGCCGGTGCGCGAAGCCGATCTCGGCGAACTGCAAGTGCGCTTGAACCAGGCGATGCAGAAGCTGTCTCCGGATCATCGCGCGGTGGTCACGATGTTCGATATCCAGGGAATGCCACACGCAGAAATCAGTAAAA
>JANPHH010000593.1:0-7218 GCA_031424375.1 Chthoniobacter sp. | reverse complement strand
GCGAAATGGCGCGCTCAGCTTCGCGACATACGTCATCGCGCCGCCGCACACCGTCCACCACTGGTGCTGCGTATCGAGGCCGAGAAAACCGTGATTGTGCCAGAAGCGCAGGAGCGTCATCGCGGGAAAGTCGTCCATCTTCTCCGGTGGCGTGCTCCAGACCGCGCTGCTCATCGGAACGAGATAACGCTGCAGCATGTCTTCGCCGTAGCCGCGCGCGGTCACGTAGTCGCGCAGATTCATCGTCGCAAAGGTGGGGTCGTCCAGCGCGGGCACGGCTTCGGCGTTGAAGCGATTGATCTGCATGAGCATCCGCCAGTGGCGGGCGTTGAGCAGATTGCGCCGCTGGCCGAAGAGCAGGTTCAGGCTGCCACCGTTGTACTCCAATCCGCTCGCGCGATGCTGCACGCTGAAGGACATATCGGTCGGCATCGTCTCGACGCCGAGCTCACGGAACAGGCGCGTCAGGTTCGGATACGTGACGTGATTGAACACCATGAACCCCGTGTCGATCGGTACCGCGCGACCGGCTTCATCGACCGTGATCGTGTTCGTGTGCCCGCCCGCGTAGGCGGCCTGCTCGTAGACCGTGAGGTCATAGCGGTCGTGGAGAAAATGCGCGCAGCCCAAGCCGGCGATGCCGGTCCCGATGATCGCGAGCGTCTTCATGACTGCGGGGAAAGGGAAACCGCGGATTGCACGGATTGACGCGGATTAGGAGTCCGAAAAATCCGCGTCAATCCGTGCTGCAACGAGCGCAGCGAGGCCAGGCTTTCAAATCCGCGGTCATCCCTCGTGCCGTTTCGCATAAGCCTCCCACTTCAAGCCGCGCGTTTTAGCGGGGCGTCTTCGTAGACACTCGCAGGCACCGTTTTCAGATCCCAAATCACGCCCATCCACGAAAGGACCTTGAGCACGTAGTAACTCACGTCAATTTCCCACCAGTAAAAACCCTGCCGCGCGGAGCCCATGTAGCGGTGGTGATTGTTGTGCCAGCCTTCGCCGAGCGTGATGAGGGCGAGTGCGAAGTTGTTTCGGCTGCTGTCGCCCGTCTCGAAGCGGCGATGGCCGAAGACGTGGGCGAGCGAATTGATGAACAGCGTGCAGTGCAGCAGGACCACGGTGCTGACGAAAAACCCCCACACGAAAACCTGCCCGCCACTCGTCCCGAGCCCCGGCGCGAAGTGCGCGAGCAGGGTGCCGAATCCCCACAACCCAAAACCGAAAATCGCCGGCACCACGAGATCGAAGCGGTTCAGGAAAACGAGTTCGGGATACTTCGCGAGATCCTTCACCTCGCGGTAGTCCGTGGGAAAATTGCTACTGCTCGTCATCCAGCCGATATGCGCCCACCAGAAGCCGCTGACCGCCGGCGAGTGGACGTCGTCTGCGTCATCCGAATGCCGATGATGATGCCGGTGAACCGCCGCCCACCAGAGCGCGCCCCGCTGCACGGCCGTGGCGCCGAGCACCGCAAAAAGAAACTGCGCCACCCGCGACGTGCGGAAGGTGCGGTGCGCGAAGTAGCGATGATAGAACGCCGTGATCGCAAACATCCGAACCGCGTAGAGCACGACCGCGACCGCGACCGCCGTCCAACTCCACCCGACCCACAGCAACCCGAGACAGCCCGCGTGCAAAAAGACGAACGGCAGGCAGCGCCGCAGCTCGAACTGATCCGGACGCTCCATGACGGACTCCGCTCCTTCCGGGAAGTAGTCGGAGTCGAACCATTGGCGCACAGTGATCAAGGCGCGTTGCCACCAGGGTCGCATAATCGGGTAATCCGGGTTTTCGATGGGAATCACGTTGTAGTAGGTGCGTGCCTCGTGGCAAGGCGGATGCTCGCCCGAAGAACGCACTGGTCTTTCGCCTCGCACCCCGGCGCGGATGCGGAGAGGTCGCTGGAGTTTTTTCGCGCCGTCCCGTAAACAGTTCCCCGGCAGCCGTTCGCCGCGCCGCCCATTTCACCATGACACACGCTCCAGCCACAGGGAATCAGGGCCTGGAAGGAAGCAGCCTCAGCAACGACGACCTCAAGCCGGTGCCCGCGAGCCGGCGCACCTGGACCGTCTGGAATTTCGCCGCGCTGTGGATTTCGATGGCCGCCTGCATTCCCACCTACATGCTCGCGTCGTCGCTCATCGGCGGCGGGATGAATTGGTCGCAGGCCATTTTCACCATCTTCCTCGGGAATGTGATCGTGCTCATCCCCATGGTGCTCAACGCGCACGCCGGCACGCGCTACGGCATCCCGTTTCCCGTCTACTGCCGCGCGGCATTCGGCACGCTCGGGGCGAATGTGCCGGCGCTACTGCGCGCACTTGTCGCCTGCGGATGGTTCGGCATTCAGACCTGGATCGGCGGCAATGCCATCGCGCAGATCCTCGGCGTGTTCGTGCCCGCCGTGGCGAAAGCGCCGCCCATCGCCGCGCTCGGCATCTCCGCGCCGCAGCTCGCGTGTTTCCTCTTCTTTTGAGGAATCAACATGTGGGTCATCTACAAAGGCATCCACACCATTCGCGCACTGCTCTCCATCAAAGCCCCGCTCCTCATCGCGCTCGGGCTCGCGCTGCTCTGGTGGGCCTACGATCGAGCGGGCGGCTTCGGGCCGATCCTCGCACAGCCGTCGGCGTTCGATCCGGGGCAGCCAAAGGCCGGGCAATTCTTCACCTTCTTCGTCCCCGGGCTTACCGGCATGATCGGCTTCTGGGCCACGCTCTCGCTGAATATCCCCGACTTTTCCCGCTACGCCAGGACGCAGCGCGATCAGATCGTCGGCCAGGCGATCGGCCTGCCGCCCACGATGGCGCTCTACGCTTTCATCGGCGTCGCAGTGACTTCCGCCACCACGATCATCTACGGTGAGACGATCTGGGATCCGGTCGCCGTGCTGACGAAATTCACCAACCCAGTCGTGCTCATCGTCGCCATGCTCGCCCTCTGCATCGCCACGCTCGCCACCAACATCGCCGCCAACGTGGTCAGCCCCGCCAACGACTTCGCGCACGTCGCACCGCGCCGCATCACCTTCCGCATCGGCGGCTACATCACCGGCGTGATCGGCGTGCTCATCATGCCGTGGAAGCTGGTCGCCGATCCGAGCGGCTACATCTTCACCTGGCTCGTCGGTTACAGCGCGTTGCTCGGCCCGATCGCCGGCATCCTGATCGCGGACTACTTCGTCATCCGCCGCACCCACCTCGACCTCGTCGCGCTCTACGATCCCGTCGGCGAATACCGTGGCTTCAGCGCGCCCGGGCTCATCGCGCTCGCGGTCGCCGTGCTGCCGAATCTCCCCGGCTTCTGCGTCCATGTGAAGTGGCTGAGCGCCGACGCCGTCCCGCACTTTCTCGTCAGCAGCTACGACTACGCGTGGTTCATCGGCTTCGGAGTCGCGTTCGTCGTCTATCTGGCCCTTCGCAAAGCAATCCGCGCATGAATCAGTCACGACGGGACCAACGACTCCGGGGAGCACACGCGTCCCGCGTGTTGGTCGCGGCGTCCCGCCGCGACGAACTTCCGGGGGCGTCGTCCTGTCTGCATCGCAACGTTACCATTCCCGCCGCACGAAGTTCGCGAAGGCGGGACGCCTTCGCCAGCACGCGAGACGCGTGCGCTCCCCGGACCACTCTATGAACACGCCGCAACTCCCGCCCTTTCATCACACACCGCAGCCCTACACCGGTCCCAGCGCCGAGGAGGTGCTCGCGCTGCGCAAGGAGTTCCTCAACCCCGCGATCTTTGCCTACTACAAGCGGCCTATCATGATCGTCGAGGGGCGCGGACAGTATCTTTTCGATGAAAAAGGGCGGCGTTATCTGGATGCGTTTGCCGGCATCGTCACGGTGAGCGTGGGGCACTGCCATCCGCACGTCATGGCTGCGGTGAATCGCCAGAACGCGCTCATCCAGCACACCACGACGATCTATCTGCATCCGAACATCGTCGAGTATGCGCAGGCGCTCGCCGCGAAAATGCCGGGCGACTTGAAAGTGTGTTACTTCGTGAACTCCGGCTCCGAGGCCAATGACCTCGCGATGCTCATGGCCCGGGCGCACACCGGCAACTACGACCTCATCGCGCTGCGCAATGGCTACCACGGCGGCAACTCCAGTGGCATGGCGCTCACCGCGCACTCGACGTGGAAATTCAACGTCCCGCACAGCTTCGGCGTGCATCACGCGCTCGCGCCCGATCCTTATCGCGGCGCCTTCGCGGGCGATCCCGACGCGGGGAAAAAATACGCGGACGACGTGAAGAGCGTGATCGACTACGCCACGCCGGGGAAAGTCGCCGGCTTCTTCGCGGAATCGATCCAGGGCGTCGGCGGTGCTATTGTTTTCCCCGATGGCTATCTCAAGGGCGCCTACGAACACGTGCGCGCCGCGGGCGGTCTGTGCATCGCGGATGAAGTGCAGGCCGGCTTCGGTCGCACAGGCACGCACTACTGGGGCTTCGAGACGCAGGGCGTGATGCCCGACATCGTGACGATGGCGAAGGGCATCGGGAATGGCGTGCCGCTCGCGGCCGTCGTCACCACGCCGAAGATCGCGCAGGCCCTCGCGTCGCGGATTCATTTCAACACCTTCGGCGGCAACCCCGTCGTCTGCGCGCAGGGCAAGGCGGTGCTCGAAGTGATCGACCGCGAAGGCTTGCAGGCAAACTCGCTGACCGTCGGAAACTATCTGCAAGACGGCTTCCGCAAGCTCGCTGAGAAGCACACCGTCATCGGCGACGTGCGCGGCAAAGGCCTGATGCTCGGGGTCGAGTTGGTGAAGGATCGCACGACCAAGGTGCCCGCGAAGGAGGAGACGATGCACGTCTTCGAGACCGCGAAGGACCTCGGCCTGCTCATCGGCAAAGGCGGCTACCACGGCAACGTCCTGCGCATCAAACCGCCGATGTGCTTCACCAAAGCCGACGCCGACTTCCTGCTTGAAGTGGTCGATCAGACGCTCGGCTCACTTTGAAGCGGCGAATCTCAGTGAGGCTGTCGGTGTCGGAGAACTGGCAGGGAAAGGGTGCCGCGCGCCGGCATCCAAAAAAGTCTGTCATCCTGAGGAACCGAACACGTGGGCGTGATTTTTGGTGCGGGATGAACCGGCGGGCACCCCGAGATGCAGGAGTTTTCCAATCTGCTGATGATTCAGCACGCGGACGGCACCTTGGGTGAATACCTGCACCGGCAGCAGAACGGCGTCCTGGTGAAGGTGGGCGACGAGGTCAAGGCGGGTGATCTCGTGGCGCGCTCGGGCAATACGGGTTGCTCCACGGGGCCGCACCTGCACTTCCACGTGCGCCAGCCGCTGGATGGCTCCACCTGGCGCAGCGTCCCGGTGCGCTTTTGGACGACGGCGAGCCAGAGGGAGGTGCTGACGAAAGGCGTGAGCTACACGGCCACCCGCGGCGCCGAATCGATGCGGCAGGCCGAGGAAAGCCGCCCGCCCAAGGGCTTCCCAGCTCCGCCGGAGCGGTCCTGAACGGCCGCGCCGCCCCAGTTCACGTACGTATAGCCGCGAAGACGACAGCCAGCACCTCACCGGCGGGGGAATTTCTGACCCTCGTTCGCAAACTTTGGAACGAGCGAGCGGACCTAGCCTTTAGGGAATCGTTTGTAACAGCGATCGCGTATGCAATAGTCGAAGCGGCAATCTTGGAGAGGTTCCTTCAGTTCGCCCCACAGAAAGTCCGTTAATTGGTAAAGTGTTGGTGGCGCATCGCCAATCAGAGCCACATCAACAGCCAATGTCTTACGCCTCGCCTCTTCCCCTTCAAGATAAAATCCATGGCCGACTATTTCCCCGTAAATACCTTCCCCGGTGAGATCGATTTCCGTCATCACAGGCTGGCCTGATTGCAGACAACGATGCAATCGCACGGTGAATTCAGCAGGGGTCGTTTCGATCACCTGTGCTAGGAAGGAACGAAGTTCAAGCCTTGTTCCTGGCTCCAAGAGCGATCTGCCAGAGCCGCGGCGCTCTGCGGCAATTAGTGATGGTATCATCCTTGCAGATCGCCGGTTTTTAAGTTCCTCAAACCAATATGGGTCATCCATTCGACAAGGTCATATAGCGAGAGAGAGCGGCGAACGACTTCGGTGATGGACCCTGCTTCAGTCCGGCTTTCGAGGAGGTCCAGTTGTTCTGGGACCTACGGGAGACATCTAGGCTGAGCTTGGTTCTGTCGGGAGCTTTTGTTACGGCCATTTCGAGGAAGGATCGCGAATGCGAACTATCGGAACTGACTAAAGGTTTTGAGCAGCTTCATCGTTGAATCGTAGTCGAGTTTATCGCCTTCGAATTCGCATCTGTAGAGGCCCTGAAGATTAGAGGGGAGCACGACGTCTTTTTCTACCAACAGAATCACACGCTTTCCGTAAAGCGCCATAGCGGCGCCAATCTCTATCAGCACATTGTCGTTAAGCTTGACATGCTCATTTCCGTCTTTGTCGAGATACTTACCTTCGGCTCCAACATGAAGCACCCCCGCACCGCAGGAACGCATGTCCTCGAAGACTTTCTCCGGAACGGGAATGGCGGTGGCTTCACGCTCAACCGACACGATAGGTTCGAACTTTCCGAAGAGCAGTAGCTCCTTAATTTGGGCGACAATCGCACGCTGTTTCCCGTGAGTTATGAAAACCGGATTTGCCTTAATGTCTACTTGCGGTGTGCCTGTAGTCCCGACGAGATCGGCGACAGGGGGAACCGAAGTTATCGGAAAGAACGTCGATGGGAGTAATCCTACTTCGTGAACCTCGTTCGCTTTTTCGACATTCTCTGGCGTAGCAACCGGTGAAGGAACTGCGGGACTATCAAGGTTTACAAACGGGCCAGTCGGGCCTTCCCGGATAATTCCACAATAGAGTCCATTCGCCTTAATAATTCCAAATGCCGTCTGTGCGCGTTCTGGTGGGAGACCAAGCGCCTTAATGACGTTCAATGCGATTGTTTCGTTCGGAAGCTTGGCTCGACGGTACTTCTCAAAGAACTCCCGGAGAACTCGAGGCTTGAGTATTGCTTCCCGGCGCGCAGCAACGTCTTGGCCTTCTTCCTCTGGTGCTACGAGTCGCTTCCCTAGAGCGTGTCATGCACTTTTCTTTGAAAAAGAGCTGTACATTATAAATACCATTACGCATCAAGCTTGGGATGCCAAACAAGAACCAAGTCACCAAAGCCAATTATCCCACCGATGTTAGCGATGCAGAATGGGAGT
>JANPHH010000592.1:0-20137 GCA_031424375.1 Chthoniobacter sp. | reverse complement strand
ACTCCCATTCTGCATCGCTAACATCGGTGGGATAATTGGCTTTGGTGACTTGGTTCTTGTTTGGCATCCCAAGCTTGATGCGTAATGGTATTTATAATGTACAGCTCTTTTTCAAAGAAAAGTGCATGACACGCTCTAGGGCGGCTTCGAGCGAGGTCAGATACTGCAGCTTCAGCTTTCCGAGTTCCGTCTCGCGCACATCGCTGACATCGCGCTTGAAGGCCGCCTGCCACTGCGCATCCGTCGTGGCGATCCACTTCTGCATCTCCATCGGTGCCGAGATCGCGACAGGTGCTGGGGCGTCGGCTGCTGCTGGTCCGGGAGCCTTGTCCTGTGCTTGTGCGATCAGGTCGAACGCCAGCAACAAGGCAGTGATGCAGCGCAATGTTCCTGCGGTTCTGAGGATGCGAGTTGGACGTTTCATGAACGGGTCTTATTTGGTTAGTATTGCCATCCGGGAAGCAAATGGCGGGGTCAGTTCTAGAATCTCGCTCTATGTCACGCGGGCGGCGGCTGATCGAGGCAAAGAGCCTCAGCGCGCCGTGGCCGGTGGCCGGGCCTGCCGCCGGGCGCAAAACCGCTCGCGGGTCTGGCGCAGGCAGGCCAGCAGTTCCTCGCGGCTCATGGCGTTGAGCTTGCGGCTGGTGTTCTCCCGCAGGCGACGGGACATTTCAACGGCATCAAAGGTTTTGATCTTCGTTTCCATGGATGAGTTCGAGTGGGTTGACGATACGGATGGGCGGATAACCCTGCAACAGATTGACGGCATTGAACCCCGCTTCGCGCTGGACGTTGACAAGGTGTCTGAAGTTCCAGCTCACGAGGTATTGGAGCCGGGCCACGGAGCAGACGGCGACATGCGTGGCGTCGTCGGCGTATTTGGACGGGACGACGCACTGGCGCAGGTAGGCGGCGGCGAGGTCTTCCATTTCACCGGTCACCTCCAGCAGCGTTTCGGCGCTGAAGGTGTCGTCAAAAAGATCGCGCACGTTCCCGGGGGCGTCCTCGATTTCCTGGGTGGTGACGTCGGAACTCAGGAACCGGAAGCGGCCTTGCTCCATCTGCCGCCAAAGCTCCTGGGTAGCGTCTTTCCATTCGTCGTCGAAGTAGCCGCCGATAACGGACGTATCGAGATAGAGGATGGGCACGGGCATCGCCCCGAGGATGGCAGGCGGGTGCCGGGAGTCGAGGCGCTTTCAACCTCGCAGCCAAGTTGAGGATTTTGGCCATGCTTTCTTTGCGCGGGGAATGGTACGAAGCGGGGGTCAGTCTGTGAATCGTGAATTTCTTGTTCACTCCCGCTGTCACGTTGAGGACTTAGCAACGCCGCTTTTGCGCGGTGAAGCTGAGCTTCGTGGTGAGGGTCGGGGCTGCCTGGAGCCAGTGCGGCGACGTGTGAACCCAACCACCCCACACCGCGCAATGGAAATCGCCTCGCACAAGTGCGTCACGGCTCGCCGGGGACTGCTAGCCCGCCGCGCGGAGGTTGAGTTGATCGTCCGAGTTCATGTCCATGACTTGGACGGTCGTCCGACCGACGGCGGTTCTGCCGATGATGTAGATTCCCTCGATGGCAAAGTAGTCCTCCCATCGTTGCTCACGCGGGTGGAATAACTCGGTGACCACGCCAGTGAGCGGGTCAATGCCCGTCAGGTTGGGGCCTTTGTGGGGATTGCAGTCGATGCACGCGAGACAGAGATTGGATTCGTCATCGGAGCCGCCGTGCTTGCGCGGGCGGATGTGTTCTATGTGGGGAGGGCGGCGAGCGGCGAGTCATCCTGATGCAGGTGGCAATACTCGCAGCGGTTCGCGGCCCGCTGGCGCACGAAGGCTCGCGCCGCCTCCGTCACGAGGCCGCGCTGGACTTCATGGTCCGGGCCTCGCGCCGAAGGGTGGCGACGAATTTGTTGGCGCGCACGTAGCCTTCATACTCATCGCGTTCCTCGGCGGTGAGTTCGCCCTCGGTGGATTTTGCAGCGAGCTGCTCGATGCGTTCACGCAGCGCCCGGTCGGGTTGCGCGGCCAGCACAGCTTCCTCTTTTCCGGGAAGCAGGAGCTGGAGAAGCGGATGCACACCACGATGGAAGGCGGTTTGAGTGCTCATGCCGGGAGGCTACAAGCGGCCACTCCAGCGGGCAAGGAAAGGGTGCATCGTTTTACCCCCGTGGCCATATTGAGGACGACTCCACGGTTGCCGGTGGCTCCCGGTTCGGGCATTTTCCGCCCATGAGCACGCTCACTGAAATCGAAGCTTCCGTGGAAAGGCTGCCGCGTCCGCAGCAGGAGATTTTGTTCCGCCATCTCGCGGTGCGGCTGGGCGGCGAAGTTCCTGCGTCGTTTTCCATCGCCATGGAGGCGGACGGACTGCCGGTGATTCCGGCGCAGGGCGGCGTCATCACGCCGGCGCTGGTGCGTGAGATCGAGTGGAAGATGGGGGTCAGGCGACAAATCTGACAGAGGAGACTGAAGTTGCCGCTTGAGAGGGGCGCTTGTAAAACGCGGACGTGCGAGCCGCGCGTCTTCTTCACCTCCACCGCTGCGTCGCGGCGCTGGCGACCTGGTTCTACCTTTGGAGCGCAACGTTCGGCTTTTCCAGTCCGCGCACCGACTTCAACGGCACGATCAGCAGCTACACCTACGATCGAGGCGGCGGTGCCCGGGACAAGCGGTGGCAGGAACCCGGACGAGTCGCCCTGAGCCGGCTGCTCACTCGCACGAGCAACCACGCTAGCGCCGCGGCGAGCAACGTGACTTTCACCTACACGGCCAGCGCCCAGCGCGCGACGATGACCGCCGCCAGCGGCGTGACCAGCTACAGCGACGACGCCCGCGACCGGCTGAGCAGCAAAGCCACCCCGCAAGGCATACTGACTTACAGCTACGCCGCCGGCGGCAATGTCTCCACCATCGCCAGCAACCACGCCCAAGGCGCGAGTCACGGCTACAACGCGCTCAACCGGCTGAGCGCGGTGAATGACGCGCACCTCGGCGTGACCAGTTACGCCTACGACGAAGTGGGCAACCTGCAAAGCTACGCCATGCCCAACGGCGTCGCCCACGCCTAGCCCTGTAGCACAGTGAACCGGCTCACCAGCATGGGCATCTGGGCCACCCCGGCGAACGCCCCGCCGACGGTGCTCGCCAGCACCACCTAAACTTTCGCCGCCGGGGGCCAGCGCCTTGGCATCGCCGAAAGTGGCGCGGGCATCCTGCCCGCCAACCCCACCGGCACCCGCAGCGTCACCTACACCTACGACGCCCTCATCCGCCTCACTCAGGAATCCATCACCGGCGACCCCGGCCACAACGGCACCGCCAGTTACACCCTCGACCCCGTGGGCAACCACCTCGCCCGCACGAGCAACCTCGCCGGGCTGACCAGCCAGAGCTTCGCCAACGACGCCAACGACCGGCTGACCACCGACACCTTCGACGCCAACGGCAACACCACGCAGGGTAGCGCACCCGCCTCAAGTGTGGCGGATGGCGCCCCGCCAGCCCCCCGCACCAGCGCCTACGACGCGGAAAATCGCCTAGCCAACGCCACCCGCCCCGACGGCACCGCCGTTCAGGTCGTTTACGACGGCGACAGCCACGGCAGCGCAGCATCGCCGCGCTCCGCGTAAACCGCTCTTGCGCCGATACTTCCAACCCGGGGACGATTCGGAGGGTCCTGTTCGGGGCGAGGAGGTCGAATCTGTCCAGCCCGACCACCCTTTTCACGGGGCGGTCTGGTAATTTTGCCTTCCGGCTCCGTCGTTCCGGACCCATGAAGTTCCGGGCCTCAAGCTGGGCGGGGCATAGGAATGGCTATGTGGGGGACGCCCATGAATCTCCGCCAGCAGGCCTACCGTGCTTCAGAATTTGCCGCTGAAGCGGGCCATTCTGCGGGTCGTCTGCTGTCCATCGCGCTCCTCGCGCTCGGCGGTCACTTTTGCCCGATGCTGGCAGCCACACCGGCGGGTGGCGTGACCGATTTCAACTCGCTCCCCACCCAGACGATCGTCGCGGATGCTGGCGCCGGTACTCCCGGAGCCACGGCGACGAACATTTCCGGCTGGGACTTTAATGTGATCTCGCCCAGTTCCGCGCTGGCAAATGTGGACGTCTGGGACGGCGCAGTGAGCAGCGGCAAGGGCGTGGGCATCAGCCGCAACGACTACAGCGGTGCGGACTTCAGCGTGATCAAAGTTTCGGCCAATGATCGCTCGACGTTCGATCTCAAGTCGGTGGGGCTGCATGTGCGAATCGTTCAGGGCGCGACGGTGGTGATCGGGCACAGCGTCACCCTGACCGGCCTCAACGCGGCGGGGAATGCCATCATCGGCGCAACCCTCACGGCAACCGTGAACGACGCTTTGCTGGTCAGTTTCGATGTCTCTTCAAACACCAGTTTCAACGGGATTTCCGCGTTCAATATTGTCCCGGTGAGCAGCGGGGACTGCATCGGCTACGCCTTCGTCGATGATCTTAACGCCACCAATTTCGCCGCGCTGGACAATGTGGCGCCGGACGCGCCGAGCACGCCGCGCCTCGCGGCGGGATCGGACAGCGGCTCGAGCAGCAGCGACAACCTGACGAACGTCACCACACCAACTTTCACCAGCACGGCGGAAGCGGGAAGCACGGTGAAACTCTACGATACGGACGGCATCACTGTGATCGGGACCGGAACTGCAACCAGCGGAATCTGGTCGATCACCGCGAGCAGCCTTTCGCAGGGAAATCATTCCATCAGCGCAAAGGCGAGCGACGTGACAGGTAACATCAGCGTCGCGTCGGCGGGCCTCACGATCACCATCGACAGCGTGGCGCCGAGTGTCAGTTCCGTGGTGCTCCCCGCGAACGGCAACTACGGCGAGGGCGACAATCTCGATTTCACGGTCAGCTTCTCCAAGAGCATCACGGTGACGACCAGCGGCGGCACGCCCTACATCCCGATCAATCTGGACACGGGCGGTGCGGTGCGGGCGTCTTTTCTTTTCGGATCGGGAACCTCGTCACTGACCTTCCGCTACACGGTAGTGAACGGAAACTTTGACTCCAACGGCATCACCGTCGCGTCCACCATCACCTTGAATGGAGGCACGCTGCGCGACACGGCCGGAAACAGCGCGCTATTGCCGCTCACCGGCGTGACCTCAACGAGCGGGATTCGCGTGGACGCCACTCCGCCCACGGTCAGTTCGATCAACCGAGCGCAAGCATCACCGACCAATCTCGCGAGCCTTAGCTACACGGTCACCTTTAGCAAACCTGTGACGGGCGTCGATGTGTCGGACTTCACGCTCACGACCACCGGGACCGTCTCGGCCCTGAACCTCAACGTCTCACCGGTCACCACCTCGAGCTACACGGTGACCATTTCATCCATCACGGGTGCCGGTTCGCTGCGGCTTGATTTAAGAAGCAGCGGCACAGGCATCGCGGACCTTGCAAGTAATCCGATCACTAGTGGCTACACTGCGGGCCAGCCGTATGCCGTGGATCGTGTCTCGCCAGCTATCGCCAGCGTCGGCGTCCCCGCGAACGCTACCTACCTCGCAACGCAAAATCTCGCCTTCACCGTGACGTTCTCCGAAGTGGTCACCGTATCAACGGCGGGCGGCACTCCCCGACTGCCGATCACTCTCGACACTGGTGGCACCGTGAATGCCATCTATCTTTCAGGCTCCGGCAGCGCCACGCTCACCTTTCGATACACCGTGGTCTCGGGAAACGCCGACATAGACGGAATTAGCATCGCCTCCGCGCTGCAGACCAATGGGGGCACGATCCGGGATGCCGTAGGCAATGACGCGATATTGCCACTGAACAACGTTGCCTCCCCAGCGGGGGTGTTCGTGGATGCCATCATACCGGTGGTCTCCAGTGTGACCCTGCCGCCCAACGCTACTTACATCGCCGCCCAAACCCTCGATTTCGTTGTCAATTTCTCGGAAGCCATCACCATCAGTACCGGCGGTGCTCCATACCTCGGCGTCACTCTCGATGCGGGCGGCGCGGTTCGCGCGATTTACGTCTCGGGTTCGGGCACCACGGCCATCACCTTTCGCTACTCCATCGTCAGCGGCAATTCCGACACCAATGGAATCGCTCCTTTGTCCAGCATCACGGCCAACAGCGCCACGCTCCGGGACGCCGGCGGAAACAACGCCGTGCTGACTCTAAGCGGAGTCGGAGCGACGACAGGCATCCTCGTGGATACCATCTCTCCGTCCGTGACTTCGATCAATCGGCAAACACCAACCACCGCCTCAACCAACGTCGACACAATCACTTTCCGTGTGACTTTCAGCGAGGGCGTCACCGGTATGGACACCGCCGATTTTGCGCTCACGACTACCGGAACGGTGGCGGGCACTCTCAGCATGATCACGGCGGTGAGCACCTCGATCTACGATGTGACCATAAATTCGATCACAGGGACGGGCACCTTGCGATTGGATCTAAAGTCTAGCACCACCGGCATCAGCGATCTTGTCGGCAACCCCTTGACCACCGGTGCACTCGGTACACAATTTTACACCATCGACACCGTGGCGCCGACGATTGCAAACGTCGCGGTTCCGACCGGCGGCACTTATAAGTTGGGCGACAACCTCGACTTCACGGTGACATTCTCCGAAAGCGTCGTGGCGACCGGAGTAACTCGTCTCCCAATCGCGCTCGATGTCGGCGGGACGGTCAACGCCAACTACGTCTCCGGGACCGGAACTACCAAGCTCGTATTCCGTTACACCATCGCCGCCGGCACGCTGGATACAGACGGAATCACCGTCGCCACCGCGCTGGCACTCAACGGCGGCGCGATCCTCGACGCTGCTGGGAATAGCGCGGTGCTCACGCTGAATAATGTGGCTCCTACCTCAGGCGTGTTCCTGGACGGAATCGCCCCCACGGTGGTCGCGGTGAGTGCGCCTCTCGGCGGTACGTACAAACTCGGGAATCAGCTTGAGTTCACGGTGACCTTTTCCGAGATCATTACGGTCACCGGTAATCCACGCCTCGGAGTAACGGTCGATACTGGCGGCACGGCCAACGCACCCTATCTTTCCGGGTCGGGCACCAACACGCTGGTCTTTCGTTACACCGTCGCTGCGGGAAATTTCGACAAGACTGGGATCGTGCTGGGCACCGCAATTATCGCCAATGGCGGGGCTCTCCGCGACGCGGCGGGCAATCCTGCGGTAATGGCGCTAAATAACGTCGCGGCGACAGATACGGTATTGGTGGACGGAATCGTCCCGACCGTTACCTCGATCTTGCGAGTGGGCAACCCGACGAGCGCCGCGACGAGTCTTGACTATAACGTCACGTTCAACGAGAGCGTGACCGGGGTCACCGCAGCGTCCTTTGTTCTCGCCACAACCGGGACCGTCAACGCCACCGTCGCGAACATCACGACGACGAATAACACGACTTACAAGATCACTCTCAACCCGATTACCGGCGACGGCACCCTGCGACTGAATCTTGCCGCCAGTGGCACCGGGATCGCGGATCCAGCGGGGAATGCGATCGGTAGCGGTTTCACGACGGGCGATGTCTATATTCTCGACCACACCGCCCCGGTTGTCGCCAGCCTCACGGTCCCGGCTAATGCCATCTACACCAGCGGCCAGAAGCTCGACTTCACCGTGCGGCTGAGCGAAGCCACCACCGTGATTACCACCGGCGGCACGCCCTACCTCCCGGTGATGCTCGACACGGGAGGCACGGTCCACGCCGCCTACGTTTCCGGCAGCGGCACCACGGCGCTGCTCTTCCGCTACACCATCGTAGCGGGAGGTTTCGATCCCGATGGCATCACCCTTGGGCCTGGTATCACCGCGAATGGCGGCACGCTGCGCGATGCCGCGGGAAACGATCTGATTTCCACACTGAACAACGTTCCATCCACGGTGGGCGTGCTCGTCGATGCCATAGCTCCGACGGTCCTGTCTGCCGGTGCTCCGACCGGTGGCACCTATATCATCGGCAAGATCCTTGACTTCATCGTCACCTACTCCGAAGCGGTCAACGTCGTCACGACTAGCGGCACGCCAATCCTAGCCATCACCCTCGCCACCGGGGGCCCTGCGCAGGCCGCATATGTGTCTGGCAGTGGTTCCACGACGTTAACCTTCCGCTACACGGTGACCGCTGGCCAACAGGATCTCGACGGCATCGCCGTCGGTACTAGCATCACGCTGAAAGGTAGTACTATCCGCGACTCGGCAGGAAACGATGCCAGCGTAATCACGCCGTCATTTAAAACCGCCGCAGTCCTGATCGATGCAGTCATTCCCAGCGCGGTCTCGATCGCTCGCTTCCTGCCCGCTCATGAAACGACCAGTCGGAGCAGCGTGAAGTATCGCGTGACCTTCAATGAAGACGTGACCGGTGTGGATGCCAGCGCCTTCCTCCTCACCACCACCGGGACGGCCGCCGGAGCGATCGACGCCGTCACGGCGGTGAGCGGAATGATCTATGATGTCACGATCGATTCGCTCGTTTTCGGCGGTAGCATCCGTCTGGACCTCAAGGCGAACTCCGGGATCACGGACACCGCAGGCAATGCGCTCACCGCCGCCTTCAGCAGCGGGGAAGTCTATACGCTCACGGGCAACGAGGCGCCCCGCTTCACCTCTGGTGCCGACATCACGATCGGCCAGAATGCCGGGCCGCAGACGGTTTCGCCATGGGCCACGAACATCAACGCCGGTGCAACCAGCGAAAGCAGCCAGGTTCTGAAATTTCTGGTCGCGGTGGACCAGCCCTCATTCTTCACCACCACGCCGTCGATTTCTCCCGACGGCACGCTGACTTTCACCCCCAATCCCACCGCGAGTGGCACCGCGACGATGACCGTGATCCTGCTCGATGATAGCGACGCCAATAACACCAGCGAACCCGCGACGCTGACGATCAAACTCACGACCTATGCGGACAACCTCGGCACTTACACCGGGCTGGTAAGTTCCGCTCCGGGAACCACCGCGGGAAATGACAAGACGGGCGAAATGCGTGTCGTCGTCGGAAAGGGTGGCACGTTTACCGCCCGGTTGAGATTGGCGGGAATCGCCTACGCGCTGAGAGGTAGCTTCGACACCAGCGGAGTTGCCAGCTTCGGGAGCGCTCGGGTCGCAGCGAGCTTCACCTTGCAGCGAAAATATCTCCCCTCGCTCACCCTATCGATGCAACTCGATGTCACTGGCGGCACGGACGCGCTGACCGCCACCATTTTAGAAGACGGAAAGGATTTTGCGGGGATCCATGCCGACCGGGCGCTCTACGTCGCGACCAACAATCCCGTCGCGCCGCTCCGGAATGTCCCGGCGGGCCTGCTCGGCCGTTACACCGTCGTCTTTGCCGCGAAAGCCCCGGCTGACCAGGGCCGCCCAGCCGAAGTTTATCCGCAAGGCGATGGCGTCGGCATTCTCAGGGTGACGAGCAATGGCTTGGCCCGCCTCACCGCTACGCTCGCAGACGGCACGGTGATTAGCTGCTCGAATCCCATTTCGAAGGCGAACGTCTGGCCGCTGTACGCGCCCATTCTCGCCAGCAAGGGATCGGTGTCCGCTCCCGTCGCGTTCCGCGAGACACCCAATGTCAGTGACCTCGATGCGCTCGACCTGCACTGGTACAAGCCCGGCTCCCCCACCGCAAAACGCTATCCGGCCGGCTGGCCCGACGGGATTCAGGTCGACTTGATCGGCTCGAAGTTTGTTCTCCCCTCGGCAACCGCGAACACCAGCGTCTTCCCCGGACTGGGAGTGCCCGACGCCGACGGAAACGTCATCGCCAGTTTCACCGATGGCAATCTCCCCTCACCCGGTCTGAACATGGCGATCAATGTCAGCCCGAGAAACGTCATCACGGTCATCGATCACGGGCAGGCAAAACTCAGCATGACCTTGCTCTTTCCCTATGACCTTTTGGACGAATCGCCCCCCAGACGCGGGCGCTTTGCCAATGGCGTGTTCAGCGGCAGTTTCGTCCACCCGATGACCATCGCGCGCTCCAGTTTCAAGGGGGTGATCTTCCAGAAGCAGCAGAGCGCATTCGGCTACTTCACGGGCCAGGCGGAGTGCGGAGCCGTGTCTTTGACTCCGCAGTAACGGGAGAACGCGCCAAGTTATTTGAGGTGGGAAGCATGGCGGAAAGAGACCGGGGGCAACTCCCCGCAACCCGCAGATCCCCAACCGCGCGCTACTCTTTCTCTTCCGTCACCCGTGCATGGGTGGCGCGGTCGCCGGAAAAGAACACGCTCGTTTTTTCGAGCACATCTCCGTGCGCATCGAAGGCCGCGGTGTCGGTGAAACTGCGGGTCGGGTCGATCGAGGAGTTCGGTTCCCGCAGGGGTGCTTCGAGGTCGCGGGCCTGCGACTTGCGGCGTGAGTAGATCCACACGTCGCCGCCATCCGCCTTGTCGTAAGTGGTGGGATCGCCGCCCATCGCGATCTTTATCTGCTCGCGCGTGAGGCCCGCCACGTCGTCCCCACTGGGAATGCGCGCGGTGTTGAAGATGCGGCGTTGCGCCGGGGTGAGTTCGGGATGGCGGTCGGCGTAGCCTTTGCCGGGATTGGCGCAGGCGGCGAGCGAAAGGACGGCGGCGAGAAGCAGGACGGGACGCATGACAGTGGCGAGCATGTCCGGGGCGTCCCTGCTGCGCAATCCCGGACGCGATGCGCCGCGATGAACAGAGCTTGCACAGGAGTTTTTCCGCCCGAAGGTTTTCTCAAAGGGACGCCCGCGGTCCTGCCCCCCACCACGAATCAATCCAAACTATGGAAACACAAATCACTGTCGCCACCTTCAATGAACCCGAGCCTGCCGAACAACTGGCGACGCGCCTTCGCGAGGCCGGCGTGGCGGCGAGCGTCTACGACGAATCGAACGAGCAGAAATGGAAGCTCTTCAACCTGCGTCCTCGCGCGCATCTCCGCGTCCGGGTGCCGGGCCAGAACGAGACCGGAGCACTCGCGTTGCTCGCCCAGTGGGATGGCGATCCTCTTCTCCAGCAGGCAGTACACTGCCCGGAGTGTGGATCGTCGCGGATCGAGTTCCCGCAGTTCTCGCGGCGCACGATCATGGGCGCACTACCCGCCGCGCTCGCGGCGACGGGCGTGATCGATCAGGCGTTTTTCTGCGAGGCGTGCAACTTCACCTGGCCGGCAGAAGTGGCGACGCCGGGCGCGGAAACGGATCTCCTGAACTGGCCCAAAGGCAAGACGTTCTAAGCGGCGCCGAGGTAGAAGCGCTGTGCGTTTCCTCCAAACACCCGCCGACGCGCGGCCTCATCCCACGCGGCGAACGAGTCGTCCGCCAGCTTGAAGACCCGATCATAACTGCCGGCGAGCAGGCAGACCGGCCAGTCGCTGCCATACATCAGCCGCTCCGCGCCGAAGGCGTCGGCCACGACGGTGAGATAGGGCGCGATTTGTTCGCGGGTCCAGTTCGCGTGATCCGCCTCGGTGATCATCCCGGAGACTTTGCACATCACGTTCGGGCACGCCGCCAGTTCGCGAATGAGTTCACGCCATGGGTGGAGCGCGCCGGTTTTGATCGGCGGTTTGGCGATGTGATCGAGGACAAACGGCTGCTCGGGAAACTGCTGCACCAGCTCGATCGCGGCGGGGAGTTGGTTCGGGAAAATGAGCAGGTCGTAAGTGAGCCCGAACTCGCGGAGCAGCGAGATGCCGTGCTGAAACTCGACGCCGAGCATGAACTGATCGTCGGGTTCGTCCTGCACCACATGGCGCACGCCGCGGAACTTCGGATTCGCCGACAGCTCGGCGAGGTGCTCCCCCACCCGCTCGCTGCGCAGGTCCACCCAGCCCACGACGCCCTTGATGATCGGCGACTCCGCCGCGAGCTGGAGCAGCCAGCGCGATTCCTCCACCGTCTGCCGCGCCTGCACGGCGATGCAGCCATTCAGCCCCGCCGCCGCGAGCAGTGGCGCGAGGTCGTCGGGCAGCCAGTCGCGATGCAGCGGCGAGCCGGGCGGGATCCACGGATACTGCGCCGCGTCGTATTTCCAAAAGTGCTGGTGGGAATCGAGTTGCATAAACAGGGACGGAAAGAGTCGCGGGAACTTCCGGGAAACGTCACCAGCTAAGAGGGTCTACCGGAAGCCGGGGAAAAGTGTGCGCAGGAACGAACTGGCGCGCAGCGCCCCATCGAAACCCTGTCATCCTGAGCTTGTCGACGGACCTCATTCTTCCGCGGGCGGAGACGGCGCGGAGCAAGCCCGTTCGCGAACCGCTCCGCACCACCGCTGCCCGCAGATGCGAGAGGTCCTTCGACAAGCTCAGGATGACATTTTAGGAGGAGGCGCTGCATGCAAATGACTTCCGATCCACCCTGTACGGCACGCCCACCGGCGATGGCAAGACCGCGCCCCTCATCGTTTCCGTTTGATCCCCGATCATGCCTGTCTACCATCGCCGCGTTCTCCGGAAGCACGAAACACACGCCACGTTATGCAGGAAATCCGCATCCTCTTCTCCCGATCCGACGGAAACGCCTGCCGGCTCACGCTCACCGACGGCGGCGGCAAAAGCATCGGCGTTGAAGTTCCCTTCACGCCCTTCCTCAGCGACGACGACTACAGCAACCTCCGCTGGTATCTGGAGGAATACATGGAGCTGCCCGATGGCGGCGCCGTCGTTCGCGCGGAGCGGATCGAATCCGATCTGGCAAACTGGGGCCGCCAGCTCCACGACGCCGTCTTTTCCGCGCCGGAAAACCAGGCCGCGCTCCAGCTTCTCCTCGGCGCCAAAGAGCCCCGCGAACTGACCATCGCCACCGACGATCCCGCGCTGCTCCGTCTCCCGTGGGAACTCATGGCCGATTCCGCGGGCAGCCTCGCCCTGCGCGTCTCCATCCGGCGGCAGCTCAGCACGCCGGAAAAGCTCATCCCCCGCGAGGTGAAGCTCCCGCTGCGCATCCTCTACATCGTCAGCCGGCCCGAGGATGCCGGATTCATCGATCCCCGCGTCACCACCAAGGCCCTCTTCGCCGCGCTCGATCCGCTGGGGGCGAATGTGCAGCTCGACTTCTGCCGCCCACCCACCTTGCAGCGCATGGGCGAAATGCTCCGCGACGCGCAGCAGGCGGGCGATGCCTACGATGTCGTCCACTTCGACGGCCACGGCACCTTCATGCAGCTCACCCAGCTCGGCGCGCTGTGCTTTGAGCAAAGCGACGACGGCACCGGCGACTCGAAGACCGACCTCATTCCCGCCGATCAGCTCGGCCATCTCCTCGCCCAGCACCAGATTCCGCTCGTCGTGCTGGAGGCCTGCCGCAGTGCCGAGATGAAATCCATCGTCTTCCGCTCCGTCGCCCCGCGGCTCATTCAGGCCGGCGTCGGCAGCGTGCTGTCCATGGGCCATGCCGTGCATGTCGAGGCGGCGAAGATTCTCCTCGATCGGTTTTACAAGGAGCTGGTCCGCGGCACCACCATCGGCCACGCCGTCGCGCAGGGCCGCAGCGCACTCCTCACTTCCCCGGCGCGCTGGCTGGAATCCGGCCCCGGTGCCCGCACGCTCCGGCTGCAGGATTGGTTCCTCCCGCACCTCTACCAGCGCGGCACGGATGATCCGCTCCTGCCGCCCGACCTCGCGACGCAGCAGGCCGTGCGGCAGTTCGACCTCTTCCTCAGCCACAATCACAACGACTCCGCCCGCGTCGAAGTCCTCGCCCGCACCCTCTCGGAAAAGCACGGTCTGCGCGTCTGGCTGGATAAGTGGAAATGCAGGCCCGGCAAGCTGGAGCCACAGTGCGAAGCCGGCATCCGGAACAGCCGCTTCACCGTCGTCGCGGTCTCGCAGACGGCGCTGGACTCCAAATGGGTCGAGTGGGAAATCAACAAACACCTCGAACTCAATCCCGACGCCGACCGCCTGCTGCCCGTGAAGTTCGATGCGTCGCTGAAACTCCCGCCGAATCTTGCCGGACAGCTCCGGGTGGACTTCGCCGATCCCGGGAAGGATGAGGAAAATGCGGGTGCGATTGCCGGGCTCATCCGTACCGCCGATGCCGAGGACGCCCGCCGCCGTCGTGGCTCCCGTCCGCCCGCGAGGCAAAAGCATGAGCACGGGCCTTTTCCGCCTTCACCGTCCTATGGATTTCAAGGCCGGGCGCGGGAGCTGTTGTTGCTGGAGCGGCAGTTCCGCAGCCAGCGCGGGATCGTGCTTCATGCCATGGGCGGAATGGGCAAGACCACGCTGGCCACCGAGGCGGCGGATTGGTGGACGCGCAGCGGGCTTTTCCGCGACGGCGCGTGCTTCATCAGCTTCGAGCAGTTCACAAATGCGGAGCGCGTAGTGCAGGTGCTGGGCTGCTATATTGAAGGCGACGATTTTAACCGACTTCCCTTTTTCGAGCAGCGGACTCTCGCCATCGAGTTCATGCAGCAGAAGGACGTGCTCATCGTCTGGGACAACTACGAGAGCGCCCTGCCGCAGTTCAATGACGGCGCCGCCGCCATCGGCACCCCTTACACCGATGAGGAACGCACCCGCCTTGCCGAGCTCTTCCGCGATCTCACCACCGGGCCGGGACGCGGCGCGGTGCTCGTCACCTGCCGGCCCGGCGACACCGGCCTGCCCGGTGCCCGGCGCCATGAGCTGCACGGCCTCGCCCGCGCCGACAGCCTGTGGCTGCTCGCGGAGATCCTCCAGAAGCACGACGTCAAGCTCAGCGATCCCCGGCTCACCCGCGACCAGCTCGATCCCCTCCTGCGCGACCTCGCCGATCATCCGCTCTCGCTGGAACTCGTCGGCCCGCATTTGAAGACCCTCACGCCCGAGGCCATTCGCACGGACTTCGCCACGCTGCTCACGAAGTTCGAGCAGGACGCCCCGCTGGGACCGGATGGAAAACCGGGCCGCAACTCCTCCCTGCTCGCCTCCCTCGAATTCTCCCGCCGCCACCTCAGCCCCGCCGCCCGCGCCGCCCTGCCGTGGCTCGGCCTGTTCAGCGGCGGCGTGTTTGAGGACAATCTGCTCGATGTCAGTCAGCTCACCCCGGAGGCCTGGGCACCGATCCGCCGCGAGTTGCAGAGCATCGCCCTCGTGCGCACGGAGGACGAGATTCAGATCGGGAAGCGCCCCTTCCTCCGCTTCCACCCCACGCTCGCCTCCGCCGCGGCGTTCGTTGTCCCGGCTTCAGCCGGTGAGACGAGGGATAAACCAGAACGCACCGGAACTCCGGACGACCTTCCGCCTGAAGGCGGGACTACGAGCGAAATCCGGAAGCGCTTCATCCACGTCTACCTGGCCGTCATGCAGATGCTAGACAAGGCGCTGACCGGCTCGCAATCCCGCACCGCGCTGGCGATTCTCGACCGCGAGGAGGCCAACTACCGCTCCGCCGTCCGCTGGGCCATCGGCGATGGGCTGATCCGCGAGGCCGCCGTGCTGGGGAACACGTTTTCCATCTATCTCCAAATGTCCGGCCGCCTCCGCGAGCGGGATGCCTGGGTGACGATGCTGAAGGACGCCACGCAGCAGGGGGCCTTCACGGCAGAAGCGGCCAACTACGAGCGGGAAGATGCCTGGCGGCGTTTCCAGCAGGGCGATCCCCAGGGCGCGGTGGGGCAACTTGAGGCCCTCATCGAGCGGCTCCGCTCGACCACGGAGTTCGATCCGGCGTTTCAGTTGGCATTGGCCGTGGGCGACTTGGGCAGGCTGCTCCTTCATGCCGGTGCTGCCAGCCAGGCGATCCCCATTCTTCAGGAAGCCGTCGGTCTCTGGGAGGCGCTGGTGGAGAAAGCAGGGGGCCAAGCGTGGGAGACGCTGCTCGCCACGGGCGACCACGCCAAGGCGGCCGCGGAACTGGGCAACCTCTCGGCACCCATGGGCGAACTGGCGAACGCTCTGAGGAACACCGGCCAGCACGACGAAGCGCTGGAGGTTTCGGAGAAAGTCATCCGCATCCAAACCGCAGGCGGCAACCAGCGCAACCTCGCCGCCGCCCACGGCCAATGCGCCAAGATCCTCATGGTCGCCGGCCGCCACGACGAGGCCGATGCGCGCTACG
The DNA here is from genome assembly GCA_031424375.1 of Chthoniobacter sp. Taxonomy (GTDB): domain Bacteria; phylum Verrucomicrobiota; class Verrucomicrobiia; order Chthoniobacterales; family Chthoniobacteraceae; genus Chthoniobacter. The sequence continues at coordinate 4,105 of JANPHH010000592.1, read as the reverse complement.
AACTTGCCCTCGCCGCCTCCCGTCAGGCCGGAGACAAGGAACTGGAGGGCGCAACCCTCCAGAATCAGGGCGTCCTTGCCGCTGAGCGCCGCCAACTCACCCGAGCCGTCACCCTCTACCAGCAGGCGCTCCAGCGCTTTCAGGAGGCGGGCAATCCGGGCGCGATGATGCGGACCTACAACCTCCTCGGCGTAGTCGAACAGAAAGCGAGCCGGCTGGCCGAGGCCCGGGCCTGGTATGAGAAATCCCGACAATTGGCCGTGGACTTGAAAGACCAGCCCGGCCTCGGAGGCGCCGCCCAGAACATCGGCATCGTCTGCCAAATGGAAGGCGAAGCCGCCCGCGAGCAGGGCGACGAGCCCGCCGCCCGGCGCAGCTTCCAAGCCGCCCTCCGCTCCGTGGAGGAAAGCCTGCGGATCGATCAAGACCGCGACAACCAACCCGGCGCAGCCATTTCGCTTCACTCGCTCGCCCACATCCACCTCCGCCTCAACGACCTCGCCGCCGCAGAGCGCGACGCCCACGCCGCCCGCCAGATCTTCGAATCTCTCAGCCTGCCGGATCTCTGGAAGAACTACGGCGTCCTCTCCGAAATCGCCGAAGCTCGTGGCGACACCGCCGCCGCCGCCGAGTGGGCGCAGAAGCGCGATGCAAAGCGCGCCGAACTGAAACGCCTCGCCGGAGGCGGTGGCGGCCTGCCCAACCAGATGCTCCAGGCCCTGCAAGCCGTGGCCATCGCCTGCGCCCAAGCCGGCCTCGGCGGCGATCCCCTTGAATCTGCCATCGAAGAAAACCTCGCCGCGATCGACGGTCTGCCCGCCCCCTTCCCCGACTTCTCCACCACCCTCCGCCAACTCGCGGCCGGTCAAATCCCCGCGATCCCCGGCACCCTCCCCAGCGAGTTGCAGCAACTCCTCGCCGGCATCGTGGAAGACATCCGCAAGGCGAAGTCCGGCGGGTAGAGGATCTACCGGAAATCGCGAACTACTGTCATCCCGAGCGGAATGGAGGGAGCCTGAGCGACAGAATGAAGTCGAGGGACCTCGGAGGGCCGGGAACTGCACGATCTCCCGAAGGCAGAGGTCCCTCGGCTCTGTTACACTCCGCTCGGGATGACAGGGGGTTCGGAGATTCGGTATTCTCTCTGAGTGGGTGGGCCGGAAACCAAAAACCGCGTGTCATCCCGAGGAACGAAAAACGCGAGCGTGATTTTTGGAGCGGGATGAACCGGCGGGCGGACAAGGAGCGGCGAACTCCAGTTCGCCGCAGAACCCCTCGGTGCGGGAAGCGTTCAGGTTTTTGCAGTGGCGCTTCGCGCGTGTGGTGGCTCGGCGAAGTGGACTTCGCCGCTCCTTGTGCGTGCGACTCCGCAGGGCTTTGGAAATCCGGCAGGGTTATTGGCAGCGGTATGCAGGGAGCCTGAGCGACCAGAATGCAGTCGAGGGACCTCGGATGGCCGGAAACTGCACGACCTCCCGAAGGCAGAGGTCCCTCGGCTCCGTGACACTCCGCTCGGGATGACAGGGGTTTTTGAAGATCCGGTCGCCGCTCAATCAATCCCGCTTCGTCGATGGGGCGGATCGCCCCGCGTCACTCCACGCTGACGACCGCCTTGATCACCCCGGTTTCCGGCTTCAGCCAACTCGGGAAGGTCTCGATCATGTCGTCGAACTTCGCACGGTGCGTGATCCACGGCTGGGTGTCGATCCTGCCGTCTTCGATCAGTTGGATGATGCGGGTGAAGTCCTTCGGATGCGCGTTGCGGCTGCCGAGCAGCGTCATCTCGCGGCGGTGCATGAGCGGGTGGCCGAAGCTCAGTTCCTGCGTGGTGATGCCCACGTAGACGAGCCGGCCGGTGAAGCCCACGTAGTTCAGCGCGTAGCCCATCGACTGGTTGCTGCCGGTGGCGTCGATCACGACCTGCGCGAGATTGCCGTCGGTCGCGGCTTTGAGCTGCTCGAGTTCGGCGCCGTCGCCAGTGGTCAGGATGGTGTCGGGCACGCCGATTTTTTCGCGGACGAAAGCGAGGCGCTGCTCGTTCATATCCATGACGAAGGTGCGGGCGCCGCTCAGCTTCGCAAACTCGATGACGCTCAGGCCGATCGGACCCGCGCCGATGACGAGCACGTTTTCGCCCGGGATGGGATGGCCGCGATCCACGGCGTGGCAGCCAATGGCGAGGGTCTCGACGAGCGCGCATTGTTCGGGCGAGAGCGCGTGCGCGGGGTGGAGCTTCCGCGCCGGGAGGATGATCCGCTCGCGCATTCCGCCGTCGCTCATCACGCCGATGACTTTCAGATTTTCGCAGCAGTTGCCGTTGCCGCGGCGGCAGGCGAAGCACTGCTGGCAGTTCATGTAAGGCTCGACCGAACAGCGATCGCCGGGATGCAGATGCTCGACACCCGCGCCGAGCGCGAGGACTTCGACGCCGAGCTCATGGCCGGGGATGCGCGGGTAGCTGAAGAAGGGCATCTTGCCGAGGTAGCCGCTGTAGTCCGTGCCGCAGATGCCGATGCGCAGGACGCGCACGAGCACTTCGCCGGCACCGGGGGCGTCAGGCTCGGGGACGTCGATTCGGCGGAACTGCTGCGGCTGGTCGAGGGAGATGGCTTTCATGGGAGCGAATCAATGTGCCGGGACGCGGAAATCTTGGCTACTCGGAAAGGAACCACGGAGCCAGGAATGGGTGTGATTGAATGCGGTGACATGAGGGATGCGCGCGGTGTCCCGGAGGGACGATGGAAATTAGCCGGTGGCGTCAGCCACCGGAACCGGACGCGAAGCGAGCCCGCCCCGGAGGGGCGGTGGAGTAGTCGCGGCGGTTGAATTCCAACGCCCCTGCCGGGGCGAATTCATTTTTTCCTCAATCCGGTGGCTGACGCCACCGGCTAATTTCTGCTCGCCCTCCGGGCCTACAGACTTCGCTGCACCACTTTGAATCGCACCTGCCAGAACATCCGCATCCGCTCAGCGCGTCACGAACTGCCGCCAGAATGTATAGGCGGAAATCGTCAGGCCGATCACGGTGATCAAGCCGCGGACGCGGTCGCGCGGGATGCGCTGCGAGTAGTGCGCGCCGAGGTAGTAGCCGCCGAGCGCGCCGATGGTCATCACGCCCGCTTTGTTCCAGTCAACGATTCCGGCCGCAATGAAGTAAACCGCCGCGACCACGTTGATCAGCGAGCCGAGCACGTTCTTCAGCGCGTTCATTTCGTGAATGTCGGTGAGCCCGAGGAAGCCGAGCGACGCCAGCATGAGGATGCCGATTCCCGCCCCGAAATATCCGCCATAGATCGAGACCAGAAACTGGAACACGACCGCGACCAACAACTGTCGCCCGCCGCCCCTCGTCGCGCCGGCTTCCGCCACCGCGAGCCGCCGAAATGCCCCCTGCGCGAGAAAGAGCAGCGTCGCGAAAAGGATGAGGAACGGCACGAACCGCGCAAACGCCGCACTGCTCGTCCGCGTGAGCAGCACGCTCCCGATCAGCCCTCCCGCGAGGCTCACTGGCACGAACCGCACCAGCCACGGCCGCACCGCCGCGAGCTGTCCGCGGAAACCGAAGATCGATCCCGCCGTGCCGATGACCAGCGCCACCGTGCTCGTGGCGTTCGCGACCTTCGGGTCGGTGCCGTAGAAGAGCAGCACGGGAAATGTGATGATCGTCCCGCCGCCCGCCACGGCATTGATCGCGCCGGCGGCGGCGGCGGCGAGGATGAGGCCAATGATTTCGAGGACGGGCATGCGGGCGAGGAGTGTGGAAAGTTTTCGCCCGCGCGCAATCCTCGGCCCTCCGGCGCAAGCAGAGAGGCGATGAGGGGAGTCCACGAAAAGCACGAAAGGACACGAAATCGGAATCCGTTTTCGTGCTTTTTCGTGTCTTTCGTGGACCCAAAGCCCTCCGTCTGCGCGCATCTCGTGACCCAGAGGAGAAGCGCGAAATCGACGAGAAGCCGCAGAATCGTTTCGTCAATTCCGCCTATCTCGTGGTTCACCATTCTGCTCCCACGCCTCACTTCCCGATGAAACTCCCCCGCTTCCTCCTCGCCTGTCTTTTTCTCATCGCCGCGCTGCGCGCCGAAGAGACCGCCGCCTTTCGTATCGA
>JANPHH010000591.1:0-6518 GCA_031424375.1 Chthoniobacter sp. | reverse complement strand
GGAGGGAGCCTGAGCGACCGGAATGAACTCGAGGGACCTCGGAGTGCCGGAAGATCCATGATCTTCCAGAGGGCCGGGGTCCTTCGGCTTCGTTACACTCCGCTCGGGATGACAGGCGATTTTGCGTTTCGGTGAATTTGCCGCGGCGGGGGTGAGCGAGAACGGCCTTGTGAGTTCGGGGGGACCATGCACATTCCGCAGGCTCCCCAATTCGCCGGCCATGCACTTCCTCACCCGCTTCCTCGCACTTTCGTTGGTGTTGATCGCCATCCCGGCGCTGGCTCAGACGACGCGGCCGACTTTGAGTAACCCCGTGGGAACGCCCGGCGCAAATGGCAGCGCATCGCTCCGGGTGGACGTGCTGACGAACGGGGCGACGACGACGGTCACGTTCAGCTATGGGTTGACGACGACGTATACCAACACGGCGACGGTGTCGGCTCCGAACAATGCGGCCGTTCAGACGGTAACGGCCCCCCTGACGAATCTCGTGGGGGCGCAGACCTATCATTTTCAAGCTGCTGCCGTGAACTCGGCCGGCACCGCACAGGCGACAGCGGATCAGACGTTCACGGTTGCGGCGTATGCTGGCCGGCCAACGACAGGAACGGCCACGACGGTGGCCGGCACGGCGACGCTGAATGGGACGGTCACGGCGAATGGCACGGCGGGTAAGGCATATTTCGAGTATGGGGTGACCACGGCCTACGGTTCCGACACGCAGGCGGACATGGTGACGGTCGCGGCGGGAGACATCGCACGCGCCGTGAGGACCAGCGTTCCCGGACTCCTGCGGAACACGGTCTACCATTTTCGGCTCGTCTTCGTGGACGATGCAACGAACACGCCGGTGAACGGCAGCGACGCGCAGTTCACCACGAACAACGCACCGGTGGCGAACGCCGATACCGTGAACTCTGCGGGCGCCGGGCCGACGACGATCAATCCGCTGGGTAATGATCGCGACGTGGATGGCGACGCGCTCACCGTGGACAGTGTGGTGACGCAACCCACGCGCGGCCGGGCGACGGTGGCGGGTAACTCGATCATCTACACGCCGACTCAGGGTGCGGTGGCTGGCTTTGACACCTTCACCTATCGGATCAGAGACGCATTTGGCCTGACGGCGACGGGCACGATCAATATCCGTGCGATTCGTGCGGCGTTTGCCGGCACGCATGGCGGCTTTGTGAAACGGATCAACGGCAAGGAAGCGGGCTACTTCACAGTGACGGCGACGGCCAATGGGAGCTTCACGGGCATCGCGCTGATCGAGGGGAAGCGTTATGTGATCAGCGGCACGATCACGCCGGACGGGGTCTATCGCGGCTCGGCCGTGAATGGTGCATCGATCCTGCCGGTGTTTCTCTTCACCGACCAGACGGACACGGGATCGACGGTGACGGCGCTCTTCGGCAATGGGCAATGGTCTTCGGAACTGAGTATTTCTCCGACGGAAGGCGCGACGCGAGGTGATCTGACCGGACGCTACACGGTGGGGCTCGGCGGGGGCGGGGGTACTACGACTGGTGGCACGGGGACATCGACGGGCACGTCATCGGATCCAGAGGGGACGGGTTGGGCCGCGGTGCGCGTCCGCGACGATGGCACGGCGGGGATCAAGGGCCGGCTGCCGGATGGGCGTTCCTTCTCGACGCGCGGCACGGTGAATATCACCGATAACGTGGCGACGTTGAATTTTTTCGATGACCCGGATGGAACGCGCGTCGTCGGAAGTCTGACGCTCGGTGATGCCGTGGGCGGGACCGTCCAGACGGATCGCGGCAGCTCTGGCGAGGGCCGTTTCCCGCGCGGGTTCAATGCCACGGCGTCAGCCTCCGGCGCGCGTTACGTGATGCCTGAAGACAGCAAACGGGTACTCGATACGACCAGCAGCAAAGGGCAGGATTTGACGATCGCCTTCACCGGCGGCGGGCTCCGCACCGCGCTCTCGCTGGATATCATGCTTGATGACAATGACCGCGTTCACGTCACCAGTTCCTCCGGGGAGGATCTCCGGTTGCGGATCGATCGCAAGAGCGGCCGCTTTCAGGCGAAGCTGTCCGCAGACGATGAAGCAACGCGGATCAAGGCGACCGGCGTCCTGATTCAACCGACGCGAACGACCGATGCGAACACCGGCATTACCACCTTCAGTGGGAGCGGGCGCGGGGTGGGTATCTTCAATACCTCGGAGGGAACCGGCGCGGTGACGATTTCCGCCGGTGGAAGCACCGGCACGACCCCGACGACTGGAACGCCTGGGACGACACCCACTACCGGGATCACGACGACGCCGCCGTAGCTCCCGGACCGCCGGGTCAGCGGGTGGACCGCAATTCACAAGCGCCTGTCATCCCGAGCGAAATGGCGGGAGCCTGAGCGACCAGAATGAAGTCGAGGGACCTCGGATGACCGGGAACTGCACGATCTCCCGAAGGCAGAGGTCCTTCGGCTCCGTTACACTTCGCTCGGGATGACAGGGCTTTGTGAGTTTCGGTCCGTTACTTTACAGAAACACGTCGTAGCTCAGCTCGCTCCCCGCTTTGCGCCGGATGCGGAAGACGTGGGCGGGGTGGAGTTGCGGGTCGAGGCGGACGAAATTGCGGCGGCCCGTCCAGAGGTAACGCTCGTCGCTGACCAGGTCGTGAATCTGATACGTTTCCGTTTCGCCGAGTCCGAAATCCTCGAGCGGCACGTGGACGAAGCTCTCCTGCACGTTCCACGCGTCGAGATTCGCCACCACGAAGATACAGTTATCGCGCGCGACGGTGGCTTTGGAAAAGGCGAGCACGAGGTCATTCTCCGCGAGCTGGAAGCGCAGGTTGCGGAGCTGTTGCAGCGCGCGGTTGTCGCGGCGGGCGCGGTTCAGGCGAGTGATGATCTCCTTGATGTTGCCGGGCGCGTTCCAATCGCGGGCTTTCCACTGATACTTTTCGCTTTCCCAGTATTCCTCGCGGGCGAGCTGTTTGTAGTCCCAGTCGCAGAGGTTGAGGAAATGGCGCGGGTCGCCGGCGGGGTTCCAGTCGGCGCGCCACAGGCCGGCGTTTTCGCACAGCTCGAACCCGGAGTAGATGCCGTAGATCGGCGAGAGGGTGGTGGCGAGCACGGCGCGGACGACGAATGCGGGGCGCCCGCCGAATTGCAGATAGCTCGGGAGAATGTCCGGCGTGTTCGGCCAGAGGTTCGGGCGCATCACGTCGGCGAGATCGGTCTGCGTTAGTTCGGTGAAGTATTCGGTGAGACCCTGTTTGGTATTCCGCCAGGTGAAGTAGGTGTAGCTGTGCGTGAACCCCGCCTTCGCGAGCACGCGCATCATCTTCGGCTTGGTGAAAGCTTCGCTGAGGAAGATCGCGTCGGGCCAGCGCGCTTGCACGCGGGTGATGAGGTATTCCCAAAACGACACCGGCTTGGTGTGCGGATTGTCGACGCGAAAGATGCGCACGCCGTGCTCGCACCAGAACTCGATGACGCTCGTGAGTTCGCTCCACATCGCGGCCCAGAACGCGTTGTGGAAGGTCATCGGATACACGTCCTCATACTGCTTGGGCGGGTACTCGGCGTATTAGATCGTGACGTCGGGCCGCTAGTAAAACCACTCGGGGTGCTCGTGGACGTAGGGGTGATCGGGCGAGCAGTTGATGGCAAAATCGAGCGCGACCTCCATGCCGCGCCTTTTGATTTCGGCGACGAGCCAGTCGAAATCGGCGAGCGAACCAAGCTCGGGCGCGACGTCCTTGTGGCCACCGCCGTTCGGGCATTTTTGGTGGCGGTTGCCGATGGCGTAAGGCACGCCGGGTTCTCCCGGCTCGCAGCTCACGGAGTTGTTACGACCCTTGCGCGCGGTGATGCCGATGGGGTGGATCGGCGGGAAGTAGATCACGTCGAAGCCCATCTGCTTCGCGTCTTCCACGCGGGCGAGGCAGTCGCGGAAGGTGGAGCCGCGCTCCGCGAGACCTTCGGCGGAGCGGGGGAAGAACTCATACCACGAGGCGAAGCCCGCGCCCTTGCGGTCGACGAGGATCCGCGGGTAGGCCGCGGTGAAAGCCACCGTGCTGGTGGGCGGCGCGGTCACCGTTTTTTTCTTCGCGCGCGTGATCCGCACTTTCTTGCCGGGCGGTGTGGTCGTCTCGGTGACGGTGGTGGTTTCGGGTCGCGGCGCGGAGTGCAGGAGCACGGCGGGATCGGGCGCGTTGAGCAGGAATTCACAGGACTCGCGGCGATCGGCCCACGTGCCCATGAGCGCTTCGAGTTCCGCGAGGTGGAGAAGCTGATGCACTTCATCCGGCGAAGCCGCGCGGAGGTGATTCGCGATTTCGCGCAGGCGCTTCGCGTCCACTTTCTGGCCCGCGGCTTCCGCGAGCGCGGCGGAAGTTTCCAGCAAGCCCGCGCCTTCCAGCGTCTCGCTGGAGAGGTCCGGTTGCTGAGCGAGGAACTTCGCCTCGAACTCGTGCTGCCAGGTGCGGAAGAAATCGCCCCACGCTTCGACCGTGTATTCGTAAGTCGCATTCTCGAAGACCGTGAACGCGGCCGTCCAGCGATCCTGCGAGCGCGGGATGGGGACCATCGGCGTAAGGTGCCAGGCGGTGGTGCCGGATTTGCGCCACTTCAGCAGCGCGGAGACGATGTCGTGGCCGCCCTTGTAGATATCCGCTTCGACATGCACATCCTCGCCCACGCAGCGTTTGACGGGATATCGCCCGCCATCGGCGAGCGGCGTCACATTTTCGATCACGACGGAGGGCGGCAGTGGCATCATGGAGGAGCGATGTTGCGGGACCACCGCAGGGCTCGCAAGCCCGGCATCGGGGGGAGGGGAATGACGAATGACGAATTCTCGAATGACGAATGAATGTCCGAATACCCAACGACGAATGACGAAACGCAGCACTCCACGGGGCGGCTCACCAGTCGGGCGGTTTCGTCATTCGTCATTCGTCATTCGTCATTTTTCACCCCGAGAGGCGCAAAGGTTTGGGAGCGTGCGGTATCATCTCGCCGCCGCGTTCTTTTCTGCGATCGGCTTCCTTCGAATGAAACTCCGCATCCTCCTCTCCCTCCTCCTCGCCGCTGCACCCGTCTGCGGAGTCTTCGCCCAGGACCCGCCACCCGCGCCTGCGAACTCCGCAGAGGCGCCGCTCTGGGACACAGCCGCGCTTTCGGCCGCGCCGAAGTTTGCGCCCGCCGATCCGCTCCGCGCCGAGGGCGTGCGCGGCATCTTCTTCGAGAGCGTGCCGTATCATGGCAAAGCGACGCGCGTCTTCGCGTGGCTCGGGGTGCCAAAGGTGGAGCCGGGGAAGAAAGCGCCGGGCATCGTGCTGGTGCATGGCGGAGGCGGAACGGCGTTCGATCAGTGGGTGCGGCTGTGGGTGGAGCGCGGCTACGCGGCGATTGCTTTCGATGCGTGCGGCGCGATCCCGCTCCACACCGCGGACCCGAAGAAGTGGCAGCGCCACGATGCAGGCGGCCCGCCCGGCTGGGGTGGCTGGGATCAGATGAACGAGGCGCGCGAAGACCAGTGGACGCAGCATGCGGTGAGCGCGGGCATTCTCGCGAACTCGCTGCTCCGCTCGCTGCCGGAGGTGGATCCGGAGCGGATCGGCGTGACGGGGATTTCGTGGGGCGGCTATCTCACGAGCATCCTCGCGGGCGTGGACCAGCGGTTCAAATTTGCGGTGCCCGTCTATGGCTGTGGCTTCACGAATGAGCATGGCTTTGCGGACAAGGTGACGGGTCTCGGTGAGGACGGCGCGGCGAAGTGGATGAACTGGTGGGATCCGTCGAGCCATCTCGCGGGCGCGACGATGCCGATGCTGTGGGTGAATAGTACAAACGACTTCGCCTACACGATGAACTCGTGGCAGAAGTCGTATCGCCTGCCGAAGAGTTCGCACACGCTCTGTTTGCGGCTGCGCATGCCGCACGGCCACGAGCCGGGCTGGGCGCCGAAGGAGATCGCAGCCTTCGCGGATAGTCTCGTGAATGGCGGGGAGCTGATGCCGATCATCACGGATCAAGGCCGCGATGGCCGCAAGGCGTGGGCGACGTTCGACAGCGCGCACGCGATCATGAAAGCGGAACTAAATTTCACCCGCGACACCGGCCCGTGGCAGAAGCGCAACTGGGAAGCCGCGCCCGCGCAAGTCGCCGAGGGACTCGTGACCGCGGAGCTGCCGGACGGTGCGCGCGTGTATTTTCTGAATGTGACGGATGACCGCGAGCTGGTGGTGAGCAGCGAGCACGAAGAACTCACGCCGTAGCGTGCGCCCGGCGCGCGGCGGCGCATCGAAAAAACCAATGTCATCCTGAGCGAAGCGCCGCGTGGTGGGGGTTCTTCCGGGGTGGGCCGGGCGGCGCGCAGTCGAAGGACCTCTCGCTTTTCCCCGGCCGGTTGGCGGAGCGGTGCGTTGACCGCCTCCGGGCCTGGGAAAAAATTAGAGGTCCTTCGACTCCGCGCCGGCCCCCACGGGGGGGGGGGGGGGGGGGGGGGGGGGGGGGGGGGGGGGGCCGGGGCGGGG
>JANPHH010000590.1:0-8600 GCA_031424375.1 Chthoniobacter sp. | reverse complement strand
GCGGTGCTGCTCTTCGCGGGGTCGCTCTGGCTCTTCACCCATCTCGGCGCGGAGTTCGTGCCGACGCTCGACGAAGGCTCCATCACCTCGATGCTCTACAAGCCCGTGGGCATGAGCATGGAGGAATCGCTCAAGACCGACATCGAAGTGGAGAACCTGCTGCTCAAGGAATACCCCGAACTCACGCGCATCTTCTCGCGCATCGGCACGAGCGCCATTGCCTCCGACCCGATGCCGCCGAACGAGAGCGACGTGTATATCTTCTACAAGCCCATCGCCGAATGGCCGAAGACGCCGGGCCGACCGACGACGAAGGCCGAACTGCGCGAGCACATCGAGGCCACGCTGAAAAAGATGAACCCGGAATACAGCATCCTCTTCGCGCAGCCCATCGAGATGCGGTTCAACGAAATGCTCGAAGGCACCAAGGCGCAGCTCGCGGTGAAGATTTTCGGCACCGACTACGACGTGCTCGAAAAGCTCGGCGAGCAGATCAAGGACATCCTCGAAAAGACGCCCGACGTTTCGCAGGTGGAATTCGAGACGGATGGACGCACGCCACAGCTCCAAATCGACGTGAAGCGCGACGCGCTCCAGCGCTACAGCCTGCAAGCGGGTGAAGTAAACAAGGCCGTCAACGCCGCGCTCGCAGGCCAGGTCGTCGGCACCGTTGTCGAGGGCAACCGCCGCCGCGACATCGTGGTGCGAATGCCGGAAAACCTGCGCGCCGACGATGAGCAAATCAAGCGGCTGCCGTTGCGTGTCGGCCAGATGGGACTCATCCGGCTCGGGCAGGTCGTGGATTTCAAGACGCTGAAAACCGTCGAGCCCATCCTGCGCGACGACGGCCAGCGCCGCGCCGCGCTCATGGTGAACCTTAGCGTGCGCGACGTGGAAGGCTACGTGCGCGAAGCCGAGCGGCGCATCAAAGAGCAGGTCCAGTTGCCCGAGAACTACATCGTGGAGTTCGGCGGGCAGTTCAAAAATTTGCAGGAAGCGCGGACCCGCCTCGCCGTCGTCGTGCCGTCGGCGCTCCTGCTCATTTTCATCCTCATCTTCATCGCGTTCGGCAGTCTGCGACAGGCGGCCATCATCTACTCCGGCATCCCGCTGGCCGTCACCGGCGGCGTCGCCGCGCTGTGGCTGCGCGACATGCCATTCTCCATCACCGCGGCTGTCGGCTTTATCGCCTTGAGTGGTGTTGCTGTGCTGAACGGCCTCGTGCTCGTGACCTACTTCAACCAGCTCCGCGAGCAAGGCTACTCCGTGCTCGACGCCGTGACCGAGGGTTCGTTCACGCGGCTCCGTCCCGTGCTCATGACCGCGCTCGTCGCCTCGCTCGGCTTCGTGCCGATGGCGATTGCCACCGGCGCTGGCGCGGAAGTGCAGCGCCCACTCGCGACGGTCGTCATCGGTGGCATCGTCAGTTCCACGCTGCTTACCCTCATCGTCCTGCCGGTGCTTTACTACTGGTTTGAAAATCGTGGCAGCAAAACCGAAACACCTGCCGCCCCCACCGAGCGCGAAGCCATCGTCGCAACGTGAGCCATTCCCAACCCATCGTATGTCGCTTTACATCCTCAAAATCCTGATCTCCGCCGCCGTCTTCACCCTGATCACCGAACTGGCGAAGCGGCACGCAGCCCTTGCCGCGCTCATCACTGCGCTCCCGCTCACCACGCTGCTTGTGCTGTTCTGGCGCCAGCATCAAGAGCACGCGACCACAGGCCAGATCGCCGACTACCTGAGCCTCACGCTTTGGTATGTCATCCCCTCGCTGGCCTTGTTCATCGCGATGCCCTGGCTGCTCCGCCACGGCTGGAGCTTTTACCCATCGCTGCTCGCGAGTGCCGCGCTGACGTTCGGACTTTACGCCATCGAGGTGCGCGCGCTCGGAGCTTTTGGAATCAAGTTATGAACGACCTTCTTCACACTCTGCAAACCGGAGGCGGCCACCTGTGGCTGTTCATTCCTACGGCGATCTTGCTCGGAGCCCTGCATGGGCTGGAACCGGGACACTCGAAGACGATGATGGCCGCTTTCATCATCGCCATCCGCGGCACGGTCGCGCAGGCCGTGTTGCTCGGCCTCTCGGCGGCGATCTCGCATTCACTCATCATCTGGGTGCTCGCCGCGCTCGCGTTGCATTTCGGCAGCCAATGGAACGCGGAGACCGTCGAGCCGTATCTGCAAATCGGCTCGGCTGTCTGCATCCTCGTGCTCGCCGTGTGGATGTTCTTCCGCACGCGCCGCGACTTGCTTGAAGCCGCGCATCATCACGACGGCCATCACCATCACGCGCATAACGATGGTCACACGCACGATGGCCACAGCCACCCTCACGACCACGCCCACAGCAAGCTGTTTGTCCTCGATACCGGCCATGGCAAAATCGAATTGAGTGTCTTCGAGGAAGGTGTGCCGCCGGTCTTCCGCCTGCGCGCTCCGGCTGGCGAGAAACTACCCGCCGCAACCGACGTGACGATTGAAACCAAGCGCCCTGGTGGTGCCCGGCAGACGTTCGCCTTCGTATCAAAGGGCGACTTCCTCGAATCGCGCGACGACATCCCGGAGCCGCATGAGTTCGATGCGGTGCTCACCGTCGGTCGCGGCGGCCACACCTGCCGCGCGGAGTTCCGGGAGGCGGATCATCACCACCATCCGGGTGAAGCGGTCTCGGGATTCGAGGATGCCCACGAACGCGCTCATGCGCTCGACATCGAGAAGCGCTTTGCCGGACGAACGGTCACCACGCCGCAGATCGTCATGTTTGGCATCACGGGCGGCCTGATGCCGTGCCCTGCCGCGTTCACCGTTCTCCTCGTCTGCCTGCAGCTCAAACGCGCCACCCTCGGCTTCGCGCTCGTCGCCTCGTTCAGCTTCGGCCTCGCCCTGACGATGGTCGTCGTCGGCGCGCTGGCGGCACTCAGTGTGAAGCACGCGGAGAAACGCTTCCGAGGCTTCGGCGAGGCGATGCGCCGCGCGCCATACGTCTCCTGCGCACTACTTGTCATCCTGGCACTTTACATGGCCGTCCACGGCTGGCGCAGCCTCGCCGGCCACGCGTGAGGATGTGGGGTAGTTTGGGAGAAATCGGCGGGATCGAGTCTCGTCCCGTTGGCGACTACATCTTGAGGTCCACCCATACACAGTGGTGATCCGAAGCCTGGCTCCGAGAGTCCACCACCGTATCGAAATGCGGCCACTTGGAGGATATGAGCCCTCGACGCTCGACGCCCACTTTCTGCACCTGGGATTGCAGTGCCTTCGACAGGAACAGGTAATCGAGTTTCTCCGACTTGGTGGCGTTGTGATAAGTCCCAGGAAGCTTCGTCTTGTCTGGATACTGACTCATTGCCATCACATCCTTGAGATCGGGATCCTCGAGTAACTTGGCTAAGTTTCCCTTCTCCGGCGGTTCATTGAGATCCCCCGCCACGACCACCAGCGGTGAGGTTTTCAGCGCATCGTCCACAAAGAGCCTGACTTGATTCGCTTGTTCCCGCCTGCGCTTGCCGGTCTTATCCGAAGCCTGACTGGTAAAGTGATTCGCGAAGAGGGTCAAAGGCGAGCCCAGTCCCAGGTCGAAGGTAAACTCGGCGCAGTCGCGCGCGAACAGTGGGTTGCCACTGGCGTTGCGCAGCTCCACGTGGGAAGTCATATGGGTTACCTTGACGCGGGACAAGATGGCCACGTCGATGCCGCGCGTGTCGTTTCCGTCCATGAGGAGGACGTGCTCGTACGGTTTCCTGCCGAGCTTGGCCAGTTCCGGGACGAGCACGAAATCGTGGAACCGCTGAAGTGTGATGCGGTTGTCGATCTCGATCAGGACTTGAATATCCGCCGAAACCTCGGCGATCACACGGGCTGTATTGCGGATCGCCCGGTCATCAATCGGCTCGGTGACTAACTCAACCCAACCCAGAAAATCGTCGGCACCGGTCGCGGTCCAGGTGCGGGTTCCGTCCTGATGGTCCGTCCACAGGTCTCCGCGGACTTCCCGCAGGATCAGGCGATCATGTTTCACCGCGCGATTGGTCAGACGGTATTTGTCGGCCAGCTTTTCTATCTCCTGTCGAATCGGCTGGGTGAATACAGGTGCGCTGAGGAGCCTGTTGAGGCGATGAAAGTCGTCGAGCACCGGCTGACCATCCGCGTGATTCAGGTGATTCATGGCCGCGGGCCGGCTGAAGAGATTCTCCACGTTGAAGGTGGCGATCCGAAGTGTTTTGGCTGGCATGATGTTTTAGGGGGTATACCGAAACGCAAGAAAGCCTGTCATCCTGAGCGGAGTGTAACGGAGTCCAAGGACCTCGGCCTTTGGAGGATCATGGATCATTCTGCGATCCGAGATCCCTCGACTCCATTCTGGTCGCTTAGGCTCCCTCCATTGCGCTCGGGATGACAAGTGTTTTTGATTGCCGGCACACCCTCTGAGCCGGAACGATGCAGTGGTGACCTCCGGGAGAGACTCCGGGACACGCGGTGCGGCGCGAAAAATCGCCTTTCCTCGCCCCCATCGCCGCATAATCTACCGGCGCCTCTCAACCCCTAACTCACGAACTCACACATCCTATGGGACTCATGGACTTCATCAAAGGCGAGCTGATCGAAATCATCGAATGGACGGATGATTCACGCGACACGCTCAGCTACCGCTGGCCGGACGACGACAAGGAGATCAAGAACGGCGCCCAACTTATCGTCCGCGAGTCGCAGATCGCGCAGTTCGTTTATCTCGGACAGTTCGGCGACACGTTTCAGCCGGGCAAACACACGCTCGTCACGGAAAACATTCCGGTCCTGAGCACGCTCAAGGGCTGGAAATACGGCTTCAATACGCCCTTCAAGGCGGACGTCTACTACGTCAACACCCGCCTCTTCACCGGGAATAAGTGGGGCACGAGCAACCCGGTGATGATGCGCGACGCGGACTTCGGGATCGTGCGGGCGCGAGCCTTTGGCACGTATGATTTCCGGATCGTGGAGCCGAAGCTTTTCCTCAAGGAAGTGGCGGGGAGTGACCAGCATTTCCGGCTCGATGAGTTTGCCGACACGATGCGCTCGCGGATCATCTCACTCTTTAGCGAAGCGATCGCGGAGTCGAAGATCCCGGTGCTGGATGTGGCCACGCGCTACAGCGAACTCGGCGAGGCGCTGCTCCCGCTGATCAATCCGGTGACGACAACGAAGTATGGCATCGAGTTTGCCAGCTTCGTCATCGAGAACGTGAGTGTGCCGCCGGAAGTGGAGGCCGCGATCGACAAACGCTCGTCCATGGCCGCGGTGGGGAATCTGAACGATTACGTGAAATTCCAGATGGCACAGGGTATGGGCACGGGCACCGGCGGTGGAGCCGGGGGCTTCGCCACCGAGATGGCCGTGGGCATGGCCATGGCCCAGCAGATGATGCAGCAGCAGGGCGGAGTGCTCGCCCCGCAGGCGACGCCCGGCGCCGCCGTGCCGCCGCCGCTTCCCACTCAGCAGGCTGCTGCCGCCGCTCCCGCCGCGGCCGCGCTACTCACTCCCGCCGATGCGGCGAAGGAACTCGGCGTGGCCGAGGCTGACGTGATCGCGACGCTGGAGGCCGGGGATCTCAAGGGAAAGAAGATCGGCAGCGCCTGGCGGATCACCCGCGCGGCGCTGGATTCCTTCCTGGCCAGCTAGCCCTCGCCGCGCATGGCGGAAAACCCTGTGGGCGAGAACGATTCCAGCTATGGGAGCGGAACCGAAATGCCCGCCGTTACCTCTCTGGACCCCGTCCCCAAGACGGCATCACGAGCGCGCCTGTCCTTTGGGCGGCTCGCGGTGCTTTTCATGATGGCGGCCATGGGCTGGGGCATCGGCACGATCACGACCCCACCGGAGGTCATGCTCGTCGAGCCCAGCGATGACGATCTCGTGGTGCTGAATGGCTGCGTTATTTCCGCCTGCAGCTATATGGCCAGCGTCCGCGCGCAGCACCGGCTCGAAGGCAGCTTCTGGTCGCGCGTGATGCTCGTGCGCTACAAAGGCACCCAGGCCGGCCACGCCTACTGCGTGTGGCAGACGGATGGCCACACCTTTGGCTACGACCGCGCGGGCGGTTCGTTCCCCATCCCAGGGGCGTCGCGCGACCCCAACTCCATCGCCCAATCGCTCGCCGTGGGGCTCGAGCGCGTGATGAAGAAGCCAATGGTCGTGGACCAGGCGAGCTTCATCGAGCCGAAGCACGCAAAGCTCTACGCCTACTGAACGGCGACCATTCTCACCTGCATGCCCGAGTCCGAGATCGCCGCGAAGTCGAAATTTTCCTGTCCCGCCTGCGGAGCGGAGGCCGTCTGGAATCCCGCGAAGAAAGCGCTGGTCTGCCCGTTTTGCGGCACGATTTCACCCGCCGAGCTGAAGGTGGACGGCTCGGGGATCGTGGAAAACGATCTCGCCACCGCGCTGCGGAATCTCGGCCAGGACCAGCGCGGCTGGCAGGCGGAGAAGAAGTCGGTGAAGTGTCAGAGCTGCCAGGCGATCACCGTCTTCGATCCCACCCGGGTCGGGCAGCGCTGCGATTTTTGCGGTTCGTCCGCGCTCATTCCTGCGGATGAAATCACCGCGCCGATCCGCCCTGAGTGTCTGCTGGAGTTCAAGCTGCCCGACACGGAAGTGCGGGACCTCGTGCGGAAGTGGTACGGCAACCGGTGGTTCGCGCCCAATGCGCTCAAATCCCGCGCCCTCACCGACCGCATCCACGGCCTCTACCTGCCCTACTGGACCTTCGATGCGCAGGTTCACGCCGACTGGACCGCCGAGAGCGGTTACCATTACTACGAGACCGAGAGCTACACCGACAGCGACGGCAAACGCCAGACGCGCCAGGTGCAGAAGACGCGCTGGGTGCCGAGCAGCGGCGCGGTGGATCATTTCTTCGATGACGAACTCGTGGCCGCGTCGCGCGGCGTTCCGGCCGAGCTGCTGCGCAAGATCGAGCCATTCCCGACGACCACGGACCTCAAGCCCTACGATCCCGGATTCCTCAGCGGCTGGGTGGTGGAGCAATACCAGATCGACCTCGTCGCTGCCGCCGGCCATGCACGGGAGCTCATGGAGCAGAAGATCACTGCCATCTGCGCGGGCGAAGTGCCCGGGGACACGCACCGCAGTCTCGACGTGACGGCGGATTATTCCGCGCAGACTTTCAAGCACGTGCTCGTCCCCGTGTGGGTGCTCTCCTACACTTACGGATCGAAGGTCTTCCAAGTGGTAGTGAACGGCTACACGGGCGCCATCGCGGGGAAACATCCGCTGAGCTGGATCAAGATCGCGCTGGCGGTGCTCGCGGCGCTGATTGTCATCGCGATCATCGTCGCAGTGGCGGGTGGCTCGCAGTCGTAGCGCGCGCATGCACGAATTGATTTCCCATCTCCAAGCCGGCGGCCACTTGACCGCCGAGCAGATCGACCGCGCCGTTGCGCACCTCACCGCGGCGGAATGGGAAGACGAGGTGAAGGCCGAACTGCTCCGCGCGCTCCGCGACAAGGGCGAGACGGCGGAGGAAATCGCCGCGTTCGCCCGCGCGCTGCTCGCCCGCGCAGTGGACCCGGGGCTCGATTTTGCGAAGCTGTCCGGCCCGGTCATCGACGTTTGCGGGACGGGCGGCGATCGCATGGAGCTGTTCAACGTCTCGACCACCAGCATGTTCGTGCTCGCCGCGGGCGGCGCCGTGGTGGTGAAGCACGGCAACCGCGCCATCACCTCGAAATGCGGCGGGGCCGATGTGCTGGAGCATCTCGGCGTGAAGATCGATCTAGCGCCGGATCGGCTGCGTCGCGTGGTGGAAAGCGTGGGCCTCGGCTTCATCTTCGCGCCGATCTACCATCCCGCATTCAAGGCCATCGCGCCCGTGCGCAAGCTCCTCGCCGCGCAGGGGGTGCCCACCGTGTTCAATCTCCTCGGCCCGCTCCTCAATCCGGCACGACCGCCGCACCAGCTCGTGGGAATTTTCGATCGGTCGCTGCTGCCGAAGTATGCGGAGACCCTCCGCTCTCTCGGCCGCCACCGCGCCTGGGCTGTGCATGGCGGCGGCACAGACGAACTCACCACGACCGGGCCGAGCGACGTTCACGAAGTGACGCCGGAGGGGGTGCGCGCTTTCGCCGTCGATCCACGCGAACTCGGCCTCGCACCCTCCACGGCCGGGCAACTCCGCGGCGGCGACTGCGCGACGAACGCGCGGATTCTCACCGGCGTCCTCGATGGCACTCTCCGCGGTCCGCAGCGCGAGATCGTGGAGCTGAACGCGGCGGCGGGATTCGTCGTCGCCGGCCTCGTGCCCGATCTCCCAACGGGTCTCGCTCACGCGCGCGCTCAGCTCGACCGCGGCACGGCGCTCGCGAAGCTGCAAGCGCTGCGAGCGGCGACGAATTAGTTCTACTTTGTGAAGAAAGTTCTTGCCCTCGGCGGCGGATTTTGTTGAACTTTGCGCATGCACCCCGGCAGCGGGGAGCGTGAAGAAAACCACCACCAACCCATCCCGGCGCAGTCCGCTTCGCTTTTGAAGTGGGCGCGCCAAAACAAAAAATGACGTCGCCGGTCTGGAATCGGT
Organism: Chthoniobacter sp.; assembly: GCA_031424375.1. Lineage (GTDB taxonomy): Bacteria > Verrucomicrobiota > Verrucomicrobiia > Chthoniobacterales > Chthoniobacteraceae > Chthoniobacter. Next base: position 22 of record JANPHH010000590.1, on the reverse strand, counting down.
GGCGCGACGCTTCATGGAGTTT
>JANPHH010000589.1:0-7382 GCA_031424375.1 Chthoniobacter sp. | reverse complement strand
GTAGGAGAGGATGGGGGTGTCGGGGTGGCCGGCGGTGTCGAGGGCGCGGCGGAGGGCTCCGATGCGGCCGTCCATCATGTCGCTGGGGGCCACGATGTCGGCTCCGGCGCGGGCGTGGGAGACGGCGGTGCGGGCGAGGAGCTCGACGCTTTCATCGTTGGCGACGTGGACGCTGTCGCCGTGGAAGGTGGCGACGCCGCAGTGGCCGTGGGACATGAATTCGCAGAGGCAGACGTCGGTGATGACGAGCAGTTCAGGGACGGCTTTTTTCAAAGCGCGGACGCTGCGCTGGACGATGCCGTCGTCGGCGTAGGCTTGCGTGGCGGCTTCGTCTTTGTGCGCGGGGATGCCGAAGAGGAGGACGGCGGGGACGCCATCAGCAAACGCGCCGGCGGCTTCTTCCAAGAGCGCGGCTTCGGTGAGTTGGAAGACGCCGGGCATGCTGGCGACGGGGACGCGACCGGTGATTTTTTCGCTGACGAAAAGCGGCAGGATGAAATCGCCGGGATCGAGCTGGGTTTCGCGAACGAGATTCCGGAGGGCTGCAGTGGCGCGCAGGCGGCGCGGACGGCGGGTGAGATTCATTGGGGAAAATTCCGAGTTCCAAAATCCAAATTCCAAACAAACTCGGAAACGAATTTGAAATCAGGAAACGGACGGAGCGCGGGTCATAGTTTCACGCTTTCTCAGTTTCCGATCTTTGGAATTTGTTTGGAGCTTGGAGTTTGGAACTTGGAATTTCTCCCCGCCTCTATTTCTCCCCGCCCCTACTCTTTCGGCAGTCCCGCGGGGCGCGCGGAGAGCTTCGTCGCTGGTTCTCCCGCAGGCGAACCCTGGGCGACGGCGGCTTCGCGCTTCGCGCCGATGATCTGGACCTTGCCGTCGGCGAGGCGGCGGAAGTAGGGCCGTGACTTCGGCGCGGTGTAGCGGGTGCCGCCCATGAATTCGCCATTGATGCCCACCTTGGTGAGCAGGTATTCGCGCTGTCCGATGAGGTGGAGGATGTAGAGATTGTTCGCCAGGTCGAACTCCGCCGTCGGCGGCTGGCCTTCGATCATCCGGCCGATCTCCTGAGTGCAGAAGACGGTCCCATTTTCGTGATCCTCGACGCGCACGTAGAGGACGCGGTAGTCGTTTTGCTGATGGGCGAGGAGCGAGAATTTTCGCAATCCACCATCACCAGTGCCGCCGGGGACGCCGACGATCTTCGTCCAGAGAAGCTGGCCGTCGGTGATCTCGATCGAGCTCTGCCGCGACGAAAAGAACTTGTTCATTTCGCCGAAGAAGATGGCGGCGCGGACGCGGTAGATGCCGTAGTCGCCGATCTCGTAGAGTTCGTTGAGGTTCACGGTGCGGCGCTTTTGTTCACCGGCTTTAATCTCGATGGGATCGAGCGAGTAGTTGGGATTGCGCGGCGGAAAGATGCGTTCACCGCTGCCGGTGATGGTGAATCCGAACCACTGCATCTCCGGGGTATCTTCGAGGACGATGTCGCGGCCGGTCTGATTGGTGACGGTGACGGTGACGAGGATCGGTTCGTGGGCGATGAAGAGGCGGCGCTTGATGCTGAAGTCCACGCTGATCTGCGCATGGGCGTGGCCGAGCGCGGCGATGAGGAGGACGAACGGGAGCAGCAGGCGGAGCATTTTCATTTGGCGGGTGGTTTGCGGCTGATCGTGCGGAAGCCGAGGTTTTCCTGCGCGATGTTGGCGGGGACGTTGTCGGTGCGCTTGTCGAGGCGCACATCGGGAGACATGAAGCTGCCACCTTTGATGATCGGGAATTTGTTGTCCTTCGTCCAGGTCGCGGTCCACTCGGCGACATTGCCGGCCATGCCGAGCGTGCCGAAGGGGCTCTTGTCGCGCTGTTTGTCGACGGAGCCCCATTGATTGAAGCCATCGATCTTTCCGGGCGCGCCGGGATCGGTGAGCACGAAGTCGGCGTTGGAGTTCACTTTCTTGGCCTCGAATTCATTGCCCCACGGGAAGATGAATCCCTCGGTGCCGCGCGCCGCCTTCTCCCACTCCTGCTCGGTGGGAAGCTCGCGGCCTTTCCATTTCGCGTAGGCGTAAGCGTCCCACCAGTCGACCATGATCGCGGGCATGTTCAGGTCCGAGGGGACGCTGTGGATCGGCTTGCCGATGGCGGCGCGACCGTAGTAGACGGCCCAATCGCGCGGCTTGTGCATTTCGGCGGTTTTGACCTTGGGCTGTTTTTCGTGGTCGAACTCGGAGGTCGGATGTTCCTCGAGTTGTTGTACAAATTTCGCGTACTGCCCGATCGAGACTTCGTATTTGTCGATCCAGAATTCGCCGACTTCCGTGGGCTGCGGCGGCTTGCCAAACGGGAAGGCGCCCGCGGGGATGTGGATCTGCTCGTCGAGATTGCGCTCGTTCGTGGAGAAGTAGCGCCAGACGAGGAACGTGCCGAGGAGGACGATGGAGATCATGCTCCCCACGTTGATCAGGACCGAGCGCTTCTGGGCTTTCTGCGCGGATTCGATGGCGGCGGTGGCAGCGCGATCCTGGGCGCTGATGCGTGCGGCCTCCACGGGGACGACTTTGGGCTCGATCGCTTTCAGGGCCTGGACGAGTTCGGCCCATGAGCCGAATGCCTGCGAGCCAGTCTGGACCATGCGGCTGACGATCGCGCGGAGGCCAGGCGACAGGGCCTGAACGGGCGGCAGGACGCCGAGAACGAGGCGGCCGAGGACCTGGATTTCCTGCTCGGCGGGAACGGAATCGGCCGCCGCGTTGGTCGCGATGTTTGCAAGGCGCGGGGTGCCATCCGCGGCGAGGTAGATGCTCGAACCCTCGAGTTCGCTGTGCGGGAGCTGGTGGCTGTGAAAGTAGTCGAGCCCTTCGGCAGTCGATTTGAGCAGCCGGTGCGCGGTGGGCTCATCGAGTCGCTCGCCGCTGGCCTTCACCTGATCGAGCGTGCGACCGTCCACATACTCGTGCGCATAAAAGAAATGCTCGTCGGTTTCCCCCGCTTCGTAGACGGCGAGGATGGACGGATGCTGCACATGCGCCTTCGCCCGGGCGTCGCCGAGGAAACGGGCGCGAGCGGATTCATCGGCAGCGTGCGCGGGCGAGAGGAGATTGAAGCCGACGAGCCGATTGATGGAGCCCTGCAATGCGCGGTAAACGCGCCCCCAGTGACCATCGCCCAGCACTGCCTGGATCTCGTATGCGCCGATCGTCTGGCCCACCATCTCGTCGTCCGGCAGGGTGGGCGTGGATCGGTTTTCGTTTTGAACGGACGTTGGGGCCGGGATTTTCGGTGCTGCACTGGCAGTGGGTGCGGCGGCACGCGCTGCGGGAGCGCGCGGGGCGGCAACTTTTGGCGCAGCCACTCTGGGCGCGGCGGTGGCCCTGACGGTCGCGGCGGCTTTGACCGTCGGCGTGGGACTGCTCGGGGAAGTGGGGGCGGCGACCGGCCGGGCGACGGCGACGGTCGGCACGGCGGCGACCGCAACGGCGACGGGCACGGCACTCGCCACTCGGGGCACGGCGACCGCAGGCGCCGCGACGACGGCCCGAGCGACGGGTACTGCGACGGCGACGGACGGAGCGGCCACCGCGGCGGCGACCGGAACGGCGGTTTCGACGGGCGCGGCCTCGATCTCCGGAGCAGCCTCGATCTCAGGAGCCGGCGACTCGACGGGCGCAGCGGATTCGACCGGCGTTTGGGCGGCGGCTTGCTCCGCGGCTTCATCGGGCGTTTCCTGGAGTTCGGGAGTGGCAGCGTCCGCACCGTTGCCGGCGGGGGGCACGATGGTTTCGCGGGCGATGGCAGCGAGGAGATCGGCCCGGTCGACGGGCTTGGCGAGCACCTGATGACTCGCGGTCTGCTCCGCGTAATCGCTCAGGTCGTAGCCGGTGACGAAGATGGTGCGCGCCTCGGGATAGCGGCTGAGGATCTGGTCGCGCAGGGTGAAGCCATCCATCGGCTCCATGACGACATCGCTGATGAGCAGATCGACGCCGCCCCAGGCCTGAGCGGCTTGCAGAGCCTGTCCGCCGGACGTGGCGGTTTTCACTTCATCCCCGGGGAGATCTCTGAGCAATGCGGCGAGCGAGTCGACGATGGCGGCTTCGTCATCAACCAGTAGGATTCTCATTTCTTCTTCGGATTCTTCAGCGTTGCGTCGGGGAGGTTTTCCTCGGGCGGGAACTGCTGGACGAGTTGCTCGGGATCGCCGGCGGAGGCTTGCAGTTCGCTCTTGTAATAGATCCGGATGAGGTAGCCGAAGTATTTGCGATTCTCGCGCCGGGCGGCTTTGGCGTCGGGGAGTGGAAGCTGGTAGTCGACCTCGAGCGTTTCGATGTTGGAATCGACCCAGTCGGCCGGCGCACTCGTCCAGCGGGAACTCACATTGGCGGTGGTCTGCACGAGCGTTTTGCTGTCCACCGTATCGTAAAAGAGAACCTGAATCGTGAGGTCGCGAACGCTGACACTGGGCGGGCCGCCGCTGTTCGCGCCGCGTGCTTTGATCGGGATGCTGAGGGAGAGCTTCTTGGCGGAGGCGCGATCCTCTTCATCCTGCACGGTGACGGGGAGAATCCCGAGGATTTTGCCCGGGGTGACGCCTTCTTCTACCTCCGTGGTGGCCGGATTGGCACCGGGCACCACGTCCTTCATCGTCGTCTGCTTGGCCTGGTTGAGGCGGGCCTCGGCAGCGGTGTAGTAGGGTCCGGCGGCTTCGCCCATCTCGTAGATGCGGCGCCACTGTTCGGCGGCCTTGTCCGGGAGGGTCATTTTTTCGAAAGTGACCGCGAGTTCGTAGAGCGGTTCAGGGCTTTTCGGATCCATGACCGAGGCTTCGCGGAAGCGCGTGAGCGCGGTGCTCATGTCGCTGCGTTCCCGGAGCAGCTTACCGAGATTGATCGTCTCTTTGAAAAGGTCGCTCTGCTCGGGTTCCATGAGCGTGGGCGGACGCGGATTGAGCGGGACGGGACGGGGCGGGGTGAGCGCGGCCACGGTGGCTTCGCCGGGTTCCGCTGGAGGGGTGGCGGTGGAAGAGTTGGCCGCAGCCGGGGTGGCCGGGGCCGCAGGTTCGCCGGACGGCAGCAGGTCGGTGACATCGAGCTTCTCGGTGTCGGGTAGGGCGGCCGCTCCGCCAGTGATCGCGGCGATGGAGATGGAGCGTGGCGGGCCGGGTTGCCGATGCGCGTAGGCCCACATCAGGAGGCCGAATTGCACGACGCCGATGGTGGCGAGCAGGCTGCCCGCCACGATGAAGGTGCGGCCGACGGTCTGGCGGGTGATCGGTGATGCGGCGAGCATGGCGGGGAAAAAGGAGCGGCCACGTTAGGTTCCGCGTTGCGCGGTGTCAAACCACCGGAACCGTGGAACCGAGAGGCGGCGGGAGTGGTGAAATGTGCGTGCCGGCATAAGATTCGGCGGGCGCTGAGATATAGTGAGTGACCTGCGCGGCCCGGCTGCGCTTTGCTCCCCCTCGACCGATTTCCCATGCCCCACGTCCTGCGTCTCTGCATCTTCATCTTCGCCCTGGGCACCGTCGCGGCCAGCCGCGGTGCGGAGCCGGCGCCACGGCGGGTGCTCAAGCTGACGCTGGATACCGCGGTCCAGGGCGCGCTGGCGCGGAACTTTTCGATCGAGATCCAGCGGATCGAACCGAAGATCGCGCGGGAAACCGTGCGGCAGGAACTCGGGCGTTTCGACCCGGTGTGGGACATCACGGCCAAGCGTGATGAGACGACGCGCCGCGATGTGTTCGCGGGGAGCGTGCGGCTGCAGTCGCACGGCCGCGGGCGGCTCGACAATCTCAGCAGCGGAATCAGCGGCGTGAGCGCCTGGGGGACCGAATACGACCTCGGCTACGGCACGCGGGGAAACACCGGGACCGCGATGCTGCTCGGCGATAGCTATGAAACGACCGGCAGCCTCAGCCTGACCCAGCCGCTGCTGCGCGGCGCGGGACCGGTGGCGAATCTCGACCGGGTCCGCATCGCCCGCAGCGCCTTGAAGGTGAGCGAATGGCAGCTTCGGAAGCGGATCATCGAGGTGATCGACCGGACGGTCTTCGTCTACAGCGACCTCCAGCTCGCGATCGAGCAACTCCACGTTGACGAACGCTCGCGGGGGCTGGCGCGACAGCTTCTCGCGGACAATGAGGCGCGGACGGCGATCGGTGTGAAATCATCGCTCGACGTGATCGAGGCCCGCGCAGGTGTGGCGGCACGCGAGGAAGCCGTGCTGCTCTCCATGCGCCGGGTGCAGGAGAGCGAAAACCTTCTCAAGCAGCTCGTGACCGCGGACATGATGACCATGCTCGGCACGAGCGTGGAAATCACCCCGCCGCCTTCGCCGAAGTTCCTCCCGGACGTGCCGAAAGGCGTGGCCGACGCGCTGGCGCTGCGGCCGGACTACCGGCAGGCGCTGCTCGAACTCGAGCAGCAGCACATCCGCGTCGCCTTCCGCAAGAACCAGCTCCTGCCGCGGATCGACCTCACCGGCAGCCTCGGGCTGCTCGGATTGGAAAATGATTTCGGCAGCAGTGTCTCCCGCGTGGGGCAGCGGGATCGTACGGAATGGACCGCAGGCGTGATTTTCAGCATCCCACTGGGCAACCGCGCGGCCCGCGGGGCATACAACCAAGCCCAGCTCGAGGCGGCCAAACAGCTCATGATGCTCAATGAACTCGAGCAGCAGATCATCGTGGATGTGGACAACGCCTCGGGCGAAGTCGTGACGTCCGAGCTGCGCATCGCTTCGAATATGGAAGCCCGCGTCCTCGCCCGGCAGACTCTCGACGCCGGTGAAGAGCGGCTGCGGGCGGGGACGGGGACGACCTTCGAGGTGTTGGAATTGCAGGAGAAGCTCGCCCGAGCCGAAGCGGCGGAGTTGAGGGCGCGGGCGGATTACAACAAGGCGCTGAGCTCCTACCAACGGCAGACGGGGAGCACGCTGCGGGCGTATCGGGTGGAGTTCGAGTAGGCGTTTCAGAGGAGGGACCGAACACGCGGGCGTGATTTTTTTGGGCGGGATGAAGCGGCGGGCGGACAAGGAGCGGCGAACTCCAGTTCGCCGCAGAACCGCGCGGTGTGGGAGGCGTCCACAGTTTTGAAGTGGCGCTTTGCGCCAGGGGTGGCTCGGCGAAGTGGACTTCGCCGCTCCTTGAGGGGGCGTGCGACTCCGCATGGCTTTGGACATCCGGCAGGTTCGTTGGCAGCGGAGCTGCCCGAGGGCCAAGGAGGAGGAGGGGAGAAGCGGAGGCGGGTGGATGGACAAGCGCATCATGGATGATTCTGCATTCCGAGGTCCCTCGACTTCATTTTGGTCGCCCAGGCGCCCTCCCTTCCGCTCGGGATGACAGTTTTCAGGGGGTTCCGGTGCAGCCCCTGTCAACTTCACGG
>JANPHH010000588.1:0-3337 GCA_031424375.1 Chthoniobacter sp. | reverse complement strand
CTCGCGAGTCCGCTTTTTGGCGACGACATCAAGAAGATCCTGCCGATCGTGAATCCGAATGGGTCGGACTCGGCGATGTTCGACAACGTGCTCGAGTTGCTCGTGATGGGCGGTCGCTCGTTGCCGCACGCGATGATGATGATGATCCCGGAGCCGTGGGCGGGGCATGAGTCGATGAGCGACGAGAAGAAGGCATTTTACGAATACCACTCGTGCCTCATGGAGCCGTGGGATGGACCGGCGTCGGTCGCTTTCACCGATGGCACGATGATGGGGGCCACGCTGGACCGGAATGGTCTGCGGCCCTCGCGTTATTATGTGACGAAGGACGACCTGGTCATCATGGCCTCGGAAGCCGGCGTGCTGCCGGTGGAGCCGGAGAATGTGCTCTCGAAAGGACGGCTCCAGCCGGGCCGGATGTTCCTCGTCAATATCAAGGAAGGCCGCATCGTGGCCGACGACGAGATCAAGACGAAGATCGCCAAGGAGCAGCCGTATCGTGAATGGCTGAACAAACACCTCGTGCAACTCGGCACCGTGAAAGACGCGCCGGAAGTCGCCGTGCCCGATCACGCCACCGTGATGCAGCGTCAGCAGGCGTTTGGTTACACCTTCGAAGACCTCCGCATGCTCATGGTGCCGATGGCGCGCGACGGCGTGGAGGCGATCGGTTCGATGGGTACGGATACTCCGCTCGCGGTGCTCTCCGACCGCTCGAAGCTGCTCTACGACTACTTTCAGCAGCTCTTCGCGCAGGTCACGAATCCGCCGATCGACTGTATCCGCGAGGAGATCATCACCTCGCCGGTCACGACCATCGGCGCCGAGCGCAACCTGCTCAAAGCCGAGCCGGAGAGCTGTCACCTGATCGAGCTGAAGTCGCCGATCCTCAGCAACGAGGAACTGGCGAAGCTGAAACACGTGGCGGAAGGAGAGTTCAAATCCGCGACGCTCCCGACGCTCTTCAACCCGCGGGAAGGCGCCGCCGGTCTGGAAAAGGCGATGGCCGAACTCTGCGCCGCCGCCGACGTGGCGATCGGCCGCGGAGTAAATATCCTCATTCTCTCCGATCGCGGCGTGAACAAACTGAACGCGCCAATCCCCGCGCTGCTCGCGGTATCCGGTCTGCATCATCATCTCATCCGCCAGGGTTCGCGCACCCGCGCTGACCTCGTTCTGGAATCCGGCGAACCGCGCGAGGTGCATCACTTCTCGTTGCTCATCGGCTACGGCTGTGGCGCGATCAATCCCTACCTCGCCTTCGAGACCCTCGACGACATGATCCGCCAGGGCATGCTCGTGAAGGTCGATCACAAGACCGCGGTGAAGAACTTCATCAAGGCGGCGACGAAGGGCGTGATCAAGGTGGCGTCGAAGATCGGTATCTCCACGATGCAGAGCTATCGCGGCGCGCAGATCTTCGAAGCCGTGGGATTGAATCAGGCCGTCGTGGGCAAGTATTTCACGGGCACTTCCACCCGCATCGAAGGCGCGGATCTCGAAGTGATCACCCGCGAGTCCATCCAGCGGCATTCGCACGCTTATCCCGATCGTCAGGTCAATGGGCACACGCTCGACGTGGGCGGCGAATACCAGTGGCGCAAGGAAGGCGAGGCGCACCTCTTCAGCCCGCAGACCATTCATACGCTGCAAAAGGCTGTCCGCACCGGCAGCTTCGAGCTCTTTAAGCAATACTCCTCGCTCGTGAATGAGCAGGGGAAGAAGCAGTTCACTCTGCGCGGCATGCTCGGTTTTAGGAAGCAGACGCCCGTGCCGATCGAGGAAGTCGAGACGATCGACGCGATCCTCAAGCGCTTCAAAACGGGCGCGATGAGCTACGGCTCGATCTCCAGCGAAGCGCACGAGGCGCTCGCCATCGCGATGAACCGCGTAGGCGGCAAATCGAACACCGGCGAGGGCGGCGAAGATCCCGATCGCTACACTTGGACGAACGAGCAGGGCGACTCGAAGAACAGCGCGATCAAGCAGGTCGCATCGGGGCGCTTCGGCGTGACCAGCCTGTATCTTTCGCAAGCGAGGGAGATTCAGATCAAGATGGCGCAGGGCGCGAAGCCTGGCGAAGGCGGACAGCTCCCCGGCTCGAAGGTGTATCCTTGGATTGCGAAAGTGCGCGGATCGACGCCGGGCGTGGGCCTGATCTCGCCGCCGCCGCACCACGACATTTATTCCATCGAGGATCTCGCGGAACTCATCCACGACTTGAAGAACGCAAACCGTGAAGCGCGGATCAGCGTGAAACTCGTCTCCGAAGTCGGCGTCGGCACCATCGCCGCCGGCGTGGCCAAGGCGCATTCCGACGTGGTGCTCATCTCCGGATTCGATGGCGGCACCGGCGCATCGCCGCAGACTTCGATCAAACACGCGGGCATCCCGTGGGAACTCGGCCTCGCCGAAACTCACCAGACGCTCGTGCTGAACAATCTCCGCAGCCGCATCGTCGTCGAGGCGGATGGCCAGATGAAGACCGGCCGGGACGTGATCGTCGCCGCGCTGCTCGGCGCCGAGGAGTTCGGCTTCGCCACCGCGCCGCTCGTCACGCTCGGCTGCATCATGATGCGCGTCTGCCATTTGAATACCTGCCCGGTCGGCGTGGCCACGCAGGACCCGGTGCTGCGCGCGAACTTCACCGGCGATCCCGCGCATACGGTGAACTTCATGAAGTTTATCGCCCAGGAAGTGCGCGAACTCATGGCCGAACTTGGCTTCCGCACGCTGAACGAAATGGTCGGCCGCACCGATGTCATCGAACCGCGCACCGCAGTCGATCACTGGAAAGCCAAGGGCCTCGACTTCACGAACCTGCTTTACTCGCCGAACGTCGGACCGGAAATCGGCCGCTTCTGCACCGAAACGCAGGATCACGGCATCGCCAAGTCGATGGACATCACCAAGCTGCTCGACCTCTGCAAACCCGCGGTCGAACGCGGCGAGAAGGTCGAGGTTTCCGACCTACCGATCACCAACGTCAACCGCGTGGTCGGCACGATCGTCGGCAACGAAATCACGAAGCGCCATTGGCACGGACTGCCAGACGACACGGTGAAGCTGCATTTCAAAGGCAGCGCTGGCCAGAGCTTCGGCGCGTTCATTCCCAAAGGCATGACGCTGGAGATCGAAGGCGACGCCAACGACTACGTGGGCAAGGGCATGAGCGGCGGCAAGATCATCATCTACCCGTCGCCCGCCGCCACCTTCGTGGCCGAGGACAACATCATCGCGGGCAACGTCGCGCTCTACGGCGCGACCGGCGGCGAACTGTATCTGCGCGGCATGGCGGGCGAACGCTTCGGCGTGCGCAACTCCGGCGTGATCGCCG
>JANPHH010000587.1:0-3697 GCA_031424375.1 Chthoniobacter sp. | reverse complement strand
GGAGGATCATGTATCATTCTGCATTCCGAGGTCCCTCGACTTCATTCTGGTCGCTCAGGCTCCCTTCATTTCGCTCGGGATGACACGCTGTCTTTGATTCCGGTATTCCCTCTTAGAGGTCCTTCGACTCCGCTCCGCCCGCTGGCCCGCCTCCGCTTCGCTCAGGATGACAGGTGGTTTGGACGCATGGCGTCCGGCCATCTGCTCGCGCGGGGAGGCGCTTCCCTATCAACGGCGGCCACCTACGCACCCAAGATTCCCCCGCCTCGCGCGTCTCCTCGGAAACATGTCTCCCCGGTCCCTGCTTCTTTCGTATTTCGCACTCGCCTCGATCGCCACGGCCCAGTCGCCGCGCGAACCGCGCGAGTTGATTCCCCCGCCGTTCGACGCCTACTTCCAGCGTCGCGTCGCGGAGCTTTCGCGCGAGGATTGGCGCAAAGAGATCACCCCCGAAAACTGGCCCGCGAAGCAGGCGGAAATGCGGCGGCAGCTTCAGCGCATGCTCGGGCTCGATCCGTGGCCGGCGCGCGGGGATCTGCTGCCGGTGATCACTGGCACGGTGCAGGGCGAGGGTTACGTGGTGGAGAAGCTGCACTTTCAATCGCTCCCCGGGCTCTACGTGACGGGCGATCTTTACCGACCGGAGAAAGTGACCGCGCCGTTGCCCACCATTCTCTACGTGTGCGGCCATTCGAATGTGGTCGAGGGCGGCGTGAGCATGGGGAACAAGACGGGGTACCAGCACCACGGTTCGTGGTTCGCGCGGCATGGCTATGTGTGCCTGATCATCGACACGATCGAGCTCGGGGAAATCCGCGGCGAACATCACGGGACGTATTCGAAAGATCGCTGGTGGTGGCCGGCGCGCGGTTACACGCCGGCGGGCGTGGATGCGTGGAATGGTATTCGCGCGCTGGACTACCTCGAGACGCGGCCGGAGGTGGAAAAGACGAAGTTCGGGGTGACCGGCCGCTCGGGGGGCGGCGCATATTCCTGGTGGATCGCGGCCCTTGATGAGCGGGTGAAAGTGGCGGTGCCCACGGCGGGGATCACGACGCTGAAAAATCACGTGCTCGACGGCGCGATCGAGGGGCACTGCGACTGCATGTTCATGGTCAACACGGAGCGCTGGGACTTCGACCGCGTGGCGGCGCTGATCGCACCACGCCCGCTGCTGATCGCGAATACGGATTCGGATTCCATCTTCCCGCTCGATGGCGTGGTCGAGATCTTCAACCGCACCCGCGCGCTCTATCGCACGCTCGGCAAGGAGGACCACGTGGGCCTGCACATTGCCGAAGGCCCGCACAAAGACACGCAGCCGCTGAACTTCGGCGCGTTCAATTGGATGAACCGCTGGCTGAAAGGCGCGGATCGCATGGATCTGATCGACGAGCCGGCGAAAAAGATGCACGAGCCGCGCGAGCTGCGGGTTTTCACCGAACTGCCGAAGGATGAGCGAGTCACCACGGTCGACGAGTTTTTTGTCCCTGGAGCGCCGGCGCCCGCGGCGGTGAAGTCGGCGGAAGACTGGACGGCGCGGCGCGATGAATGGATGCGCGCGCTGAAGAGCGACTGCTTCCGCGCGTGGCCGGGGGCGGCGGCGAAGCTTCTCGCGGTGAAGCCTGCGGTGCTCGTGGCGGATGGATTGCAAATGACGACCGTCGAGTTCGAAAGCGAAGCCGGGATGCCGCTTCGCTTGTGGATTTTGCAGCGCGAAGGATTGCCCGCGGAGCAGCTCGATCTCGTCGTCCTCAATGTGCTCGACGATGCGGCGTGGAAGGACTTTAGCGCGCTCGCGGCGGTGGCGTTTCCCGCGCAGTTTCCCGACGCGAAACCGGCGGCGGATCAGTACAAGGAGGAGCGCGAGATGTTGCTCAATTCGAAGTGGGGCATGGCCTACGTCGCGCCGCGCGGAGCGGGGCTGCAAAGCTGGGCGGCGCTCTCCAAAACGAAACAAACGCACCTGAAGCGGCGCTGCCTGTTGCTCGGCGAGTCGCTGGAGAGCGGGCAGGCCTGGGACATTCAAATCGCGGCCGCGGTGCTGCGAAGCGTCGCGGGAATGGGGAAGGTGCCGCTGTGGTTGCAATCGCAGAACGCGATGGCGGCGAACACGCTCTACGCGTCGCTCTTCATCCCGGAGGTGAAGCGGCTCGATCTTCACGCGCTCCCGGCCTCGCATCGCGACGGGCCGACGTACCTGAACGTGCTGCGCCATCTCGATCTACCGCAGGCCGCGGCGCTCGCTGCGGAGCGGGCAACGGTGGCGATTTACGCGGACGATGCGCAGCCGTGGCAGTTTGCGCGGGAGACTGCGGCGATGCTGGGCTGGGGGGAGAGGCGCGTGCAGATCCGCCAGCCGCTTGCCGAGGACCCGGCGCGGTAAACTGACCGTGCGGGAGTTGGCGAGGGACAAGGATGCATTCATCTTGTGTCCCGCGAGCGATTCAACTTTGCCCCATTTCGATGAAGCCCAGCACTTTCCTCTCCGCCTACGAAAAGCTCGAAGCGCTCGTCCACCGTCTGCCCGCTTCGCTGCAGCAGCCGATCCTGCGCGAGATCACGCCGATCAAGACGCTCTTCCTGCTCCAGCGTGCGCCGCGGCTCGTGCTGCTCGGCGCGGCGGGCGCGGGCAAGGTGCCGCTGGTCAATGCGCTCTTCGGTGCCGAGGTCTTGCAGCCGGGTGAGGAGAATCTCAGCGACGGCGCGTGGCAGGAGATCGGCCGTACCGGCCGCGGCACGCTGCGGCTGCTCGATGCGCGGCGGCCCGTCTCGCTGAATATGCTCCGGGCGGCGCTCGCTGCGGAGGCGCCGGATCTTTTTGTGTTTCTCGGCTCGGGCGCGCCGACCGTAGAGGATGCCGACCACGCGCAGGAGATCCTCGCCTTTGCCCACAGCCAGCACGCGGGGGTGAAGCCGCGGCTCCTCGGCGTCCTCGCGGGCGCGGTGCCGGATGCGGAAGCGTCGCGGCAACAACTGCATGCGGCACTGCACGCGCGGCAACCGCTGAGCGACCGAATGGTCGGTACGCTCGCGATGACGACGGCGGTGGAGATCGAGCGGATGGCGGAACTCATCGCGATCGAACTGCCCGGCGAAGCCCAGCTCGAGATGGCGCGGCTCTCCGGCAACCGCGCGCTGCAAAAGCAGATCGCGCAGGTGGTGGTGAAATCCGTGACCGCGATCTGTGCGGCGATCGGAGCGCAGCCGATTCCGCTCGCGGATTTTCCCATTCTCACCTCGTTGCAGGCGTCGATGGTCGCCGGGGTGATGCACATCAGCGGTCGCGAATGGAGCCCGAAGCTTGCGGGCGAATTCATCGCCGCGCTCGGGGCGAACATCGGCGCCGGACTCGTCTTGCGCGAGACGGCGCGGGCCGCGGCGAAGTTCGTGCCGATCTGGGGAAACGCGATCTCCGGCGCCGTCGCGGGCGCCGGCACTTACACGATGGGAAAGGCGGCGATCTCCTATTTTATCGAGGGCGTGTCGATCGCCGACGCGCGGCAGATTTTCCGGAAGAAGAAGGAAACGCCACTGCTGAAATCTTCCTCTGCCTCTTAGAGCGTGTCATGCACTTTAGCGGAAGAGTGAGTTAAGTGAAAGAGTCACGAAGGCCAGCCAATGGAGGCCGGCGAGGGAAGAGGATAACCTCTCGTAGTCGCGACCGAGGCGGCGGAAGCGTGCGGCCCAGGCAAAC
>JANPHH010000586.1:0-8912 GCA_031424375.1 Chthoniobacter sp. | reverse complement strand
CGCCGGGGCGCAGGTTGAACGAAATGGTGACGGCTGGAAACTGGCCCTGATGATTCACGGACAGCGCGGTATTGGTGGTCGAAAAGCGGGCGACGCTGGCGAGCGGGACCTGTCGGCCGGTATTCGATTTCACGAAAATCTTCTCCAGCGACGTGGGGTCCTCTTGATACCGCGGGTCCACTTCGAGCACGACGTGATGCTGGTTGTAGCGCTTGTAGATAGTCGAAACCTGCCGCTGGCCGAAGGCGTTGTAGAGCGTCTCGTCGATCATCTGCGGGTTCACGCCGAGTCGCGCCGCGGCGTCGCGATCGATGACCACATTGGCCTGCAAGCCCCGGGTTTGCTGGTCCGTGGTCACGTCGCGCAGTTCGGGTAGCGTGCGCAGCTTCGCGAGAAGTTTCGGCGTCCATTGGTTGAGGTCGTCGAGGCTCCCGGTCTGGAGGGAATACTGATACTGCGCCTTGCTGCCGCGCGCGCCCACGCGGAGATCCTGCATGGCTTGCATGAAAAGCGAGATGCCCTGCACGCCCGCCGTTTTCTGGCGGAGACGGCCGATGATTTCCTCGGCGCGTGACTGCCGCTCCTCCCTCGCTTTGAGCGCGATGAAGAGGCGGCCATTGTTCACCGTGGAGCTGCCGAAACCTCCCCCGATGAATGCGCCGACCGTCGCGACATCGGGGTCCTGCAGGATGATTTCCACGACCCGTTGTTGCAGCTTCACCATGGCGCCGAACGAAATGTCCTGCGCACCCTCCGTCACACCGGAAAGCATGCCGGTGTCCTGCTGTGGGAAGAAGCCCTTGGGCACCACGCCGTAGAGCCAGACCGTAGCGACGATGGTCAGCACCGTGACCACGAGCATCACGATCTGGTGGCGCAGCACCCACTTCAAGCCGACGGCATAGAGCCCCAGCATCCAGTCGAAAACCCGCGTGCTCGCGCGAGCAATGAGATTCGGCGGCGGGAGCGCCGCCTCGCGCTGGAGGAAACGCGAACAGAGCATCGGCGTGAGCGTGAGCGAGATGACGGCCGAGACGAGAATCGCCGCGCTCAGCGTCACCGAAAACTCGTGGAAAAGCCGGCCAACGAGCCCGCCCATAAAGAGCAGCGGAATGAAGACCGCGATGAGTGAGAGGCTCATCGAGACGACCGTGAAGCCAATCTGCCGGGCGCCTTTCAGTGCCGCTTCCATCGAGGGGTCACCCTTCTCCACGAAGCGGAACACATTCTCAATGACCACGATCGCGTCATCGACCACGAAACCGACCGAGATGGTCAGCGCCATGAGGGAGAGATTGTCGAGCGAGTAGTCGAGCAGATACATGACGGCGAAGGTGCCCGCGAGCGCGAGGGGCACCGTGACGCTGGCGATAAAAGTCGGCCAGAACCGGCGGAGAAACAGGAACACCACCATGACGACCAGCGCGATGCTCAGGAGCAGGGAAAACTGAACCTCTGCAACGGATGCGCGGATCGTCCGCGTGCGGTCACTGAGCACTTCCACTTTCACACTCGGCGGAAGCCATTTCGTCGTCTGCGGGAGCACGGCGCGAATGCGATCGACGGTCTCGATGACGTTGGCATCGGGCTGTTTGAAAACAATGAGCAGGACGGCGGACTTGATCCCATTCCAGCCCCCGGTGCGCGTGTTTTCCACGCCGTTCACCACATCGGCGAGCGCGCTGAGTTTGATCGGCGTCCCGTTCTTCTGCGTGAGGACGAGATCGCGGTAGTCTTCAGCACGGACCAACTGCCCGTTGCTGTAGATCGTGTAGGACGCCTCCTCGCCGTCCACGCTGCCCTTCGGCGCGTTGACACTGGTCGCGCCGAGGAAAGCGCGCACGTCATCGAGGCTCATGCCGGCGGAAGCGAGCGCGGCCGGATTCACCTGCACGCGCACGGCCGATTTCGCAGAGCCGCCGATCAGGACCTGGCTCACGCCTTCCACCTGGCTGAACCGCTGACCAACAATCTCGTCGGCGAGTTCGAAGACCTCGCTCGGCGAACGCGTCTCGGAAGTCATCGCCAGCACCATGATCGGTGCGTCGGCGGGATTGGATTTTTTGTAATCGGGAGGCTTGGGAAGATTGAGCGGGAGATCATTCGCGGCGGCATTGATCGCCGCCTGTACGTCACGAGCCGCCGCGTCGACTTTGCGGTCGAGGTCGAACTGCACATTGATCGACGTGCCACCGAGCGTGCTCGTGGACGTGAGTTCGGTGACACCGGCGATCTGCCCGAGCCGCTTTTCGAGCGGCGCGGCGAGCGAAGACGCCACCGTCTCCGGATCGGCACCGGGGAGGTTCGCGTTCACCGAAATCACCGGGAAATCCACCCGGGGGATCGGAGCGACTGGCAGGAAGTGATACGCGACGATGCCGAGGATGAAGAGCCCGACCGAAAGCAGCGTAGTCGCCACCGGCCGCCGGATAAAAGGCTCGCAAATATTCATTGTGGGACAGGCATCCTGCCGGTCGCGAAGGGCATCTTGCCCGTAGCTCTCGGGCAGGATGCCGGTCTCCCAAAGCGGCGGGCGAAACGATCGAGATAAAGGTAGATCACCGGCGTGGTGTGGAGCGTGATGAACTGCGAGAGCAGCAATCCACCGACGATCGCGATGCCCATCGGCTTGCGCAGCTCGGAGCCGCTGCCGCTTTGCAATGCCAGCGGCAGCGCGCCAAAGAGCGCGGCGAAGGTGGTCATCATGATCGGACGAAACCGCAGCAGGCAGGCGTCGTAGATCGACTTCTCCGGCGCGGCGCCTTCCCGTTCCGCCTCGAGCGCAAAGTCGATCATCATGATCGCGTTCTTCTTCACGATGCCGATGAGCAGAATGATGCCGATGAGCGCGATGAGCGAAAGATCGGTGCCGGTGACGAGGAGCGCGAGCAGCGCGCCGACGCCCGCGGAGGGCAGGCTGGAGAGGATCGTGATCGGGTGGATGTAGCTCTCGTAGAGCACGCCGAGGACGATGTAGATGACCACGATCGCCGCGAGCAGCAGCCAGGGCTGGCTCTTCAGCGAGGTGCGGAATTCGGCGGCGCTGCCGGCGAAATTTGTCTCGATCGTATCCGGCCACTCGATCTCGCGCTGCGCGCGCTGGAGCGCCTCCACCGCATGGCCGAGCGCGGTGCCGGCGCTGAGATTGAAGGAAATCGTCACTGCCGGAAACTGGCCCTGATGATTGACCGCGAGCGGTGCGGTGACGGTCTTGAGCGTGGCCACGCTGCTCAGCGGCACGGCCTGTCCGGTGGAGGATTTCACATGGATCGTCTCCAGCGCATCCGGCGTGAGTTGGAAGCCCGGCTGCACTTCGAGGATCACGCGATACTGGTTGAGTTGGGTGAAGATGATCGAGACCTGGCGCTGGCCGAAGGCGCTGTAGAGCGTGTCGTCGATCGCCTGCGCGGTCAGGTTGAAACGGGCGGCCTGTTCGCGGTCGATCTCGACATTGATCTGGAGTCCGCCGGTCTGCTGATCGCTCGCCACGTCCGTCAGTTCGGGCAGGCCGCGCAGCTTCTCCACGAGCCGCGGCGCCCACGCGGCGAGCTCCGCTTCATCCGCACTCTGCAGCGTATACTGGAACTGCGTGCGGCTCACCCGGCTGTCGATCTGCACGTCCTGCACGGCCTGCATGTAGAGTGAGATGCCCTCGACATTGCGGGTGGCCGCGCGCAGCCGCTCGATGATCGCGCCCGCGCCGGCCGCGCGCTCGGAGCGCGGCCGCAGCGCGATGTAGAGCCGACCGGCGTTGACCGTCGAATTCACCGCACCGGCGCCGACGAACGACGCGACCGTCGCGACCTCCGGATCGCGCTGCACGATCTCCGCAATCTCGCGCTGCCGCTGAGTCATCGCCTGAAACGAAATGGACTGCGCGGAATCCGTGACGCCGACGATGAAGCCGGTGTCCTGCTGCGGGAGCAGCCCCTTCGGCACGATGAGATAGAGCACGATCGTGGCGACCAGCGTTGCCACCGCGACCATGAGCGTGAAGAACTGATGCCGCAGCACCCACTGCAGGCTGCGATCATAGCCGCGGAGCAGGAGCTCCCACAGGCCCTCGGTGAAGGCGAAGAAACGTCCGTGCTTCTCGTCCTTCCGCTCCGGCTTGAGCAGCCGCGCGCACATCATCGGCGTGAGGGTAAGCGACACCACGGCGGACATCGCGACGGCGACGCTGAGGGTCACGGCAAACTCGCGGAAAAGCCGGCCCACGATGCCCGTCATGAAAAGCAGCGGGATGAAAACCGCGATCAGCGAGACGGTGAGCGAGACGATCGTGAAGCCGATCTCCTTTGCTCCGGCGAGAGCGGCGTCCATCGGGCTCTTACCCATCTCGATGTGGCGCACGATGTTTTCGATCATCACGATCGCGTCATCCACCACGAAGCCGGTGGCGATGGTCAGTGCCATGAGCGAGAGATTGTCCAGGCTGTAACCCAGCAGCTTCATCACGCCGAAAGTGCCGATGATCGCGAGCGGCAGTGCGACGCTCGGGGTCACCGTCGCCCAGAGCTTTCGGAGGAAAAGGAAGATCACCATGACGACGAGCGCCATCGTGAGGATGAGCGTGAACTGCACGTCGTGAACCGACGCGCGGATCGTCTCGGTGCGATCCGCGAGGAGGTCCACTTTCACCGGCGGCGGGAGCGACGCGCGCAGCTTCGGTAGCAGCTTTTTGATCCGCTCCGCGGTCTCGATGATGTTCGCACCCGGCTGGCGCTGGATGTCCAGGACCACGGCTGGCTTTCCACCGACCCACGCGCCGATTCGCACATTCTCCACATTGTCCACCACCTCGCCGAGATCGCCGAGCCGCACCGGCGCGCCGTTGCGGTAGGTGATCACGATGTCGCGGAATTGTGCGGCGGTGAAGATTTGATCGTTGGCGCCGATGGCGAACGACTGCCGCGCACCGTCGAAGCTGCCCTTCGGCTGGTTCAGATTGTTTTGGACCAGCGCGAGCCGCACATCCTCGAGCCCGAGTCCGAGCGAAGAAATCGCCGCCGGATTGATCCGAACGCGGACCGCGGGTTTCTGATTCCCGCCGATCGTCACGAGCCCCACGCCCGTCACCTCGCTGAGCTTTTGCAGCAGCACTGTGTCGGCGAGATCGTTCACCTTCTCCAGCGGCAGCGTGTCGGAGGTGAGCGCGAGGGAAAGGATCGGCTGATCGGCGGGATTGACCTTCGCGTAGACGGGCGGGTTGGGCAGATCCTTCGGCAGCACGCCGCCCGCATTATTGATCGCCGCCTGAACATCCTGCGCGGCGGAGTCGATGTCGCGATCGAGGTTGAATTGCAGCGTGATCGCGGTGTTCCCGAACGAACTCACCGAGGTCATCAGCGTCAGCCCGCTGATCTGGCCGAACTGCCGTTCGAGCGGCGTCGTCACCGTCGCGGTCATCACCTCCGGACTCGCGCCGGGATACTGCGCCGTGACCTGGATCGTGGGGAAATCGACCGCCGGCAGGGCGGAAATCGGCAGCAGCGAATAGCCGAGCAACCCCACGATGATCAGCCCCGCCATGAGCAGCGAGGTGGCGACGGGGCGGCGGATGAAGGGCTCGGAGAGGCTCACGGGCGGGGGAAATTCCAAACTCCAAATTCCAAACTCCAAACAATCAGAACGAATGAAATGAAATCAGGAAACGGCTGCGGACCGTTTTCTCGTTTCACAAATTTCCTTCCGATTGTTTGGAGCTTGGAGTTTGGGATTTGGAATTTCGCTTTCTCATTTCGCCTTCACCTTCGAGCCCGGCTGCAATTTGTAATGACCGTCCACCACCACCCGCTCACCGGCTTCCAAGCCCTCCTCGATGATCGCCTGCCCCTGCTCGGTCGGCCCCACTTTCACCGGCCGCATCTCCACGGTTTCGTCCGGCTTGATCACAAAAACGAACGCGCCCTGCGGCCCGCGCTGCACCACCGAAGACCGCACCACCACCGCGCCCTTGCGGACGGCGAGCAGCAGCCGCGCATTGATAAACTGCCCCGGCCACAGCTTCAGGTGCTCGTTCGGAAACACTGCTTTCAAGCGGATCGTGCCGGTCGTCGTATCGATCTGGTTGTCGATCACCGCGAGCCGGCCTTCCTCCAGCACCGTCTTGTTATCGCGATCCACCGCGAGCACCGGGAGATTTCCGCCTGCCGCGGCCTCCTTGTCGAGCGCACTGAGATTTTGCTCCGGCAAAGTGAAGACGAGCGCGATCGGCTGGATCTGCGCGATCACCGCCAGCCCCGTCTGATCACTGGCGCGCACCACATTGCCCTGATCCACGAGCCGGATGCCGGTGCGGCCATCGATCGGCGAGACCACGCGCGTGTAATCGAGCTGCACCTTGGCGCTCGCCACCGCCGCTTCGTCGGCCTTCACCATCGCCGCGTACTGCCGCGCGAGCGCCTTCTGCGTATCGAGCTGCTGCGAGGAAATCACCCGCTTGCCCGCGAGATCCTTGTAGCGATCGAGATCCGCCTGCGCATTCGCGAGCTGCGCCTCATCCTGCCCGCGCTTCGCCACCGCCTGATCGTAGGCCGCCCGGTAGGGCGCCGCATCGATCTCCACCAAAAGATCGCCCGCTTTCACATCCTGGCCCTCGGTGAAGGCGACCTTCTTGATCTCCCCATCCACGCGCGCCCGCAGCGTCACCGTATTCAGCGCCTGCGCCGTGCCCAATCCGTCGAGGTAGATCGGCACATCCCTGGCCTCCGCCACGCCCGCAATCACCGGCACCGGCGGCATCACTCCCCTCCCCTCGCCCGGCCTCGACGCCGCCTCGACGCCGCCCTGCATCACCCGATAGGTCGCCGTTCCGAGGATCGCCACCACCGTCAGGATCAAGAGCCAGCGCCACTTGGTGGAGCGGGGCCCGCGCGGTGCGGTGTGGCGGGCGGGAAACGGAGAGGCTTCGGTCGTGGCGGGCATGCGGGAGAAAGACGTGCCGCCCACGATGCCGCGATCGGAATGCGGGCGCAAACCGGGATTCGTATCCGCCCTGCGGCCCGGTTGCACAGCGTGTGCCCGCTCTTTGCAGGATCGTAGCTTGTCTCCCCACTCGGCACGCCCCTAGCTTCGCGCCCAGCCCACATGATCGACCGCACCAACGTCGCCGCGCTCATCCCCTGCTACTTCGAGGAGAAACACATCCGCGACGTCGCCACCCGCACTGCCGCCCAGCTCGACACCGTGCTCGTCATCGACGACGGCTCCACCGATCGCACCTCCGACGAAGCCCGCGCCGCCCGCGTCGAAGTCCATCGCCAGGAACCGAACCAGGGCAAAGGCGCCGCGATCAAAGCCGGCCTTCGTTCCCTCTCCGCCCGCGACCGCGTCGAATACATCCTCATCCTCGACGGCGACGGCCAGCATCTCCCCGAAGAAATCCCGCGCTTCATCGAAGAAGCCAACCGCACCGGCGCCGCCATGATCCTCGGCAACCGCATGGCCGATGTCCGCACCATGCCCTTTGTGCGGAAGCTGACGAATCGCTTCATGTCCGCGCAAATCAGCCGCGTCTGCGGCCAGCCGATCCCCGACACCCAGTGCGGTTTTCGCATGCTCCGGCGCAATCTCGCCTCCGCCTTGCTCGCCGCGCCCAGCACCCGCTACGACTTCGAGACCGAGATGCTCGCCATCGTCGCCCGCCAGGACTGCCGCATCAGCGCCGTGCCCGTGAGCACCGTCTACGGCGACGAAGTCAGTAAGATCCACCCGGTGCGCGACACGATCCGCTTCTACCAGCTCCTCTCCCGGCTGAAGCGGGAGGCGGCCCGGAAGTAGCGCCGGTCGAGCGCAGCGGGGCCACAATCAAACCTGGACTACTTCGCCGCTTCGTCTGCGCGCAGGTCTTTGAGCAGGCGGGCGAAGGCGGCATCGAAGGGGTCGTGCTCCTTCCAGTGCGAGAAGTCGGGGATGAAGTATTCGCGCAGTTCGACAGCGAGGTCCTTGCCGCTGTCGGCATCGAAGCACTCCCAGTCGCGCAGCGTCTCCATGTCCACCAGCCGCACGGGGAAGAGCTTGCGCTGGCCGCTCTGGCGCTCGGCTTTGCGCGCCTTGCGCAGCTCGGTCATCACCCATTCGCTTTGCAGGCTCGCCTCGGAGAGCACGATGAGCAGCTTGTCGTAAACGCGGATCGCCGTCTCGATCTGCTCGTGCAGCTTCTGGCCGCCCTGGATGTCCTCCGGCGCAAACCAGACGCGCAGGTGCGCATCGCGCATCCGCCCATGCAGCCGGCGAGCAAACTCCTCGTCCTTGGAGTTGTAGGAGATGAAGCAGGAGTAGAACTGGATGCCGTCTTCCGCGCCGACGAGAGACTGCATTTGCGTGATGAAGGTCTCCGGCACGCCACACCCTTGGAGGAAACTGACCGGGATTTTGCCTTTGGACTTGTAGATCGTGTCGAGCCCGATGGTTGAAGGACCTTTGTGTATCACCGAATCGAGGCCTTTTACTTGGCTGAGGTCACAATCGCTAAACTTGGTGCCGCTCATCTCCGTCCCGTGAAAATCTGCCTGATCCAGATTCGTGCGGGCGAAAATTGTGAGGCCAAGGTGCGCTCCACTAAGATTTGCGCCGGTCAGTTCGGACTCGGTAAAGTCTGTGCCTGAAAGGTTCGCCCTGCAGAGGTTTGCTCCACCAAGCTTTGCGATTGCGACATCCGAGCTGC
The DNA here is from genome assembly GCA_031424375.1 of Chthoniobacter sp. GTDB lineage: Bacteria > Verrucomicrobiota > Verrucomicrobiia > Chthoniobacterales > Chthoniobacteraceae > Chthoniobacter. The sequence goes on along the minus strand of JANPHH010000586.1, from coordinate 244 downwards.
TAAGGTTAGCACCCATCATATTTGCCCTCTGGAGGTTCGCGAAAGCGAGTATCGTATTGCCAAGAAATGCGCCTTGGAGGTTCGCATCAGGTAGCTTTGCAAAGCTAGAGCGTGTCATGCACTTTAGCGGAAGAGTGAGTTAAGTGAAAGAGTCACGAAGGCCAGCCAATGGAGGCCGGCGAGGGAAGAGGATAACCTCTCGTAGTCGCGACCGAGGCGGCGGAAGCGTGCGGCCCAGGCAAAC
>JANPHH010000585.1:0-5831 GCA_031424375.1 Chthoniobacter sp. | reverse complement strand
AGAAAATGGGATCTCCATTTTCACACGCCCGCTTCCTACGACTACCAATTCAAGGGGGCGACGAACGAACAAATCGTGGAAAAGATGGTCAGTGCGAACGTCGGTGCATTTGCAGTTACGGACCACCACGTCATGGACGTAGATCGCATCAAAGCAATGCAGGCATTGGCAGCAGGACGATTGACGATCTTTCCGGGCATCGAGCTTCGGACCGAGCTTGGCGGCAGTTCGCTAGTCCACATGATCGGCATTTTCCCCGAGGACTGCGACATCACGGACACTTGGACAAAAGTCTCCGCAGGGCTTGGAATCACCGAAGCCGACGTTCAGCGCAAAGGGAACGACCGCGTTTACGTGGATTTCCGAGAAAGCGCAAAACTGATCCGAGAGCTTGGCGGAATCGTTACAGTCCACGCCGGCCAAAAAGCGAACACGATCGAAGGGATCAAGAACTCAGAACTCTACAAGCAGCAGCTTAAAACCGATCTTCTACGAGAAAGCGTCGATGTTTTGGAAGTCGGTCGCGCCTCGGATTCTACTGACTACGACAAGATCGTGTTTCCGATCATCGGTGTTCGACTTCCAGTCTGTGTATTCTCGGACAACCACGACATCCGTGCCTACGGAGTAGCGGAACCATGCTGGATCAAGGCAGACCCGACGTTCAAAGGTCTCCGCCAGATTATTCATGAACCCGAGGATCGCGTCTATCTAGGCGACATTCCGCCGAGTGTCGCCAGGGCGTCACGGCGCGCAACGCGTGTAGCACGGGAGGTGGAGATTCGGAAACTCGCGGCGGCAACGACAACCGAGAAATGGTTCGATTGCGCGCTCCCGCTGAATGACGAATTGGTGGCCGTGATTGGGAACAAGGGAAGCGGCAAGAGTGCTCTCTCCGACATCCTAGGATTATTGGGAAGCACGCCGCGACATGAGGCATTCAGTTTCCTGACACCTGAGAAGTTTCGCCGGTCAAAGAATAACAAATCTCGTCAGTTCAACGCTTCCCTAACGTGGGCAGATGGAACTGCGGATACCGTCCCAAGTCTCGACGTTAATCCAAGCGCGGACGCGGTCGAGAAAGTGAAATATATCCCGCAAAGCTACCTTGAGGACATCTGCAACGAAATCGCCGCCGGAAAGGGAGGCCGATTCTATAACGAACTCCAGCAGGTAATCTTCTCCCATGTGCCGGAAGTGGAACGACTCGGATTTGGAACGCTCGATGAATTACTCACCCATCGGAGCGAAGAGACAAATCAGGCAATCGCTCAGTTCGTGGCCAAACTTCAGGAGTGCAATACCCTCATTGTTGCCACCGAGGAACGGACCTTGCCCCAACACAGAAGGGCTATCGAATCGCAACTGGCGGAAAAGAACCGGGAACTCGATGCTCACACCGCCACTCGCCCGGCGGAGGTTCAGAAACCAGACGCCGATCCAGCGGCGCAGCAGCAATCGAAGGCCGCGACGGAAGAGTTGGAAAAGAAACAGGCGGAACTGAAAGCCCTCGAACTCGAAATCGCCGCTCTTCGAGCAGGCGATTTGGCGGCGGCAAAGAAGCATTCAACGGCTGAGAAACTTGTTGGTAAACTCAAGAACTTGGAGCGCCATGTCGAAGCGTTCCTCGCTGAGGCGAAACAGGATTTCGACGAACTGGGTATTGCTGCCGCCGACGTAGTCACACTCAAGATTGACCCGGCCCCAATCAACGTGCTGCTCGGCGCTCAAGTTGCGGAACGCGCGACGATTGCACAGAAGCTCTCGCCAGAAACAAACGGTGGACCCGAGTTCAAGCGCAAGGCAGTGGTTGCAGCGATAGAAGCTCTCCAGGCGAAACTGAGCGCACCACAACGGGCTTACCAAGCATACCTGCAAGTGTTGAAAGAGTGGGAGGCTGCGAAAGCTAAGATAATTGGCACGGCCGACTCGCTAGGCTCGATCAAATACCTGCAAAAGCAGTTGAGTGATTTGGATGGTCTCCCCGCTTATGTGAAAACGTTGCGCAAGCAGCGCAATCGCAAACTGCTCGAAATCTTCCGGGAGAAACAGAAGCTGCGGGCCTACTACGAGACCTATTTCGGTGCGGTTCAGAATTTCCTTAAGCAGCACCCGCTCGCGGCGAGCGAGCGGTTCCAACTCACGTTCAACGTCTCGATGGCCGAGAGCGGATTCTCGGATGCTTTTCTCGGGCGACTCAACCGCCGCAAAGTCGGTCCCTTCATGGGCGACGAGGAGGGCGCGGCTGAAATGAAAAGACTCCTCGACAACGCCAACTTTGATTCGCCCCTTGGGACCCTTCGTTTCACAAAGGCGCTTTTCGCCAAGATGGCCGAGCGTGATGGGAAAGCACTTCTGGTGAAGGATCAACTGCGGCAAGGCGTGACCGTCCAGGAGATTTACGATTTCGTGTTCTCACTTGGGTTCCTTTCCCCGATCTACAACCTTCAGTGGGACGGGAAAGGGCTTGAGCAATTGTCACCGGGCGAGCGAGGGAATCTGCTTCTGATCTTCTACCTCCTTGTTGACCAAGACGACATTCCGCTGGTCATCGACCAACCCGAGGAGAACTTGGACAACCAGACGGTTTACAAGACTCTGGTGCCTTGCATCAAAGACGCGAAGAAGCGGCGCCAGATTGTGATGGTGACGCACAATCCAAACCTCGCGGTAGTTTGCGATGCGGAACAGATCATTTGCGCGGAGATGCAGAAGGACCATGAAAATTCGGTGAACTACATCAGCGGCTCAATCGAAGACCCGATGATTAACGGCAAGATTGTGGACATCTTGGAAGGCACCCGGCCTGCCTTCGACAAGCGTGACGACAAATACCATCCGTAGCGCTTACATGAAATGAGCCTCAACGAATCCATCGTCGAAGACGCTACCCTGCTGTTGTCCCGGATACTGGGTGTCATGGGCGTGCATTCTGTCGAATCTTTTGCCCATCGCGTGAGCGACTTCAATCGGTTAAACTCCGATTGTGGCCAGAGCTGGGGCCGCACCATGCGCAATTCACCCGACAGAATTTCAGTTTTGTGAGCACCGCCGTCATCGATCTAGTTCCGCCGCGCGTGGCCGGCGTCATTTACACCAAACCGTGGATGGTGGAACTCATCCTTGATCTGGCCGGGTATTTGCCAGAGCGCCCTCTTGCTCGCCTCGTTGCTTTGGAGCCCTCAGCAGGAGACGGGGCTTTTCTTCAGGGCATGGTTCGCCGGCTGGTTCAATCTTGCCGCCTCCACGGCATTCCCGTTGAGCAGGCCGCCCATGCGATCGGCGCGTTTGAGATCGATCCCGGTGCAGCCGAGAAGGCCATCGGAGTCGTCTGCTCTACGCTCCTTGAACTCGGCATTTCCGGCCCGACCGCTGCCTCGCTGGCGCGGAGCTGGATTCGAATCGATGATTTCCTCGAGGCTTCTCTCGCTTTCCCCATCGCCGATTTCGTCATCGGCAATCCGCCTTACATCCGGCTGGAAGAAATCCCGGAGCACAAAGCTGCGTTCTATCGCAGTGGCTTTAGCGCCATGCGGGGCCGGGCGGATGTTTACGTGGCGTTTTACCAAGCCGCGCTCCTGCAACTCAAACCGGGTGGAGTGTGCGCCTACATCTGCGCCGACCGCTGGATGCTCAATGATTACGGCAGTGCCCTGCGCGAGTTCATCACGACGGAAGGCTACAATGTCCGCTGCGTGATTGAGGCGCATGATGTCGCCGCCTTCGAGACCGACGTTTCGGCTTATCCTGCGGTCACGATTATCGCGCAGGAGAAACAAGGCCCCGTCGTCGTCGCCAAGGCTCTTCCCGGGATTGAGAAGGCGAGCCGCGAGGAAGTGGAAAGCCTGCTCAGCGAAGCACGTTCCAGCAGCATTTTACGAGTGGCGCGTTTTCCAGACTGGTTCCGCGGCAGCGAGCCTTGGCCGTGCTCATCACTCGAAGCGTTGCAACTTCTCAAACGTCTCGAAGCGACGTGCCTGCCCCTGGAAAGCAAAGCCACCGGAACCCAAATTGGCATTGGCGTAGCAACCGGCGCGGACCGGGTTTTCATCACGGATGAGCGACCGGACATTGAGCCCGATCGCCTGCTCCCGCTCGCCATGGCGTCGGACTTGAAAGCGGGGAGAGTGGCGTGGTCGGGGCGCTACCTCGTAAACCCGTGGAACGAGCAAGGTCTGATCGATCTTCAAGCCTATCCGCGCTTCGAGGCTTATCTGAGGCCGCACTATGATCTGCTGACGAGCAGGCACACGGCAAAGGAGCGCCCGTTGCAATGGCACAAGACGATTGACCGGGTGAACCTGCGGCTCTTTGCGAAGCAAAAACTCTACATCGCGGACATCAAAGACCGACTCCTCCCGACGCTCGACCTCGGCGAAACCTATCCGCAGCACAACCTCTACTGGATCACTTCGGAAACGTGGGACCTGCGCGTGCTTGGCGGGCTGCTCATGTCAGCGGTGGGCGAGTTTTTCATTCATTGCTATGGCGTTCGGATGCGGGGCGGGTTCCTGCGCTTTCAGGCTCAATACCTCCGTCGAATCCGTGTGCCAGCCCCAGAGAACATCTCTCGCGAACTCGCTGAGACTCTCCGGCAAGCCTTCGACATGCAAGACGTAGCACTTGCAACGCGCGCTGCCTTGGAAGCCTACCAGATTGATTCCCTCCCACTTTGACTATGCCAGCAGAAACAGAACTCTTTCACAACGCCGTCAAACATTGGTGGAGCTCGAAGAGCACCGCGAAATCCAAGAAGAGCCAGGGAGGCACACGCGATGTGAACCTTCATGGCAAAACCATGGATGGATTTGCGGCCACCATTCGAGATTTTCTGGTCGGGCTGGGAGTAAACCCGGCCCACATCTTTGCCGGTGGCCATCTTTCCACCACGCCTTCAATCCTTCCGTCCTATTTTCGCCCGTCCAAGAACTGGGATTTGATCGTCTTGGCAAACAGCCGCTTTCATCCTGCGAAAGGTGATGCGGCTGGCCCAGTGCTCTATGCCGCAGTGGAGTTCAAATCGCAGGACAAAAGTATCGGCAACAATCAGAACAACCGGCTCGAAGAGAGTATCGGCAATGCTCACGACTTCTGGGTGACTTACGGTCACTCGGGCTTTGAACGCCAACAGCCGCGCCCGTGGCTCGGCTATCTCTTCGTCGGCAAATACCAGCCAGATTCAGACGGAAACCCCGTTCGAATCAAGCAACCTCACTTTCTCACCATGCCTCCTTTTCGGATGGCCGGAAGCGATGGAGTCGAGACGTTTGAAGGCCCGTCCTACGCCGAGCGCTGCAAGATATTCATGAAACAAAGTGTGGGCGCGCGCCTTTACGATGCCGGTGCGTTCATCGTCACAGATGAGTCAATCCACGGGAAGAAACCGAATCATCGAATCTTGTTGCCTGAGTTCGGCCCCGCCAATTTTCTACGGAGCCTCAAAGGCCAAATCCTTGCTCAGTATCCTGGTGCCAGCGTTCAGCCCGGTTCGTTAGCCTCGTTGATTTGAACCGTCGCCGACAAGGCCACGGTGCCGATCTATTACGAGATGGTCGTCACCGTGAGCCGCCGCATCGCCGCTCTGGCCGTCCGCAGTGTGGCGGGCGCGAACACCCATTTCCTGGCAGCCGGACCTGGCTGGACCAGCGCCACCGCTCGGAAAGCGCCTTTGACACCCGCTCCCGCGATCCTAGCCTCACTCGAAATGAACCCGACGCAAAAGCCATTCTCCCTGAACCGCGGAGCGTCCATTCACCGCCCCCTATGAAATGGATGATCCGTCTGCTTCTTTGCCTTCTTGCCGCCCCGCTGTTCGCCCGGTCTTCCTATCC